>NZ_CP046884.1:0-327249 GCF_014522205.1 Corynebacterium poyangense | reverse complement strand
GGGTGTGACTGGAGATCATGGTGCCCCGGTTCGGCACCCCGCTAGTTCAGAAGCCGCCCTCATGATGGCCGCTCTGGTTAGCGAAGGAGCTCGGACACTCACGTTTGTTCCTTCTCGTCGGCAAGCAGAAACCGTGGCCTTGCGGTGTGCTGAAACCCTGGTTCTTGCTGGTCGTGCCTATGATGCTCAACGGATTGACTCCTATCGAGCCGGCTACCTGGCAGAGGATCGTCGTGCCATAGAAAAAGCCCTAGATAATGGGGAACTTCTTGGGGTAGCGACCACCAACGCCTTGGAATTAGGGATCGACGTGGGTGGCTTAGACGCAGTCATCACTGCTGGCTACCCTGGCACTATTGCCTCTTTTTGGCAGCAAGCCGGACGAGCTGGGCGACGTGGTCAAGGATCGATGGTGGTGTTCATCGCCCGCGATGATCCCTTGGATTCCTATGTGGTTCATCATCCTGAAGCCTTATTGGGGAAACCGGTAGAGCGCGCTATTTTCAACCCCTACAATCCAGCGATAGTGAAGGCTCATATTTACTGTGCAGCCGTGGAAAAACCGCTCTCTGTCGCTGATATCGAGAATTTCCGCGCAGAGCGCGTAGTCACCGAGCTGGTAGCCGAGGGGCTGTTGAGACAGCGTCCCCAGGGATGGTTTCCCACCCCCATCACCGCTCACGAAAACGCTGAGTTGTATCCGGATATTGCCCATTCCCGGGTGAATATCCGGGGTGGATGTGGACATGAAGTCACCTTGGTTGACCGAAGCGATGGCCGGGTCATCGGAACTATCGACTCTCAGCGGGCGTGCTCTCAGGTTCACCCAGGGGCGGTGTACTTGCACCGGGGAGAAAGCTTTGTCGTTGAAGAGTTGCTATTAGAAGATCACCTCGCTTTCTTGAGGCCAGAAACTCCGGACTACACGACCAGTGCTAGACGCGTTACTGATATCTCCATTCTTGAGGAACCGGAACCAAACGATATTCTTAGCCCCCATCCTGGATTATCAATAGCCAACGTGGATGTGGAAGTTACCCAGCGAGTCCTCGGCTTTGCTACTCGCCGACTCGACGGCGAAATGCTCGGCGTCACTCCTCTTGACCTACCAGCACACACCCTGCAGACCAGAGCCGTCGCTTACACCGTTGATCCCACTGTCTTTGATGCTTTAGGGATCACGGCGGAGCGTATCCCTGGCACTCTCCATGCAGCAGAACACGCAGCCATCGGAATGCTTCCCCTCCTAGCTACCTGTGATCGATGGGATATCGGCGGCGTGTCAACAGCTCACCATCCTGATACCGACTTACCCACAGTGTTTGTCTATGACGGCAACCCTGGTGGGGCAGGTTTTGCCGACTGTGGTTTTCAACGATTCCAGGAATGGATTACCGCCACCTTCGAAACCGTACACACCTGCGAGTGTGAACATGGTTGTCCCTCGTGTGTCCAATCGCCGAAATGCGGAAATGGAAACGACCCTTTGGATAAGGAAGGCGCCTTAAAACTCCTCGAAGCTATGGTGATCATGCTCGACGCTGCCTCCCCCAGCACAGACAGTTGTTAAATAGGCCCGGCGCGTGCTTGTGCTCTCCTTCCTCGAACACTGGTTTCCACGATCACATCGCTTTCTTCCACCCGACAAGACTGCAGTGTTGCTTTGTTTTGTAGGCTGATCTCTGCAGCCTCAGAGCACGCGGACTTCCCCTGATAGTGGGCATAGGCCGCTGAGATCGCAGCCATTTCCGCAGCGCTTTGGGACTGATGTGCTGAGATGACCCATGCTCCGGCGGCCATAAGGACTAGGCCCACGCTGATCAAAGCAGTGATTATTCCGACTGCCGTGATCGTGGCATAGCCCTCATCATGGGGCTGGCGCGAACTCATGGTTCTATCCCTCGAACTACGGTAGAAGATTGAGGCTCTTTTCCTTGAGCTATCTCTTCCGGGAAAACCGCTTGAGCTTTCATCTTTCCTAAGGGAGAAGGGACCGAGGCTTGAACTGTGATGAGACCACCTGAGTTACTGATTTCTACCGTCCCTCGATGTGGCTCATAGTTCATTCCAATGGCGTGAGCCCGTGCTGCGGCGGCGGCAATATCGGTGGCTGCAAGGTATGCGCCCATGGTGGCTAGACCTGCAAGAAAAGCGGCTGCCACCATCACCAGACTGCTTAAGGCTAAGGCCGCCTCAATAGTGACGGATCCTCGATCATTTCGCCACATTAGCCTGGGGTATTAGAGAGCGCATCAGTGATGATGGATTCGATTGCATCCACCACCGCCCCACCTTTAATGACAAGATAAAGCACACCAGCCAGTGCAGCCGCAGCTAGACTGCCCATCGCATATTCGATAGTGCTCATTCCTTGGTCATCATGCAGAACAGTCTTCCACTGCGTCATCTTTTTCATCGGTGTCGGATTCATGATTCTTCACTCCTTAAACCATGTGGTTAGTGTTGTACTGGGTATCGTTTCTGTTAAAAAATGCTGCTCGCCAGGCTAATTACTACTGGCGCCAGCCCAAGCAATAAAAAGGCCGGGAGAAAACACAACGCTAGGGGTAGAGCGATAAAGACCCCGGCTCGTTCAGCAGCGGCCGTGGCACGGCTTGAAGTTTCCGAGCGGACGTTGCTAGCTATTCGTTCACATCCTTCGGCTACTCCCGCACCGGATCGATGCGACGTGCGGCTAAGTCCAGCCAATTCCCCGAGTCCGGGAAGATCCTGCATACCTGCCCACGCCTTATCTGGACTCACTCCGATCTCCAATAGGGAAGCAATTGTTGACCAGTATTTCTTGGTATCCTCGCCGGCAGCTGCAGCAACAATTGCAGCCGCATTGGCCGTAGATAGCCCAGCCCGTGTGCACGCAGCGAACAGGTCAATATCTGCGGCACCAGCGAGTAAGAGTCCACTAGTAGCTGTGTTTTTCTTTCGCCTCCACCGCCATGACCAATTTCTGGATTTTGGTCCATCACGGGGCCAGTTATCTGGGTGAATCCGCTGCCGTGGTGGAGGAAGCGGAATAATCACAGCTAACCCTGCGGCTAAAAGCGCACACGCAATATAGTAACTATTCACAATCCGCCCCTTGCTTTTGTGATTATCAAGTGTGACCAGCACAATCCTGCGGATACCAACGTCACACCAGAAAGCAGGAGCAGTCCTCCTAGTCCTCCGCCGAAGAGAAACTCCACGGGATGTGCCCCCATCGTGGCCCCCAGAGCTATTCCGGCAAGGGGCAGCAGACTTAGGATCACCGCAGTAGCCTGGGGACCTTGAAGTGATGCGCTTGTAGACCGGTGATGTTGTTCTTGGGCATCTATTCTGCGCTGTGCTTGTTCCAAGATGGCACCCAACGGGATCCCATGCTGTTGAGCACTAGCCCATAGTTGACCGAGGTGTGCCAATTCTGGGAAGGTTGTCCCACTGTCTTGTAGAACTGTACTGCCAGATCCACCCGCCTGCGCCCGTGCCGCTGCTACCTGGATGACAGAATGAAGTTGAGCACCCACCCCAGATTCTGGAATCACTCCGGATCGCAGAACATCAAAAAGAGCCTGGTCAATTGGTGTTCCGGCTTTGAGGTCTGCGACCACGTGGCTGAGTAATAGTGCTACTAGTTGCCTGCGCCGCCGGGATTGATTGAGTTCTCGGCGTTGAGTCACTAGCCACCCAACACTAAGTATGAGTACCGCCATAGCCACGACAGTGGTGATATGTCCGCTCAAGAGGACTGCACTTACCGCTAACCCCACGAGAATTAATTGAACCCCGGTAAATATTCTCGTGCGTCGCTGATGACTAGCCAACGCTAACCTGTTTAACGGTGCTGCGGGAATGTGTAGCAGAACCGCCCCCATCACTAATGCACTGATAATTGCCGCACTCACCCCGTCAACCCCCTGATAAATTCTGCGAATCCTGATCGTTCTCCGTGCCGGTCATCCCATAACACAGTTGCCGTGATTGGATTGCCCGAGAGCTGGCCAATTTGATGGAGACGTCGACCCTCTGGCCCTTTCCGCATGACCAAGACAATCTGCAGCGCAGCCGCCATTTGAGAGTGCAAGGCAGTTCTGTCCATGCCTCCCAGCGCGGCGAGAGCTTCCATCCGAGCAGGAATTTCCGCCAATGAATTAGCATGTACCGTCCCAGCCCCGCCATCGTGCCCGGTATTTAAAGCCGCGAGGAGATCAACGACCTCAGCCCCTCTGATTTCTCCAATCACAATCCGATCAGGTCGCATCCTTAAAGACTGACGGAGAAGGTCAGACAGCGTGATTTCTCCTCGACCCTCAATGTTCTTTGCCCGAGATACCAAGGACACAACGTGAGGATGGTGCGGTTGTAATTCCGCCGTATCCTCAATACAAATGATTCTTTCCCGTTCCGAAACTTCGGAAAGTAAAGCCGAAAGAAGCGTAGTTTTCCCACTTCCCGTCCCACCGGTGACCAGAAACGCCCGACGTTGTCTCACGATCTGGCGCAGAATCTCTGCCACTTCGGTGGGCATTGTTCCGCTCTCAACCAACCGCGACAGTGTGTCGGTGGCTTGATGTAAAACCCTTAAACTCAAACAGGTGTAGTTCTCAGCCGGAGGTGAAAGCAACGCATGAACGCGAATATGGGTGCCGTCATCTCGATGAAGCCGGCCATCGGCGAAAGGTTGCGCGTCGTCTAATCGCCTCCCACACGCCAAGGTGAGTCGAACAGCGAGTTGACGCACTTCGGCATCATTCTTGAAAGCTATTCGAGAGCGTTCCAACCCCTGCCCTCGGTCAAAAAACACATCTTTCGGCCCGTTGACTACGATGTCCGTAATTCCTGGTATCCCCAATAGTGGTTCTAGAGCACCGATCCCGGTCGAGTCATGGCGGAGTCTTCTCAGTAGATTAAGGACTTCTGCATCACTAATCAGCCCGGCTTCCTCTCGCACCAGTTGAGCAAGCTCCTCCGGCTTGAGCGGTTGCACGTTTTCTGCCAGCCTGCGATGCACTCGTTCTACAATCGCCTCGATAGTGTTGCCCCTCGTCATGCTGTCCTCCCCGGTTCAGCAATGATCTGGCGAGTAATGTTGTCGAAGCTTTTCCACCGTCGCCCCTCTAATCCCTGAAGTTCGGCGCACTTCGCCATCCTCGGGATAGTGCCTACTTCCCCAAGCACTGAACATTGCAGAATCGTTTCGATCTCACCGATGTCAAGGCCAGACCACCCGCGATGCCGTACCACCACTTCGATGGGGGAATTCCAACCGTGGGTGCGCAACCGGTTTACACGTCGAGCGGCTGCCGATACTGCCCGTATTTCAGCTGGCACCACCATCAGTAAACGATCACATACCCCGGAGAACTCCGAAATCTCGGCTGCCTGGAAAAGCATGTGCCCAGGTAAATCCACAATGCTAAGACCAGGGCCTACCGATAAATCTCGCAACGCCGCCGCGATGACCTCTGCTGAAAGCTCCGGTTCCTGGGCAAGAGTGCTGCGGGTTGCTGACAACACAGCCACGCCACTGCCGGTATGAGGTAATGCGCGACGCAATTCCTCAGCGCTGAGTCTCCCATACCCGAAATTGATGTCTGGCCAGCGCACACCTGGTTCTTGTTCAATCCCGCACAGTAGATCGATACCGCCGGAATTAACATCACCATCAACCAAGGTCACCGGTTCCTCATAGGTGCCAGCAGCCCTCAAAGCACATCCCACAGCTAAGGTGCTGGCCCCGGCCCCACCACACGCCCCGGTGATTGCTAATACGTGACCCCGACTTCGCCCAGGAGCTAAACCCGTTCCTCCCTGAGGAAGGTCCGCCCGTCCTAATTCAGCTAAAAGCTCGGTTGCTTGAGCGGGGATCACAAAGGCATGTTGGGCCTGGGAATCTACCACACTGCGCCAGTTCATGGGCCCTGGATCAGCGGCAAGAAAATAAACACCAGCTCGGCGAGGCAAACTTCCCACATGGCGCGCCGGGGTTTCGTCAACTAAGACCGCGTCGACCTTGTTGAAATATCGGGAAATCTCCCGGGGATCAGTGGTGTCAATAACATTCCTGCCGGTAGCAGCAGCAATGTGGACAGCTTCGGGGTGAAGCGTCGGGTCGGTCACTGCAACAAGAATGCTATTCATGGGCTTAGTATCGCCGCGTGGCGAAAAAATTCTGGCCCTTTTTCTTAACACTGTGGAAAAGCCGACTTTTTGTTGCGCTGTCAACGAAATGCTGGGGAAAACGTCGCTACCTCTGATAGTTCCTCAGCCAGGGGAACCAATCCCTCCCGCGGCTTACCTCGCACAGCGCACCGTGAGTGGCCTGAAACCCAGGAGAAATGCAGAAAATATAGGTGACGGCCCGCGCCTCGGGGGGGGTGCGCGCGGGCCGTCGGTAACCCGGCCTCGGGGGGCGAGCCGGGGCGGGCCACACACGATAGAATATCGGGGCCCTGCGGTTGCGATTATGGCATAGCGCCCCGGAAAATTACAAGTCTCCTCCCTAAAAACTGAAGGAAATTTTCACTAAACTTTGAGAGGTGACTTCCGGAGCCGCATTTTTTGACCTGGATAAAACCATTATCGCGACATCTTCCGCACACACCTTGGGTCGCGAGTTACTTAACAATGGCTTACTCTCGCGCGGTTCTGCCTTACACCTTGCCTTCGCCCAGCTTTCCTATCTTTTTTCCACCCACAGCGCAGAGCAAATGGAATCCGCGAAAGAAAGACTATCCACTATTATCTCTGGGCTTGAAGTTTCCGAAGTTCACAGAGTTGCCGAAGAGACAATGCATAGCGTCTTAACCCCTCGTATCTATGCCGAAGCCAGGCAATTAATTAAAGAGCATCAAGACCGGGGAGAAGATGTCATTATTGTCTCCGCCTCCATCCCTGATCTGGTGTCAGTGATAGCCAGTGAATTAGGCGTGGTCGATGTCATTGGCAGCAAACTAGAAGTCAAAGATGGTTGCTATACCGGCAACGTTCCTTTTTATTGCACCGGACCACACAAGGCGATGGCTATCACCAATCTTGCCCTTGAGCGCGGCTATGACTTATCCCGCAGCTACGCCTATTCAGATGCACTGGCAGATCTTCCCATGTTGGAGCTGGTTTCTCACCCTGTAGCGGTGAACCCAGACCGAGGTTTACGTCGAGTTGCTAGCGAACGCGACTGGGAGATTCTCTCCTTTCGTAATCCAGTACCGCTTATTACCCCTCCCTCCTCTCGCGACGTTGGAATTACTACCGGGATAGCGCTCTCCCTCGCGAGTTTGGCTGCCGGAGTTTGGTGGTATCAGCGCAGCCGCAATATCCCCAGTTAAGTATCGCTATGACTACCCCCAGATGCGGGGAACTTACGACAAACTCAGCCCTGCGCCTCATTGATATACCGGTCCTCCTCATTTTCTTCCTCCCCCCGCATAGACTCCCCCTCAGTCATCCCTTAGACTCAGCATGTTTACTAGGATAATTTTGCTGCTATGGGTCACTGAGTCACGCTCACCCCATCTATGGCAACATTGGGACTATCTGAACGCCTTCGGAGGAATGAGCAAACGTGAATAATCAAAACGGTCTCTTCACTGACGGAAGCGGGGATTTCTCCGCCCAAGTGAACTCGATCCCGCTCAGCGACGTCGACACTACAACCCCGGGTGAGGGTTCCATTGGCACGCTCATCAGCAACGCCACCAGCCAAATGTCCACTCTTTTCCGTTCTGAGCTGGAACTCGCGAAAACTGAGTTAGCTCAAGAAGCGAAGAAAGGCGCCGTCGGCGGCGGTCTCTTCGGCGTCGCCGGAGTCATTGCCCTGTATTCCACCTTCTTCTTTTTCTTCTTCATCGCCGCTTTACTGCACTTGTGGCTACCCCTATGGGCCAGCTTCCTCATCGTTTTCGCAGTGATGATCGCCCTCGCTGCGTGCCTGGCGCTCTTCGGCTACCGCAAAGTGAAGAAGATGGGTAAACCGGAAAAGACCGTGGAATCTGTCTCTGAGCTCAAAAACCTCGTTCCAGGTAAAGCTCAAAAGAAGTTAGAAGCTAAGAATCAAGGCTTGTACTCCTGAGTCTCTCTCCGGATCCCTTTCGCCATGATATGGTGCACACCCGCGGTGTGCGCCTTCATGCTGCTACCGCAGGTAGTGCCGATCAACCCCTGATCCTGCTCCTCCACGGAGCATTCGGAGGCTGGTTTGACTGGCGAGACGTCATTTCGCCGCTTGCTGATTCTGGCTACCAGGTAGCTGCCGTGGATATGCGCGGCTTTGGCTATTCAGACCACCCGGCCGGCACCTTTGGCTATGATCTTCGCGGCGCGGTTGGTGACATCACCGGGGTTATTCGCAGCCTGGGGCATAGTTCCGCCACCATCATCGGAGAAGGCTCTGGTGCCGCTGTGGCCTGGGGTTTGGCTGCTAAATCTCCCCAGCTAGTCAATAATCTCATTGCCATTGGCGCGGTCCACCCCACTGATTTTCGACGTCATCTGTTCAGCCGACCGTGGTCTTATCGCCCCGTCCCTGGTTCCCTTTGTCCTACTTTGTGGCGTCATGGTTCACCGTCAGAAAAGGCGTATCGACGCAACCTTGCCGCCTGTACCCACCCCCAGTTTCATAACAGTTACCGGTTTGAGGAGTGCCTCCAGCTGCGGGTATCTGAGATTGCTCCGTCCCGCCCTAAACCGGCTACTCGCCAGAGTCTCCAACTACTCAGTAACTCGGTTCCCAATGAAAAATACCGAGCCGCTGTCACCTCCCCGACAGTGCTTATTCACCCTGGCGGGGCTGCTTGGGCTGATATGGAAGCACGAAGCCGACGTCGAGTGCGCAATCGTTTCCAGGCGGTCCAGATTCCTGGCACCAAACTTCTACCCCACCTTGAAGATCCGGGAGCCTTTTTAGACGCCACTCTCCCTGCGCTGAACTAACTCTTTCTCCGCTGATCATCTGCCAAAGAAAAAAGGACTGTTTTTTAGCCCTGGTACACCTATCTTTTTCTCAAGATATCTTCATTTGAACATCAGATTTTTTCTTATTAGCGTGGCTTAAAGTACGTGTTCTTGAATGCTCCTACGAAGGGAAGAGCTAATGAAGAAACTCTTAAGCCTTGGCGCTGCGGCGGTGGTCCTCAGTATGCCCATTTCAGCTCATGCCGCCACCCACGCTGGCGACTCTTTACTCCTCGACACCGGAAACGGCAGCGGTTACGCCTGCACTTTGGCGTACACCACTACCACAAACACCGGTGAGACCTGGGGAGTTACCGCCGCGCATTGTTTTGGCGATAGCAATATCACTCAGGTGCGCACTAGCGATGGAACTGTGCTAGCCGATCAGGCCGAGTTATCCCGGATGAAGCTCTATTCCGAGCCTACGGTTTATGACTCTTTCCAACCGGTTCTCACCGATGTTGCTATGTTCCCAATCAAACCAGGAGTAGAGGTAGATAGCTCCTCCATCTATTCTCGTCTGGAAAATAACAGCATCGCTCCCCTGATCGCGAACACCCCACTGGTCAACGCTCTTAACAATCCCTTAGCTCTGGGTGAACCATTGATGTTGAATCAGAACATGGTGGGACAATTTGTCTGCAAAGAGGGCTCAGCCACCGGACGAACCTGCGGAATTATCACCGGGGTTAATGTGCAGTCTGGAGAGGTTTATGCTCTTATTCCAGCCATTGAGGGCGATTCTGGCGGACCGTTGCATCTCTTAGGTGGTGACGGCAAGCGTCACATCATCGGAACCCTGTCCGGTGGTACTCCGGTGCTCTACAACGGTTTCGATTCCCCGCTGACCTATCCTCAGCCCTAAACCACCAACATCAAGGTTGGGGTTAGCTACTCACGGTAGCTAACCCCTGTTTTCTCAGTCGGGTAGGGTAGGTGCCACAGTTCTTGTAGCACGGTCCGACAACACCGTACCTAGTGTTGAGCGCTCAGGACGCACTGTCCGGTAGCCACGGGAGCGGTGAGGGCATTAAGATCCCCTATTTGGCGGAGTACTTCCGCCCGGGTGATGGCGTACCCGGTATCGCTGTTATCAACCGCAGCCCCAAAGACCACCCCAATTACTTCTCCATCGCTATTAATGACCGGCCCGCCTGAGTTTCCTTGGCGCACAGATCCACGCAGGGTATATGCTTCACGCTCTACTCTTCCTTGGGCGTAAATATCCGGCCCAGCAATCATGAGTTTTTCCCGAACCCGAGCAGGAGACACAGAGAACGGCCCAGATTCCGGGAACCCTAGAACCAAAGCATCATCCCCTGTCTGTGCGGGTTCTTCAGCCCAGGGTAAGGCGGGCAAATCTAAATTCGGCGCATAGAGTACCGCTAAATCCACCTCAGGGTTGTAATACACTACCTGGGCTTGTTCCACCCCATGCACAGTATCCAGGTTCACCCGGTTCGTTCCGGCAACGACGTGAGCATTGGTAATGACGTGATGAGGGCTAGCTACAAAACCAGAACCCATCAGGCGTCGCGAACACATCTCGGCATCACCCATCACGTGAATCACGCTCGGGCGAACAGTATTGACGACCGGGGAGTGCACAATTTGCTGATCTGGGGGATCTACTTCTGCTCCGGCATGCTGCTGATATACCCCCATAATTGGCGGCAAACCAGATTCACTCAGCATCGCAGAAATCCGATCCGGAAGATTATGAAAACGTTCCGGCACTGCTTTGTCTGTTGCAGCTAGAATCTTTGATCCCTGGATCCCCGAGGAGATGTCCCCGCCAGCGCTCATTGCTAAGGGATGAGCCACCAACCACGCCACAAGCAGGGTGGCTACTGGCTGCAAAATACCGCCAACAAGAGAATCTATCGAACGCACCGGGGTTTTCCCGAGAGCATTTCGCAGCCATGCCCCAAGGGTCGTGCCAATCAGGTTCCCTAGCGCTACTAGCAGCACAATCAGACCCAGGGCAAAAAGTATTCGCAAACTCGTTGAGGCTACTTTTTCCATGACAAAAGGTGCAAGCATCGCCGCACCTACCAGCCCGCTGATTACCCCTACTGTGGAGAAGATCGACGTCACCGCCCCCATCCGCCATCCTGCGAAAAGGGTGATGATCACCGCAATGAGGAGTATCAAGTCAATAATTAGGCTAGCTGTCACGCCTGTGTCTCTCCGCCTCGAGTTTGTGGTTGCGATTCCTCATTATTGCGCGAAACTGCGAGAAGCTCATTGAGATCATAGATCGTGTCGCGATCCCATTCCTCTTCCCAGCCGCCGCTGGCTATTAAACCAGCTAATAGCGCGCCAGTAAATCCCCACACCAGGTAGCCGTGCGACCAAAAGGCAGGACCTATCCATGGATCCCCGGTCGACGGCATCCGACGCCCAACCATCACGCGGTTACTGGGGTCTACGAGGTCAGCAAAGCCGGCGTGGAACACCTCATCGGTTTCTGCTGGGCTCGCCGCCCACACCGGGCTGGGGGCGTGCCACCAGGCCATGATGGGGCTGACGGCAGCCCCGACGTGGGTATGCGCGTCGGGGAGTTGGGCGAAAGGAGTAATACCGTGACGATGAACCCCGGTTTCCTCCCATGCCTCTCGCAAAGCGGTATCAATTTCATCTCGATCTTCGGGATCCATGCGCCCCCCGGGGAAAGCTACTTGACCTGGATGGGTGCGCATTCGCGGGGAGCGGTGAGTCAAAAGAACACTAGCGTCGCGGTGCTCTTGGCCATTAAGCAGAATCAATATGGCTGAACGTTGCCGGGGTCGATGCTCGGCCCGGCGTCGAGCCTCTTCTTGAGAAATCAATCCAGGCGTCGGCGGTGCAGAGTCTTCTATTCTCCTCTTAAGCTCATGCACCCACCCCGGCATGTGGTCCCACACTAACCGAAATTCATCTTTCATTGGACCATCCTTAAGACAGCACGGAGTCTATTGCCTTATCTAGTTCTTCCTCGGAGTGAAACACCTGTGGAAACATCCCCACTTGGTGGCCGTCGCGAAAAACTAGGGTGATGGGAACAACTTTAGGTAATCCCAGTTTGAGGGCTAACTGTTGGGCTCCGTCTTGGAAGCTTGCTAAGGAGGTGCCTAAGTCATTTAGCATATCCGCACCTGCGTCGCCCGCACTATCAACATGAACACCTACGACCGTGTACTCCGGGTGGTGGTCGGCATAACTACTAAGAAGGGGGATCTCTTCTCGACATGGCGCACACCACCACGCCCAGAGATTCACCACTACCATGTGTTTCTGCGCTACCGGCTGGCGGTGTCCTCCTAAGCACTCCAAAGACGTTCCGGCTAGGTCAATATCCGGGCAGTCAGGGCGAGATCCTGGTGGTGCAGCTATCTCACTATGCGTAGTGGGTGATGTCGAGCTGTCGTCCGGGTTCGCGGTGGGAGTGGGGGTAGAGTCATCCGAGCTACGCAACATCATCGGTACGGTGAGCAAAACCACAACGCTGATCACTATGACCCCCAGAATGGACCATCGGATTTCTGGTCTCATTTACTCCTCCAGTCCCGCTAATTGCGCCAAGGTTTCGATATTGTCGCCTTTCAGCAGAGCTTCGGCAGCGGCGGGGTCAGTGGGGCCAGCTGCCCCAAAGCTAGGACAATCTGCAGCTAAGAGGCACGCCCCGCAAGCAGCTCGCCGAGAATGACAGACTCGCCTGCCGTGAAAAATCAGCCGATGGGAAAACATGGTCCACTCGGATTTGTCGATGAGCGCCGCCACGTCCTCCTCGACCCGGCGAGGATCGTGGGAATCGCTCAGCATTAGTCGCCGCGCCAACCTCCCGAAGTGAGTATCTACTGTTAATCCGGGTATCCCAAAAGCGTTTCCTCGCACCACATGAGCGGTTTTTGCACCCACCCCAGGAAGCGCTACCAAGGCTGAGAACTCGGCCGGCACCTCTCCCCCGTGCTCAGCCACGAGATGTTCACTAAGGGCCACCAGGTTGGCGGCCTTGGTTTTAAAGAATCCTGTGCTTCGGATAATTTCTGCCACCTCAGCCGGGTTCGCCTGAGCCATCGCCGCCGGATCCGGATAGCGCTGAAATAGGTGCGGAGTTACCTGGTTCACCCGGACGTCAGTGCACTGGGCGGATAACACCGTAGCAACCAGTAGCTCAAAGGGAGTCCGGAAATTGAGCTCGCAATGAGCATCCGGATGGGCTACCTGCAAGGTGCGGTTTATTCTTCGCGCCCGCCGCTTTAAGGCCAAGGGGGTTTCCTTGGCTCGCGCTGCTGGGTGGCTACCTGGAGTAGGGCGGGTAGCTGGAGTGGTCCGACGCGTCAGTGTCCCCACCCGGTGAGCAAGTGCACCAGAACTAACAGAACTCGCAGGCTGGTATGTGGGCATAGCCACTATCCTAACGCGCAGCATTTCCCGCAGATACTATGGCGCAGGAATATATCTCACTACACCCTAAAGTGTCTGAAAAACTACCTAAGGGGTGTCGGGAAATACCCCCACCCCCTCACCAACCGGACTTTGAGTGACAATTTCACTTTTGAGATGCGGAAGTGATCAATTACACGCTACAGTGGTCGTGGACACAGTGATATAAGCTACGTGCATGTGCGACATACCGGTACAACCTCCCTTGGGGGGTTCGGGTTCAAATCACTACCAGTTTTCAGTCCACCGGAATCTCGTAACATGCTGATGTGCTCGACGTTAGGAGTTTTTCGTGGAAGGTGTGAAGGAGATCCTTTCCCGCGCAGGAATTTTCCAAGGTGTTGACTCAGTTGCGGTAGATAACCTCATCACCGAGATGGAAACGGTTCGGTTCCCACGTGGTACTACCATTTTCGATGAAGGCGAACCCGGAGACCGGCTCTACATCATCACCTCGGGCAAGGTGAAACTAGCACGCCACGCCCCGGATGGTCGGGAAAATCTGTTGTCTATCATGGGCCCCTCGGACATGTTTGGCGAATTGTCTATTTTCGATCCAGGCCCGCGCACCTCCTCCGCGATCTGCGTCACCGAGGTCCATGCAGCAACCATGAATTCGGAAATGCTGCGTAATTGGATTGATCAGCATCCAGAGATTTCCCAACAGTTGCTTCGGGTATTGGCTCGACGCCTGCGCCGCACCAACGCTAACCTTGCAGACTTAATTTTCACCGACGTCCCCGGCCGAGTAGCGAAAACCTTGTTGCAATTAGCGAATCGTTTTGGTTCCCAGGAAGGAGCCGCGCTTCGGGTTAACCATGACTTGACCCAGGAGGAAATCGCTCAGCTGGTGGGGGCTTCTCGCGAAACTGTGAACAAGGCCTTGGCTACTTTTGCCCACCGCGGGTGGATTCGCCTAGAAGGGAAATCCGTTCTCATTGTCGATACCGAGCATTTAGCTCGCCGGGCCCGCTAGCCGGGTATCGGGGGAGGAATAGAGTTTTTAACTGCACTACAACACCGGCCCTGTCTCGTTCGATTACCTCGCGAGACAGGGCCGGTGCTATGAAGCCACCTTTTTGTTTTTTAGGAAGCAGCTTCTCCCTGATGCTCTAAATAGCGCAAAGCAACTCTGGTGGATTGCTCAGCAGCACCACGCAGAACCGGATCTACGTCGTCATACATCAAGTCAATGAGCTCTTGAAGCTCAATATCCTTGCCGTGCTTTTCCCAAGCATCTTGGATTTGCTGCAGACGATATTCCCGTCGGTCAATATATTTCCGGGCAAAGGCAGATACGTCTTTGCCGTCTGGCCCATGACCTGGCAATAGTGGAATACCTTGCCCCCGGTCTTCCAACATATGCAAGGAGTGAAGATAATCCCCTAAGTCTCCATCAGTCTCAGAAATCATGGTGGTGTGCCGTCCCGCAATGGTATCGCCAGTAGCAATACCTTCCAGGGTGGATTCCCCTGGCACTCCAGACCAGATAAAGAAACACACACAATCACGAGTATGTCCGGGGGTGTGGACCACTTCAATCTGCGGCGTCACCCCGTCCACCTGAATAATCTCCCCATCCTTCAGGGGTTCTCCCCCATAGCAATGAGTGGGGTCAAAAGCTCGAACCGGTGCTCCGGT
This sequence comes from Corynebacterium poyangense, assembly GCF_014522205.1. Taxonomy (NCBI): domain Bacteria; kingdom Bacillati; phylum Actinomycetota; class Actinomycetes; order Mycobacteriales; family Corynebacteriaceae; genus Corynebacterium; species Corynebacterium poyangense. The sequence goes on along the minus strand of NZ_CP046884.1, from coordinate 312,234 downwards.
GAGCTGCCGAAAACGATGCGCCGCATCGGCATGATCATGATGTCGGTGAGTCAGTAGAATCAGCCCCACCTTCTCAGCCTTGGAGTTCAAGACGTTAAGGTGACCTTCATCTTCCGGGCCGGGATCAATAACAATGCTGCACTCATCCTCGGGCGCGCGGACCACCCAGGAATTTGTGCCCTCTAAGGAGGCGTAACCAGGGTTAGGGCAAAGAACAACGGCCACGGAATCAGTCACTGGCCGGAGTTGACTATAGGCGGGATGCTCCATGAGCTCTACTTTAGCCTTCCTGACTTAAAGATAAGGATTTTTCTCCCGTGCGGGGGTGGCAGTACCCACCTTTAGGACACCTCTACTACTAGCTCAATCTCCACCGGAGAGTTTAACGGCAACTCGGCAACCCCTACTGCACTACGAACATGGTCCCCAGCGGAACCAAAAATTTCTCGCATCAGTTCTGAGGCGCCGTTCACCACAGCGGGTTGTCCGCTAAATCCGTCGACTGAGTTGACGTAGCCGACAATTTTGAGCACTCGGGTGACGTTGTCTAGTCCCACGCAACTATGTACCGCCGCAAGAGCGTTAAGTGCCGCTTGTTTAGCAAGGTCATAGGCATGATCGGGGGTGACGTCCTGGCCTACCTTTCCGGTGGCGGGAAGCTCCCCAGAGGCAAAGGGTAGCTGACCGGAGGTCCACACTTGGTTACCTACGTGGATAGCTGGCACGTAGGCGGCTACCGGGGCGGCAACCTCGGGCAGTTCTAGCCCGAGCTCGGCTAGTTGTTGCAGTGGAGTGTGCTGTTGGCTCACGCTATTCCACCTCTCGTTTCATAAAAGCCACTAAGTTTTCCGGGTTAGGTCCGGGGGTGACGGTAACCAGTTCCCAACCGTCTTCTCCCCAGGTGTCCAGGATTTGCTTCGTAGCGTGGGTTAATAACGGCACCGTGGCATATTCCCATTTCTTCATGGGCACTACTTTACGTGTCTGTCGCAGAAAGAGCCTCGGAGATCTTGCCGCCGCGGGCAAAGAACTCGGCCCAGGAAGAAATATTCGGATACCGGCGAAGCAATAATCTGCGTTGCCGTTCCGTCAATCCTCCCCAAACTCCATACTCAATCCGGTTATCGAGGGCATCAGCTCGGCATTCTTGGATCACCGGGCAGCTATCACAAATACGCGCCGCCCCTTTTTGCGCTGCCCCCCGGACGAAAAGAGCATCAGGGTTAGTGTGACGACAGCGCGCCTGATCAGCCCAGTGTTCGATAAATATTGTTGGGGTGGTCATACCCGCTCCAGGTTCTCGTCGGACATAAAAAATATAGAGCTCTTGGAATTCATGCTCGACACCACAAATAGCACATTTAGTATTCTACATCACATTATGGGGGTAGGTTGGAGTTCCCTCAGGGCGGTCAAGTTTGTAAGCTAACTAGCGTGTCTGTAGCAACCTCCTTGAAAAATTTGCTGCTGGCGATGCTAGCCGCAACGTTGGTTCTTACCCTTGCCTTGGTTCCGTTTGCGGGTGCCTCGGCGGTGGCAATTAGCCGTACGAGCGAAACCATGCAGTCTAATCTTGCCGATATGACGGATGGTTCAGCACCGGGGGTAAGCACTATTACGGATACCGATGGAAATCCGATTGCTTGGATTTATGCCCAGCGTCGTTACCCGGTGAAGGCGGATCAAATTCCCCAATCTGCCAAGGACGCCATTGTTGCCATTGAGGACAGGCGATTCTATGAGCATGATGGCGTGGATTTGCAAGGAACGGCGAGAGCTATGCTCACCAATATTGTCAGTGGAGGAATTGCGCAGGGGGCGTCGACTCTTGATCAGCAGTACGTGAAGAATTATTTGCTTCTCGTCAGTGCCGATGACCCGGAATCCCAAGCGGCGGCTGTTGAGACATCCATTCCGCGGAAATTGCGGGAAATGCGGATGGCTTCTGACCTGGACAAAATTCTCAGCAAAGATGAGATTGTGACGCGCTACCTCAACCTGGTTCCCTTTGGAAACGGGGCTTTTGGCATTGAGGCGGCGGCACGTACCTACTTTGGGAAGTCCGCTGCGGAATTAACCGTTCCGCAGTCGGCGATGTTAGCCGGAATGGTGCAATCTTCTTCCGCGCTTAACCCTTATACCAACCCGGAGGGTGTTACCCAGCGTCGCAACACTGTGCTCGACGCCATGGTGGATGCTGGATACCTTGACCAGGACCAGGCCCAGGAGTTTAAGGCTGAAGAACTCGGGGTGCTGCCGGAGCCTCAGGGCTTACCTAATGGGTGTATTAGCGCGGGTGACCGGGGGTTCTTCTGTGATTATGCGCTGACTTATTTGGAGCAAAAAGGCCTAAGTAAAGAGCAACTCCTCAAGGGTGGCTACACCATTCGCACCACCTTGGAACCGCATATCCAAGATGCGGCCCATCAAGCCGTGAGCCAAAATGTTAGCCCCACTCAGCCAGGTATTGCCGAGGTTACCAATGTTATTGAGCCGGGTTCAGATTCTCGGAAGATTCGCGCTATGGCGTCGTCTCGAAATTATGGGCTTAATCCCGATAACGCAGAAACGGTTCTGCCGCAACCTACCTCGATGGTAGGAAATGGTGCTGGCTCTGTCTTTAAGGTGTTTACTGCTGCGGCTGCTCTGGAAAAAGGCATTGGGTTAGACACCATGCTGAATGTGCCGCCGCGTTATGAGGCGACGGGGATGGGATCCGGAGGTGCTCAGAATTGCCCCGCAAATACCTATTGCGTGGAAAACTCGGGCAGCTATAAATCCCGGATGACTCTCACCGACGCATTGGCCCAATCCCCTAATACCCCCTTCGTGCAAATGATCCAGCAGGTAGGGGTGCCAGCGGTGGTGGATCTTTCCGTCAAGCTGGGGTTGCGTTCCTATGCTAACCCCGGCACCTGGGATGCCGATTATTCCATCGCGGACTATATGAAGAAAGCTAATTTAGGGTCATACACCTTAGGCCCTACCGCAGTTAATCCCTTGGAGCTTTCCAATGTGGGAGCCACATTAGCCTCGGGCGGAAAATGGTGTGAGCCTAACCCCATCGAGTCAGTTACTGACGCCTCCGGCCAAGAAGTGGCTCTTGACCGCCCACAATGCGAACAAGCAGTCAGCGAGGACGTAGCCCAGGCCCTGACCGCCGGGTTGAGTAAGGATTACTCCACGGGAACCGCTAAGGAAGCTGCCCAAGCGGCAGGATGGAAAACTCCCATAGCCTCTAAAACCGGCACCACCGAATCACACCAATCGGCCGCGTTCTTGGGCTACAACTCTGGTTTCGCCGCCGCCACCTATATCTACAATGACGGAACATCCACCGCTCCTCTGTGTACCGGCCCCGCCCGGCAGTGTTCTTCCGGCACCATGTTCGGAGGAATGGAGCCGGCTCGCACTTGGTTTGCCATGGCGCAACAAGTGCCCGCTGCGGTCAACGGTGGAATTGGTGGGCATAATCCCAGCTTTAACTTGGGCGCTAACCAAAACAGCATCAACGCCGTAGTTGGGATGTCCGAAGCAGATGCTACCCGCACCCTCCAGGAGCAGGGATTCCGCGTCACTACCCGGATGGTGTTTGGGAATGGAACCCCGCGCGGCACGGTCATGAACGCAGCATCGGCCGATGGTGGCCCCCTCACCCGCGATAACCCAGTTGTGTTAGAAGTCTCCGACGGCCGCAGCCGTCGCCCTGACCCTAACTTGGGTCAGCCCGTGCCAGACATCCAAACCCAAATTGATCAACTCACCCGGGATCTACGAAACACCCTGGGCTTCTAATCTGCTGTCTACTTAAGCCTGCAAGGCAGCTTTAACCGCTGCGGAGAGTCGTTTCCCATCAACTCTCCCAGCGGCTTTTTCTTGGGCAGACCTCATGACCTTCCCCATGTCTTTCATGCTGTAGCTGTCCCCACACTCGGTGGCCACTACTTCAGCGACTAGCTGTTCTACCTCTTTGTCAGTTAATTGTTCGGGCTGGTATTGGCCTAAGATCTCTGCTTCAGCCTCTTCCTGATCGGCAAGATCATCGCGGTTGTTGCTCCGATACACCTCCGCAGACTCCCGACGTTTCTTTATCTCCCGAGCCACAACCGCCAGGAACTCCGCCTCACTGAGTTCATGTTGTTCCCCGCTTGTTTCCTCATAAATAATTGCGGACAGTAACATCCGCAAAGTAGCGGTCCGGGTTTCTTCCCGGGCTTTCATCGCTTGGGCTAGATCAGCTTGAATTCTCTTCTTGACCTCACTCATAGTGCCTCAGACTACCCTTTTAGCTGCCCAACTCTCTATAGAATCTGTCCTCATTCCACACCGAAGGTAGGGTAGGAATGGTGAATTCAACGATCCGGAAAATTCTCGCTATCACCTCCACCACGGGTGCTGTTGGCGCCGCCGGTGGCCTAGCCCTAGCCGCCTGGGGGTGGTCTGAGCTTCGTAAATTCCAACTCCATGAATACACCGTGCCGCTGCTAGAACCAGGGACGTTGGGGATTGGAAAACTGGGCGGCGGGGCGTCGGGCCGAAAAAATGATTTCCGGATTTTGCATATCAGTGATCTTCATATGATTCCGGGGCAGCAAACTAAAATTGAGTGGGTTTCTCAGTTGGCGGATACGAAACCCGATTTAGTAATCAATACTGGCGATAACCTCTCGCATCTCAAGGCCGTCCCGGAGGTGCTGCGTGCCCTTGGGCCTTTGCTCCGGGTGCCGGGGTTCTTTGTATTCGGCACTAACGATTATTTTGCGCCCCGGCCCGTGAACCCTTTTGGTTATCTTCTTGCCAAGAAACGGAAAGTCAGCAAGGTGGAGTTGCCGTGGCAAGGGATGCGCGCCGCTTTTCTGGAACACGGCTGGTTGGATGCCACGCATACCCGCCGTGAGATAAAAGTGGGACCGGTGAAGTTGGCGGTGACCGGCGTGGATGATCCACACCATGATCTTGATGACTATTCCAGGGTTGCTGGCCCTCCGAATGAACGCGCTGACCTTGCTCTTGCCCTGAGCCACGCGCCAGAACCACGCGTTCTTGATCAATTTGCCGCAGATGGTTACCACCTTACCTTGTGTGGCCACACCCACGGCGGGCAGCTGTGTCTACCCGGCGGGAGGGCAATAGTCACCAATTGTGGTATTGACCGGGAACGGGCATCGGGTTTGCATCGCTGGAAGAACATGTATCTGCACGTTTCTAATGGTTTGGGAACCTCTCGGTTTGTCCCTTTCCGGCTGTTTTGCCGCCCCTCGGCGACCTTGCTGCATATCGTGGAAAAACCGGCTTATCCCAGTTGAGCTGCGGTTTTGCGTTAGCCAGGCGGGGTGGACTAAGGTTTATCCAGTGCCACGGGATATGGCGCAGCTTGGTAGCGCGCCTCGTTCGGGACGAGGAGGTCGCAGGTTCAAATCCTGTTATCCCGACCATGAACTCAAAAACGGCGGCAGGTCTTAGTTACCTGTCGCCGTTTTCTTATTCCTTCCTCATGAATATCTTTAACTTATCATGGTGCTATGCGCCACATTTCCGCCCCCGCACCTCTGCTCTCTTTTACTGCCGCTGCCCTCGCGGCAATTGTGTGGGAATCTCTCAGCGAGTGGCTGCTTCCTGAACCGAACTTGGCCTACACCTCAGGTGTCGTGTCCTTTTTTATCTCCCTCGGCATAAGCAGTCTTTTCGTCGGGCTTGCCGCCAGCCTCCCCGGTGGTCGCTGGTTCTTCAGCACCGTAGCTGCCGTTGCGGGCTACATCCTCGTAATGCTCGTTTCTTTAACCTGGTGGGTCTATCACTCTCCGCCTGATGGTCAAACAGCCATGGCCTACGCGTACGTGGTTGTCATTCTGGCGCCCGTGCAATTTCTCTTGGGTTCAGCGGTGTTCTTTATTGTTCGTGCATTAAAATAGCCCCCCATGTCCCTGGGGGGCTGGTGCGCGTCATGGTTTCCGTCGGGTGGGGAGATGAACTAGTTTTTACGCTCCGGCGGCGTGGCGCCCTACCGAGGCGCTATCCCATTCCCGATAATCCTCAATCTCTTTTTTAGAGCTCAAGAACACAATCGCTCCGGCGATAATAGATAGCACCACTAATAGGCCAAGGGATAGCACGATAGCGTTCACACTGCCTTGATTCCCGGCGCTAGAAATAGCCATGGTGGTGTAGTTCATGGGCATGAGGTTGGCGATGACATTCCATACTCCGTGTCCCTCTGAGTTAAGTGAGTTCGCCCATACATAGCCCACTACAGCTACTTCAGCTAGGAGAACCAGGGCTGCACCCACGGCTGCTCCGCGCGCCCCTAGTAATCGAATAGCTACCTGGGTCAACAGCATGGCCGTGCTCAGCCCCAGGGCGCATCCGACGCCGGCAAGAAGCAATTCCCCTACACCGAGATTGCCGCCCAAAATCGCGCAGAGGACAACCCCGATGAGGACGAGAGCTACTCCACCGAGTCCGCGTCGCACCCATTGTTGGCGCTTACTCAACCCTTCTGCCGCGGTCGTGATAAACGCCAGGCCTACACCACCAACACCCATAAGTACCGCAATCAGCAAGGCATGAACCGGGTTAAGCATGGGGCCCGGTTTTTCTCCGGCAGCCGCAGCTTCTTCTGCCGCCACGGTCGGGGTTATGGGCAGGGCTCGCTGAACTGCTTGAATTCGGCCCTGGTTCTGCCCAGCCATGTTTTGGACTTGTCCGGCCCCATCATCAATTTTATTCACGCCATCAACAGCTTGACCCACGCCATTTTGCAATTCCCCCAGCCCGCTAGCTAACTGCTGCGCACCTTTGGTGGCGGAATAAATTCCATCATGATAGGCGTACCCAGGAACATTCAGTTGGTTTGCTAATTCCCGAGATCCACTCTGCGCACGGTTAATTTGGGCCTTGGTGTTGTCATCAATCTGGAAATTTTGGATTTGCTCCCGGAATCCGGCTAATTCGTCCCGCATTTTCTTTGACCGCGGATCAATACTGGTTTTTAACTCTTCATCCGCTTGATCTACCGCGGTAAGCATTTGCCCCCGCAACGCCTCAAGTCCAGTAATCTGATTAACTATTTGATCAATCCCATTTGCTAATTCTGTTGCTCCTTGGCCTAATTGTCCGGTTCCAGCCTGGATTTCCACCATTCCCTGGCTTAATCGTTGGCTGCCATCAGCTGCCTGGTTAACCCCATCCCCGAGTTTTCCAGCGTTATCACGAAGCTGCTGGGTGCCATCTTTGAGTTGATCGGTACCCTTTTTCAGCAACCCAGCCTGGGTGTTTGCGCTTCCGGCAGCTTGCCGTGCGGATACCAGGGCGGCTGGATCTATACCGTTCATGGCAGGAGTTGCGGAGTCATCAACGGGAGCTCCGGAACCACTCCATGAGTTTGCTGGTTTTAGACCTAAAATAGCCCCCACTGCTAGGGGGATGATTAACGCCAGCGCTAGAAGAGCTGGAAATAGACGGGAACGCGCACTGTTCATAGAGAAAACGTACCTTGAAAAGAATTAATTTGATAGCAGGCACCCCGAATAAATATATCCCACTGGTAACATCGTTCACGTCATTTAGAGCAATTTCTACCCCATCCGTCGAGAGTGATTCGCCCGTGACTCTACTGATTGTGATCGCCCTCGCCGCGGCGGCGGTGGTGCTAGCTACTCCGGCTGTTCGTCTTTGGGACCGGCACGCCGGATGGCCCCTGGCAGGCTTATTCGTCGCCGGGGCGGTGCTTGTGGTTCGGGACTTTCCCCACGTCCCGCTCTCTTTCGAGCAGGTGTGGGTCAAAGACATCCTCGGCCCAGGTATCGATGTCTCCTTCGCGCTCCGCGGCGATGCCCTCAGTCTCTTCTTCGTTTTGCTTGCCTTAGGTATTGGCGCGGTAGTTTTCATTTACTCCGCCGCCTATCTTCCACCTAAACAGGGAAACACCAGCTTTTACTTGATCATGACGGCGTTCACGCTGTCGATTTTGCTGCTTGTTCTCGCCAATGACGTTATTGTGCTCTTCATCGCCTGGGAATTGGTGTCCATCGCTTCTTTCCTGCTCATTGCCCGTTCCGGTTCAGGTGGCGAGGCTGGCTCTCAACGCACCTTGGTTCTCACCTTCTTTGGCGGGTTAACTCTTTTAGCGGCTTTAAGCATCATGGCTGTCCAAGCCGGAAGCACTAATCTCCAAACCATCCTGAACGCTGATTTCTGGGCCCAAAAACCAGGGTTGACTGCGTTTATCGCTGTGCTCTTAGCTGTCTCGGCTTTCACTAAGTCCGCCCAGTTCCCGTTCCATTTCTGGTTGCCAGAGGCCATGGCTGCCGCCACCCCGGTGTCTGCGTTCCTTCACGCCGCCGCTGTGGTGAAAGCCGGAATCTACCTTCTTATGCGTTTTAGCTCGGTATTCCACGATGTTCCCGCGTGGAATTGGTTGCTCATTGTGGTGGGTATGTCCACTGCTCTTTTGAGTGCGTATTTCGCTATTCAAAAAACGGACCTGAAGAAACTCACCGCGTATTCTACGGTTTCCCATCTGGGGTGGATTGTCGCCACCATCGGCGTGGGTACTCCTTTCGCCCTGGCAGCCGCAGCTTTACACACCCTAGCCCATGCGCTTTTCAAGTCGTCTTTATTCATGTTGATTGGCGTTATAGACCACGAAGCCGGCTCCCGGGATGTCCGACGCCTCGGGCCGCTGTTTCGCCGTATGCCTTTCACCTTCGTCTCGGTCTGTATTGGCGCAGCGTCAATGGCAGCGGTTCCTCCGCTTCTGGGTTTTATCTCTAAAGAGGGGATGCTTACTGCCTTCTTACAGGCTCCGCTAGGTAACACCGCGGTCATCATGCTTCTCATCGCCGCAGCAGTCGGCGCAATCCTCACCTTCACCTATTCTGCCCGCCTGGTTTTCGGCGCATTTTTCGATGGCCCCCGGGATATGTCCGAGGTTCACGAAGCTCCCGTTTCGCTCTGGCTTCCGGCAGCACTTCCTGGCGTGCTCTCTCTCCCGGTTGCTTTCCTCGTCGCCTATTTAGACCGCCCTATCGAAGCAATTGTGGGTGCCATCGGAATGTCCGAGCATCTCCACTTCGGACTCTGGCACGGTATTAATCTGCCGCTGTTCGTTTCCCTCGTGGTTCTTGCCGTCGGTATTTTCGGGGTGCTGCATCGTCAAGGAATTTGGCAGGCCCTCGATGATCGAGAGCTCTTCCCCGGCTCCGGCAACCAGGCCCTAGCTCAATTCCAAAAGTCATTGAGCAAACTGGGCCGCGCCTTAGGCTGGATGGCTGATTCACTCAATCCCTCTCGTCATTTGCTGTGGCTTTGGCTTAGCCTTATCACCTTGGCAGGTGTTGCCATCATTATTCCTGGTCTCGATGGGGTTCCCGCGGCACCTAAGGTAAGCGGCTTAGATCAACCCATTGATTTAGCTGCCTTCGCTATCATCGCGCTCTCGGTGGTAGGGCTGGTTCGTACTCGCAATCGGCTTTCTGGGGTGGTTTTCCTCGGCACCGCCGGAGTGGGTGTCACCTTACAAATGTTGGTCTTAGGCGCACCCGATGTCGCCTTGGTGCAATTTCTCGTTGAGGCGTTAGTTGTCATCATCATGATGCTGGTCATCCGGCATCAACCCGCTACTTTCCAAAAGGTCACCGCCTCGCAAAAGCGCGGTGCTATCGTCGTCGCTCTCTTAGCAGGCGTGGCCACCTTCGCTGCGGTTTGGGGGCTCCTAGCCCGCCACGGTCGTTCTGAGCTGGGCATGTGGTTTGTCCACAACACTAAAGACATCGCTGGCGGTGAAAACGTCATCGCGGTCATCCTGGTTGAGTTCCGTGCTCTCGATACCTTAGGCGAGCTATCGGTATTAGGCATGGCGGCGGTGGTGATTGGCGCCATCATTCAGTCCATTCCACGAGGCCAATTTGTCCGCGGCACTCGCCCCCGCCCCTTCGGTCAATCCCGACTCAACGCTATTCCACTCCAAAAGGCTTTCACCCTGGTTACCCCGGTGCTCCTGGTATCTAGTGTGTTGATTTTCTGGCGCGGTCACAGTGATCCCGGCGGGGGTTTCACCGCAGCCTTAGTTGCCGGAGCGGCGATTATGTTGTCATACCTCACCGGTGGTAAAGATTCAGGGATTTTCCGACGCACCACCCCAGTCTGGTTAACCGGCATCGGAATTATCACTGCGGTATCAGCGGGCTTTATTGGCTTCCTGCGCGGTGGTTTTCTCTTTGCTATCCACGGCCATTTCTTAGGCCAACATCTCACCACGTCGTTAATTTTCGACGGCGGCATTTACCTAGCGGTTCTGGGAATGCTCACCATGGCTGTTAATGGTTTAGGCGGCTATACCCGTCCTGGTGCTGACGGCGTAGCAGCATTGGATTATCGACGCACCTACGGCCCGCTGCCAGCGACCCCGGATCTTCCCCAGAATCCAGATGCGGATCCGGACTTCCCAGAAGCAATTAATCCTGCTCACGAGGTGACGGAAGAACAGGAGGCAGCGCGGTGATTATTGCGTTAAGCATTAGTATCCTCGTCGCCGGCGGGGTGTACTTGATTTTGACCCGAGGCATGGTTCGTCTCATTCTTGGGATTGGCCTTATTAGCCATGCCGCAAATTTGCTCTTGCTTGCCACGGGGGTCGGGGCCTGGCGCGGGGAGCCTTTTATGGACCGCACCCCGGCAGCAGAAATAGCTGATCCTCTCCCCCAGGCGTTTGTTCTCACGGCCATCGTCATTTCCATGGCTGTAACCACCATCTTGCTCACTATGTCTGCGTTGGGCACCAATGATGACACTCAAGTTCCCGAACGCTTAGCCGAGGACGGCCCCTCTACCATTGACACGGCTGGGCGTCGGATAGAAAGAAAGGCCAGTTTGGCGCACCAGACTGCTAGTACTCACCGGGAGGTGCGCTCCTAATGGGTGTATTCCTGCCGCTTTTTGTTGCCATTCCCCTAATCTCCAGTGCCATCGCACTTCTTCTTCCGTGGCGGTTCCTCCGCGACGGCATCCACATCATCATCCCGCTCATCAGCATGGTGGCTGGAGGTTTCCTCTTTTCCTATACCGCCACCCACGGCGCTATCGCCCATAATGTTGGGCTATATGAAGGCGGAGTAGCTATTCCCTTCGCAGCGGATACGTTTTCCGCCATCATGATCATCAGCACCGGGCTCATAGCGGTGTGCGCTAACTGGTTTGCCACCATAGCCGGTGAAACATCCTCTCGCTATTATGCTTCCCTCACCCTCATGCTGGTCACCGGCGTCAACGGTGCTCTCCTCACCGCTGATCTTTTCAACTTCTTCGTCTTCATCGAGGTTATGCTGCTTCCCTCCTACGGGTTAATCGCCATGTCCGGAACCTGGTCCCGGCTAGCCGGTGGCCGCACCTTCGTTCTCGTCAATCTCTCCGCCTCCACGGTGCTCGTGGTTGGTGTGGGCTTGCTCTACGGCGTGGTCGGCACCGTCAACATCCCGGCGCTCGCCGGGGTGGGCGCCGGCCACGGCCCCGCAGTCCTAGCCCTCGGCGTGGTTGTTACCGCCATCGCCGCCAAAGCTGGCGTGTTTCCGCTCCACACTTGGCTTCCTCGCACCTACCCCGGTACCTCTGCTGCGGTGATGGGGTTATTCTCTGGCCTCCACACCAAAGTCGGTGTCTACATGTTGTTCCGCATCTACGTGGTGATTTTTGGGCTCGATCCACGCTGGAACTGGCTCATCATCACCATCATGGTGATCTCCATGCTCATTGGCGGTTTCGCCGGGTTAGCGGAAAACTCCATTCGCCGGGTCCTGGCTTATCAAATGGTCAATGGTATGCCCATGATCCTGGTGGTGCTCGCTTTCTGTACAGATCATCCCCAACGAGCTCTGGCAGCCGGTTTGCTTTACACCATTCACCACATGGTGACCGTGGGGTCCTTGGTTCTCGCCTCCGGCGCCATCGAAGAAACCTACGGCACTGGTCTTCTCAAGAAGCTCTCCGGCTTGGCCCGCAGAGACAAACTCCTCGCCACCATTTTTGCCGCCGGCGCATTTTCGGTGGTGGGCTTCCCACCGTTCTCCGGGCTGTGGGGCAAGGTCTATATCGTCATCAGCGTCGTCCGCCAAGAAAGCTCCGCCGCATGGCTAGTGATCTCAGTGATCATCGTTGCTTCCTTCGGCGCTCTGCTCAGTATGCTCCGGGTGTGGCGAAAAGTCTTCTGGGGCAAAGCCATAGGTGCAGATCGCTACCCGGAGTCCTTATCCATCCCCGGCGCGCTCATCGCCCCTAGCGGGGTCTTAATCCTCATCTCTCTAGCAATGTTCTTCTTAGCCGGCCCACTCATCAACTACACGTTGACAGCAACCGATGGGCTTCTCGACGTCGGAGATTACCAACATGCAGTCCTGGGTGATACTCCCGTCGGCGTACCCAATATCAGTGAGCTAGGACGGTAACACCATGCACGTACTTTTCTATATCCCCTGGCTAATCAAGGAAATCGTGGTTTCTGGCATCCAGCTTATTGTGCGCGGTTTAACTCCAGGAAACCCTATTCAACCGGTGATTGTGGTGTATCCGCTCCGGGTTACTACGTCGTGGGAGATTTTCTGGTTTACCTCTTCTATCACCATGACTCCCTCCACGCTGTCCCTCGGCTTGCGAGAGCCTGAATCCCCCGGTGGGCCGCACCAGTTATTAGTTCACGCAGTGCTGGGAGAAGACCCCACTGACGTGGTGGCTGGATTGGCTGATATGGAAGCCCGGATGGCCCCTCATGTCCGTTCCATTGACCATGGAGCCCCCGGCCAGGGTCCGGGTGAACGGGTCCTTGACCAACGTTTCTGGGCCCATCCTCCCTATGCCACGTTACCGAGACCAACCGAGGCTGAGGAGAAATAATGACTTTATTAGAAACTATCCTCACCTGCTGTGGGATCATTATTGCCACGACCTTAGTGATTTCCTTAATTCTTGTTCTGCGGACCCAGGATTGGATGTCTCGGGCTGTCTTGTCAGACATGATCTTCTACGGCATGTTGTGTCTGTATTTCCTGTGGACTTTAGACAATGACACCTCTGTGTCCTATGAAATTGCCATGCTCGGCGCGGTTTCCGCTGGGGTGCTTCCTACATTGTCTATGGCCCGTATTATTTCCCAGGGGAGGCGTTAAAGTTGGCTGGTTATGAGGTTCTTATTGCCGCGCTAGCGATTATCGCCACTCTGTTGGTGGTCACTACCTGCGCCTTATTGTGGCGGGCTCCAGATGCCTTGACCAGGGTTAATGTTTTAGGTCCGACGACGTCTCTGGCAATTCCTGCCTTGTTGATCGCTAAATTGATCCGCGATTTTAATCTCCACGGCTTTGATGCCAGTCATCTGATTCGTGCCCTCATTGCCGTGGCGGGGGTGTGGGTGATCTGCGCGGTAGGAAGTTTCTATATCGCCCGCTCTATTCATGGTGTCACTATTGTGGATCCGGGGTCGGACCCCATGTCTCTCCAGGAAAAGGAATTAGAGGGAGAAGACGAATCCCCCGAACACCACGCCTAGGGTTTCAGGCTTCGGTTCGGGGGAATAGGGGAAAGGGTGCCCGGGTTGCCGGGCGGAGTCACCTTAGCTTTGCTGTTTCTTCTCCGCAAAAAGCTCGCGTACTCGCTTGCCAAGGTTTTCATCGACCTGGTCCCAGTAGTGGTAGCACTGCTGTTCTACTCGTTCGCTGACTCCCTGCATGGCACCAGTGATGTTATCTGCCAGGCGTTCTTTGGCAGCGTCATCCATGACTTCTCGGTAGAGGATTCCCGGTTGAATGAAGTCATCATCCTCGGGGTGCTGCACATAAGCGGCACGAGTCAGGTCATTGCCATGAGCATCCACCGCAATATAGAGGTCCTCAGCTACCCCATAGGTCTTCCCTGATGATGAGGTTTCTCCATCATCAAGGTAACCGGCTACTCGCTCGGTCCGGTTGGGGCTATAAACCGGCTGGTCCCCATCATGGAAGAGGTAGTTCATGGGACCTTCATGGCTGTAGGTGTTACGAGCCACCAGGGGCTGATTAACCGGCAATTGGTGGTAGTTAGGCCCAATGCGGTAACGGTGGGCGTCAGCGTAGGCAAAGACGCGGGCTTGAAGCATCCGGTCCGGTGATAGCCCCACCCCGGGAACAATGTTGCTGGGGTCGAGGGCCAGTTGCTCAATTTGAGCAAAGAAGTTCCGCGGGTTGCGGTTGAGCACAAAGTATCCGACATCATGCAGCGGGTAGTCCTTCTGGGACCACGTCTTCGTGAGGTCAAAGGGGTTGAAACGGTAGCTTTCCGCCTCCTCCACCGGCATTATCTGCACCTTGACATCCCAGACGGGGTAGTCGCCTCGCTCAATAGCCTCATAGAGATCTTGGCGGTGGTAGTCAGTGTTCTTACCCACCATCTCCTCGGCCTCAGCATCGGTGAAGCACTCCCACCCCTGACGGGTCTTGAAGTGGTATTTCACCCACACCGGGGTTCCTTCGGCGTTGATCCACTGGAAGGTGTGGGAGCCAAAGCCATCTTGGTGACGGCTGGTCTTCGGGGTACCTCGGTCTCCCATCAAATACGTCACCTGATGAGCAGATTCCGGCGTGCGGGTCCAGAAATCCCACTGCATATCCGCATCACGGAGGTGCGAACCCTGGGTGCGTTTCTGTGAGTGAATGAAGTCCGGGAATTTAATCCCGTCACGAAGGAAGAACGTTGGGGTGTTATTCCCCACAATGTCGTAGTTTCCTTCGGTGGTATAGAAACGCAACGCAAAGCCGTGGACGTCGCGCCAGGTATCCGGAGAACCTTGCTCACCAGCGACGGTCGAGAACCGAGCCACCATCGGAGTCACGGTCCCTTTCTGGAAGAGCGCGGCTTTGGTGTACTGGGACACGTCATGAGTGATATGCAACTCACCAAAAGCGCCGTGGCCCTTGGCGTGAGGGTTACGCTCCGGAACCCGCTCCCGGTTAAAGTGCGCCAATTTTTCAATGAGATGAATATCATTGAGCACATTGGGGCCTTGCGGGCCAGCGGTAATAGAAATGTTCTCGCTCGCCACCGGGGCTCCGGCCAAGCGACGAGTAGGAGTGCTCTGACTGGGAGAGAGTCCTTTTTCCAGAATCTCATCTGCAGCAGAGGATTGCTGATTGGGCTGATCAGCCATGAGAAACCTCTTTCTCTATCAAATCTTTTACAGGTTGTGCTTATCTTTCGAGTTCCATTGATAGCCTACCCCGCCCACCCCGGCGGCGCAAGGTAAAACTTTTTAATCTTCTCCTTTTAATAGGTTATCCTTGGTTCAGTGTGCTCACCCCGAACAACGAGACTGGTATTGTCTTAGCTTGTGAACTCCTCCGCGCGCGATGATGATGAGCAGGTCACGCGCCTTGCTTTAGCTGCCGGGCGCGGGGACCGCGAAGCTCTAGCACAGTTCATCCGCGCTACCCAAGATGACGTATGGCGCCTCCTCGCGCACTTAGGCGGCCGAGAGTGTGCAGATGACCTCACCCAAGAGACGTATCTTCGGGTCTTAAGCGCCCTCCCTCGGTTCGCTGCCCGAAGTTCCGCCCGCACCTGGCTCCTCTCTCTTGCCCGTCGGGTGTGGGTAGACAATATTCGCCATGACATGGCCCGCCCGCGTAAATCCGCCACCGATTATGAAGATATCGCCTCCGCCACGCCGGATGAAGGAACGGACTCCGCCACCTGGTCCGCTTGGATTGATGCCCGCACCGTGATCAATCAGCTACCCGCTGAGCGTCGAGAAGCTTTGATCCTGACCCAAGTGCTCGGATACACCTATGAAGAAGCCGCTCGTATCGCCGGGGTGCGGGTAGGAACAATTCGTTCCCGGGTTGCCCGCGCCCGCAAGGATCTCGTGGAAGCTACTCAGATAGAAGACCTCCCCCACTAAAATCACAAAATTGTTATCGCACTGTTATTTCCAAAGCCAGCGACTATTTTCTTTGTTCACTGACAAGGAAAAAGTCCCCGCCTCATCTCCTTTTTATTTCCGCCTTTCATGGTTTTTCGGTTGAATATCCCTCTGAAAGGGGCGTTATCACCAATGTTTAAAAGAACAATCGCTATTGCCTTAGCATTTATTGGCGTCGTGGTTGGAGCTGGTTTTGCCAGTGGCCAAGAAATGCTCCAGTTCTTTATCTCCTTCGGGAAATGGGGAATCGCGGGAGCTATTCTGTCTTCTCTTCTCATGCTCATCCCGGCAGCCGCAGTCCTCCAACTGGGGTCTTATTTTCAAGCCCGAGATCACACTACCGTCTTTGCTAGAATCTGCCGCCCCAAGGCCCTAGGTTGGGTTCTTGACCTGGCAACTCTCGCGACTCTTTTCTGCCTCGGTTTCATCATGTTCGCTGGCGCCGGAGCAAACCTCAACCAACAATTCGGCCTCCCCACCTGGGTTGGCGCTATTTTATTGGTGGCCATGACCCTGGTCTGCGGTTTTCTCGATGTTGACAAAGTAGCCACCATCATCGCCGCCATCAGCCCATTTATCATTATTTTCATCTGTATCGCGGCGGTCTACGCTATGTTCACTACCCCCTGGGATATTGAGCATTATGACCACGTTGCCGTTGAAACGGTTTCCTCCACCCTCCCCCATTGGACCATTTCGGCGCTAAATTATGTTGGCTTTAACTTCATTGTCGGTGTGTCCATGGCCATCGTCATTGGCGGCGCTAATCTTG
Source organism: Corynebacterium poyangense (assembly GCF_014522205.1). NCBI lineage: Bacteria > Bacillati > Actinomycetota > Actinomycetes > Mycobacteriales > Corynebacteriaceae > Corynebacterium > Corynebacterium poyangense. Next base: position 295,525 of record NZ_CP046884.1, on the reverse strand, counting down.
ATACCCGCGCAGCCGGTTTCGGCGGCCTGCTCGGCGGTCTTCTTTTCGCTCTCCTCCTCACCTTGACCTGTATCGCGTTATTCCTCAAGGTAGACAAGGTCGGGCAAGACAACGTCCCCATGCTCACCATCGTCACAGAGATCCACCCGTGGCTAGGTCTAGCCATGTCAGTAGTGATCTACTTGATGATCTTTAATACCTGCATCTCTATGTTCTACGCTCTGGCTAAACGCCTCACCACTCGTTTCCCAGAGAAATTCCACCACGCCTATGTCCTCACCGTCGCCGTCGGTTTCTGCCTATCGTTCTTCGGCTTCAAGGACCTCGTCGCCTATGTCTTCCCCACTCTCGGCTACTTCGGCATTCTTCTCATGGGGGTCATGAGCTGGGCGTGGCTGCGCGGACGCACCCGCATAACCGAAGAGTCTGCTCGCCGCGAACGTCTCCGAGATTTGGTCCGACGCAAACTTGACCCTCGGCATTCCTTTTCACGCCATAACGCCGCCGAGATCCGCCGCATCGGGGATGAATCCAATATTGACGTCAAACAGCTTCATGATTCCATGGCAGCGGAAATTGAAGCGGAGCTGATTGAGGATAAGAACATTGACTACGAGCCTCAATACATTGACAAGGAAACTGGCATAGCCCACCCCTAAGCGGCAGGAGTGGGCTATGTTGAGGTTGAATCTTTAATTCACTAACAGCTCCGCTATCTGGACGGTGTTCAGCGCCGCCCCTTTGCGCAGGTTATCCCCGGACACCACCAAAACTAGACCTTTATTATCCGCCACCGTGGAATCTTGACGGATCCGGCCCACCAGTGATTCATCAATCCCGGTAGCCGCCAACGAAGTAGGAACATCCACCACCTTCACGCCTGGTGCGTCGGACAACAATTCCTGTGCCCGCTCCGGGCTAATCGGCCGTTCAAACTCCGCATGAATAGTCAAGGTGTGGCCGGTAAACACCGGGATCCGCACGCACGTTCCAGATACTCTCAGCTCCGGGATACCGAGGATCTTCCGGGATTCATTCCGCAACTTCTGTTCTTCATCCGTTTCCCCACTACCATCATCAACGTAGTTCCCGGCCATGGGCAAGGCATTATAGGCAATGGGTGCCACATAGGGTCCGTATTCTTCTGGCTGGTGAGCAGAGGTGTCGGTGGTGAGCTCAACATTTCGGTCCCCTACCGCCTGGATTTGTTTAGCGAGGGCTTCCACCCCCGCCATCCCAGATCCTGAAACTGCCTGATAAGAGGACACGTGCAGGCTTACTAAGCCGGCTTCATCATGAAGCACCTTCAGCACCGGCATCGCAGCCATGGTGGTGCAGTTCGGGTTAGCAATAATCCCTTTAGCTAAGTTCTTGCTCTGCTCCGGGTTCACCTCGGACACAATGAGCGGAACGTCATCATCTTTACGCCAAGCAGAGGAGTTGTCTACCACTGTGGCTCCGGCTGCGGCAAATACCGGCGCCCATTGCTTCGACGTTGAACCCCCAGCAGAGAAGAGAGCAATGTCAACATCAGAGACGTTTTCTTCGGTGACCTCAGCGAGGTCTTCCACGGTAATTTCTTCACCCCGGAAGTTCAGGGTGCTTCCTGCGGACCGCGAAGAAGCGAAGAACCGAATTTTGTCGCACGGAAAATCTCGTTCCTCGAGGATGTTACGCATAACTCGGCCTACCTGGCCGGTAGCTCCAACGACTGCGAGGGTGGTCATAATGTCAGGTATCCTTCCACAAAGGGTGCAGAGGTCTGCTGATAGGGGCGGGGTCGGGGCGTATTTTCTTCAGTCTAACGGCCAGTCCCAGCGTAGACAATGGCTTCCTCATCCCCACCGAGTTGGAATTTCTCATGAAGTGCGCGGGCGGCAGTATCTAGCGAATCTTCCCGAATAAGCACCGAGATACGGATTTCTGAGGTAGATATCAACTCAATGTTGACCCCGGCATCACGCAGAGCTTCGGTGAAATCTGCCGTCACCCCAGGGTGGGATTTCATTCCTGCCCCCACGAGGGAAACCTTTCCTACCTGGTCATCATAAAGCACGTTGGACCAATGACCTTCGGCTTGAAGTTTCTTGAGTAATTCCATTGCCCGCGGCCCGTCGGCACGGGGGCAGGTAAACGTGATGTCTGTCGTATTATCTTCCAGCGAAGAGACATTTTGCAGCACCATGTCAATATTGATCTCCGCGTCGGCTAGGGCGCGGAATACCTTAGCTGCCTCACCTGGGGTATCAGGAATCCCTAAAACGGTGATTTTGGCTTCGGATTTATCGGTTGCCACTCCGGTCAGTACTGCTTCTTCCACAGGAATATCCTCCATTGATCCGGCAACGAGTGTTCCGGGGTCGTTACTATAAGATGATCGGACGCGCAGCGGCACATCAAAGGCTCGTGCGTACTCAACGCTGCGAAGTACCAGAATTTTAGATCCGACGGCAGCTAGTTCCAGCATTTCCTCAAAACTAAGTTTTTCCAGCTTCTTGGCATTAGACACTATCCGCGGATCAGCGGTGTACACACCATCAACATCAGAATAAATCTCACAGACGTCTGCTTTCAGCGCTGCGGCAAGTGCGACGGCGGTGGTATCTGATCCTCCCCGCCCTAAGGTTGTGACATCGCGCGATTCCTTATTTACTCCTTGGAACCCGGCAACGATGCAGATCTTTCCTTGATCTAGGGCCTCTTGCACTCTTCCTGGGGTGACATCAACAATGCGAGCATTGCCGTGACGTTCAGTGGTGAGCACCCCGGCCTGGGATCCGGTAAATGATTGTGCCTGCGCTCCCAGTGATTCAATAGCCATGGCCACCAGTGCGTTAGAGATCCGCTCTCCTGCGGTCAAGAGCATATCAAGTTCTCGAGCAGGGGGCACAGGGTTGACTTGAGCCGCTAAATCTAAGAGGTCATCGGTGGTATCTCCCATCGCGGAGCACACCACCACAACATCATTCCCCTGCTTCTTGGTGGCTACAATCCGTTCAGCTACATTCCGGATCCGTTCGGCACTCTCCAAAGAGGAGCCACCATATTTTTGTACGACCAGAGCCACCTGAGGCCGCCTTTCCTTTCGGGTATGTCCTTACGAGTCTCATATTTTAGCGCGCCCCACCGTGTCTCTAATAATGGGATAGCGTTCCTTATAGTGAGATTTTCGCCATGCTTTCTTCCGCCCCCATCTCACCCCAACCCTACCTCTGCCCTCCACTACACTAAACCTGTGACAAATAATTTTTTAGCGATATTTTTTGCCCTCGCCTCGGCTTTAACTATCGCTTGGGGGACCGCAGTACGCCACCGTATTGCTGAGGCCGGCCCTTCAGAAGACTCAGCACTTCTTAGCGCCGTCCAGCAACCCCTCTGGTGGGCCGGTCTATCCACCTCTCTCATCGCCTACGGACTTCAAATTCTAGCCCTCGGTTTCGGCCCACTGCTTATAGTTCAACCCATCTTGGTGATGTCTTTAATGTTCACCCTCCCCATCTCCGCGCTCTATGATGGGCGACGCATCCCAGTCGACGAAATCTTCTGGTCCGGGGTACTAAGTATTGCGGTGGCAGTGGTGGTGTTACTCGGCCGTCCGGTGGGGGGTCGTCAATCTATCGGCATCCATCACTGGATTCCAGCGTTGCTGGTAGGTGCTATCGCCATAGCCACCATTTACCGCCTTGCCGGACGCCTTATTCGGCGCGAAAAAGCTCTTCTTCTTGGGCTAGTGACTGGCGCAATCTTTGGCTATGTTGCCGTGTTTTCTAAAGCGGTGGCTGATGCTATTGGGCGCGGCGGTTTCATTTATCTGCTTACTCAGTGGGAGCTTTATGCTCTGATTGCCTCGGCTCTTCTTGGGACGGCAATTCAACAGATTGCTTTTGATGCTGGAGCGCTCAAGAATTCTCTGCCGGCTATGAAAATCGGTGAACCTATTGTGGCTTTCGTCCTCGGATTCAGCGTCCTCGGGGAAAGTTTCCAAGTGTCTGGCCAGGACTATTGGTGGCTCAGCTTTGCGTTTCTTATCATCATCGTCTCCACTGTGACACTCTCCCGAAAAGGCTTGGGAAACTGATCCCTAAGTTGACCCCTGTGTCGACAACTCCGGTGGCGTAGGTTACAGTATTCACCGTGACTTATCGCGCGCTTCTTCTCCTTCTTAGCCGCGGCGGGTTTCAGGCTTAACTACACGGCCGGCACCCCGTCGCGGAGTTGAGTGTCGCCGGCCGTACCCCACTAGCCTTAAGCTAACCCGGAAGGAAAATCCTTAACATCATGGCTCCTAATGATTCTTTTATCTCCGCTCCTGCTGATATGCACACCCCGGATGGCCCCATCCCGGAGAGACAACCCTCCTGGAATAAGCAGCGTAATTCTCACATGCCAGTGAGCCGGTACCTGCCTTTTTCTGAGGAAGTTGAGGACATTACTCTGCCGGATCGGACCTGGCCGGACCGGAAAATCACCACTGCCCCTCAGTGGTGCGCGGTTGATCTTCGGGATGGCAACCAAGCACTGATTGATCCGATGAGCCCCGAGCGTAAACGTCGGATGTTTGAGCTTCTAGTCACCATGGGGTTCAAGGAAATTGAGGTAGGTTTTCCTTCTGCTTCACAAACAGATTTTGACTTCGTTCGGGAGATCATAGAGAAGGACATGATTCCTGATGATGTCACTATTCAGGTTCTGGTTCAGGCTCGGGAGCATCTCATTCGGCGCACTTTTGAGGCGTGTGAGGGAGCTAAGAACGTAATCGTTCACTTCTATAACTCTACTTCTGTGTTGCAGCGCGCCGTAGTGTTCCGTAAAGATAAAGAAGCTATTAAAAAGTTAGCTACGGATGCCGCCACTCTCATTAAAGACATTGCTCAGGATTATCCGGATACTCATTGGCGCTGGGAGTATTCGCCGGAGTCTTTTACCGGTACTGAGCTGGAGTACGCCAAGGAAGTCTGTGATGCTGTGACGGCAGTCATGGAACCTACTCCGGATAATCCCATGATCATTAATCTTCCTTCCACGGTAGAAATGATTACCCCGAATGTTTATGCAGATAGCATCGAGTGGATGCACCGGCACTTGAATAACCGAGAATCCATTATTTTATCGCTGCATCCTCACAATGACCGCGGAACTGGTGTTGCAGCAGCGGAGTTGGGTTATTTAGCGGGGGCAGATCGCATTGAGGGGTGTCTCTTTGGCAACGGTGAGCGCACCGGAAATGTGTGCCTAGTAACCCTAGGTTTAAACATGCTGACGCAGGGTGTAGACCCACAGTTGGATTTCTCAGACATTCAACGGGTTCGACGCACAGTCGAATACTGCAATCAGCTCCGCGTCCCTGAACGCCACCCCTACGGCGGAGACCTAGTATTTACTGCTTTTTCTGGTTCTCACCAAGACGCTGTTAACAAAGGGCTGGATGCGATGGCTCAAAAAGTGCATCCCGGAGCAACCAACACTGATGTCTCGTGGGAGGAATTACGCGACTCAACGTGGGAAGTACCCTATCTACCTATTGACCCCAAGGATGTTGGGCGTGACTATGAAGCTGTAATCCGCGTTAATAGCCAATCCGGTAAAGGCGGGGTGGCTTATATCATGAAGACAGATCACGGCCTCAATCTTCCCCGCGCTATGCAAGTGTCTTTCTCCTCCGTAATTCAGCAAGTCACTGACGCCGAAGGCGGAGAAGTAAATTCCAAGAATATGTGGGATATTTTCGCCACCGAGTACTTAGATCTAGACTCTCCTGCGGAGCTGCGCTCTATCCGAGTAGATAACGCTCACACTGAAGATGAAGACGCTGAGGTGAGGGCTGAAATGATTCTTGATGGTGAGGAAATCACCATCAAAGGTACTGGGAACGGCCCGGTTGCGGCTTATGCTAATGCGCTAGAAACCCAAGGAATTAATGTTGAAGTAATAGATTACTCACAGCACGCACGCTCCGCTGGTGATGACGCTGAGGCTGCCGCCTATGTTTTAGCTGAAGTCAATGGCAAGCAAGTCTGGGGAGTGGGTATTGCTAGCTCTATTACTTACGCCTCTCTCAAAGCTGTTACGTCTGCAGTTAATAGGGCTTTGAGCTAGCGATCTCATAAAAAAGAGAAAGAGAAGAGGGGTTCTATCCTCTCTTCTCTTTCTCTTTTTTAATACTCAGGATCATCACGTGGGTCTGGTCTGCCAGGAATAGGCAACGCTACCGGCACCCTCGCAGCCTCATCAGGATCCACATAAATCAAACGATCTTCCACATCCTCATCATAAGGATCTATATCCTCCAAAGGACACGAAGACAACATCTTCATAAACTCATCAAAATCCTTCGCTACCTGGGTAACAGGATGATCACCCTCATTATCCAAATACACCACCGCACCCACCGGCACCCCAGGACGCTCAACATTAATCCCTAAACACTCATGAAACCCTTCCTCACCACCAGCAAACACCACAACACCATGACGCCCCACCCACTCACTCGCTACCTTCGCATTATCAATAAAACGATCACACTCAAAAATCTCAACAGACATCCCATTCAACGGATGCCACGGACCCGAAACCCACTCACGATCCTCCCCCAACTCCTTACCCGAACGCCAAAACTTCTTTAACCCCTTCGGCAACTCATGCCCACACCACTGCTCATTCTTCTCAATACACTCGTTCACCAACTGTTTCTTACTCTTCCGTGGTGCCTCAATCTTTGACGCATCAATCCCTACCGCCTCAACTCTACGACCCTGACGAACCTCACCCAACAACCAATCCAAATCCACCCCGTCCCACGGAAAACCAACCTCCCGCAGGGTTTCAATCAATTTCCGCACATACCCATCATCAGGCAGATACACCCCATCCACACAACGAATAACACCCCGCTTAATACCATCACTCCAAAGGGTACGCCAGAGATGCGGAAGTTCGGGCCCATAGTCATGCCCCTCTATCGGTCTAAAGGAATCCCGGGTTCCGGCTACAAAATAACTTTTTTCCGCAGCAGTAGTATCAAGCGAATCATAAACTTCATCAAAAGAAGAATAGGTTTTAAAAGGTTTAATCAACCACAAACACAAAGCAACAAAGTCGTCCTCATTATAAGGACCAAAATGATCCTCCTTCAAATATGGAGTTGAGTTTTGAATCGTCAGCGAATACCCAACTCGGTAGATACGCTCAATATCTGGGAATTCTTTCTCCCAGTAATCAAGCACCTCCATCATCTTAGGATCAATCGGTCCTTGTTGAACCCCTTTAAGGTTCCACACCCAGGGCTCACCAATCAAGATAACCCCACGCTTCCATGTTGCCATCTTCCTTAGTTCTTCATCATTAAACACCTTGTCATCACTCAAAGAGTTCTTCATTAAACCCACCTTCTGTAAAAAACGCCGCCAAGGAATTCTAGAAATAAACATCGTTATATCACCATTCAGGATCATCACGTGGGTCTGGTCTGCCAGGAATAGGCAACGCTACCGGCACCCTCGCAGCCTCATCAGGATCCACATAAATCAAACGATCTTCCACATCCTCATCATAAGGATCTATATCCTCCAAAGGACACGAAGACAACATCTTCATAAACTCATCAAAATCCTTCGCTACCTGGGTAACAGGATGATCACCCTCATTATCCAAATACACCACCGCACCCACCGGCACCCCAGGACGCTCAACATTAATCCCTAAACACTCATGAAACCCTTCCTCACCACCAGCAAACACCACAACACCATGACGCCCCACCCACTCACTCGCTACCTTCGCATTATCAATAAAACGATCACACTCAAAAATCTCAACAGACATCCCATTCAACGGATGCCACGGACCCGAAACCCACTCACGATCCTCCCCCAACTCCTTACCCGAACGCCAAAACTTCTTTAACCCCTTCGGCAACTCATGCCCACACCACTGCTCATTCTTCTCAATACACTCGTTCACCAACTGTTTCTTACTCTTCCGTGGTGCCTCAATCTTTGACGCATCAATCCCTACCGCCTCAACTCTACGACCCTGACGAACCTCACCCAACAACCAATCCAAATCCACCCCGTCCCACGGAAAACCAACCTCCCGCAGGGTTTCAATCAATTTCCGCACATACCCATCATCAGGCAGATACACCCCATCCACACAACGAATAACACCCCGATCAACACCCTTCTCCCACCATCGCTCAGCTACAGGCCAAGTAACAATGTACCGGGCATGTTCCTGCGGGGGCCGACAACAGGACCCAGTTATCTTGGTAAATAGAGTTTTACTTGGGTAAAGGCCTGGTTTTTCAAAAAATTCTTCAAAACTAGTATAGGTTCTAAACGGGTGGAGAAACCATAAACACCATGCTATAAAATCTAACTCCTCATAGTCTCCAAAGTGGTCATACCCAGGAATTAATCTTTCGTTTGCAAAGGGCAGACAATTCACTATCCGGAAGATACGCTCTATATCCGGAAATTCTTCCTCCCAATAATCAAGACACTCCTGAACCTCAGGACAAATCGGACCTTGCTCGATCCCTTTAAGCATCCAGATAAAAGGCTCTTTCTCTTCAATCACCCTATTTTTCCAATAAGCAACATCATCCAATAGTGGGTCATTGTAATCATTCATTTCTTTTCCTCGACTTTAATTTTTTAATCACTAACGAATTTCTTCATCGTGTCCATTACTATCACTTAAGAGCAAACCCTTTAGGGATTCCAGCTCCTACATGCCACTAATGTTGTTGGTCGCGGAAGTTGACGCACCGCATCCCCTAAGAATGTCCCGGCTGGATTTATAGGGCAGTCAAACTGATGCTTTTTCTGCACTTCTTTCGGCAGCCGTCTATACTTTCCTCCCCATAAATAAAAACCTCCGGTGTGCCGAAATGCATCATGAGGCTCCTTATGTACAAGAACCAATACTCCTTCTTCTTCTGTATGGTGCCACACCAAGTTATGTTTTTTCCTGAAAGCTCTATCAATTCCAGCCAGTTCATCGGCTCGTTTATTATCAGTAAACCGAGTTTTTGATGGCTCAATCCTCACAATATTTTTCGCTTCAACACCATGTTTCTCAGGACGAAATATCATGTCTTTCACATCAGGAAAGCCGAACTTGGAATAAAATGTTTTCACTTCTCTTAGTTTCCCTACATGTGGCGGCTCCCAATTAGGCACTACTTTAACTAAATGCCTTCCAGCATATTTTCCGTTAATAACGGCATGCCCTTTTCTAGTCCGCACCACCGTTGCAGGAATGCAGTCAGCTGCTAGCTGTATATTAAAAGAACTATTCCAGGCGGGAGGACCGCTTCTGTCCTCAACTAGGGACGCACCGGGCTTCGCTACTACCTCAAATTTTAAGACTGATTCTTCTTTTGAGCCTTGGGCTATTGGCACACTACATGCAGGCGAATGTTTTGCATGTTTAGCCGCTGCTCGGGCTATCCTTGATTCTTTCCATTTGCTAGCTATTCTTCCGGCAGCTGAAGTTAACCGGCTCACTGCTCTGGCTATTTTTGAAGACTTCATCAAGAGATTTCCGATTTTGCCGACAGGAATTAATCCCACCACGCTCATGAGGCACGCCCCAACATCTCCGCCCACACATCGCCGTAAATCGTTGATACCAACGAGTTCTAAGATCAGATCAAGCGCTTCCGGCCCTATTTCATTTCTCACCACCTCCAGCACTGAGGCTTCTGCGGTAGAGTCTCCTTCTTCTGCTGCCGCTAAGGCAGCTTGCTGTCTTTCCTCCAACTCAAGGTTCTGCGCAAATATATACGCTTCTTGCGCCACTTCTCCTGCCACCGCTGCATCATTTTCAGCTTGAAGAGCATAACCGCGCGCTTCCTGAGCACTAGCAGCCGCCTGACTTGCAGCTTGCTCCGCCACGGCCTTCTGCGCAACCGCCTGATCCGCATTACTTGCAGCCTGCCTAGCGTCCGCCTCCGCCTGTGCAGCTGCGTCATGCGCTCGTTTCTGATGTCCCCTAGCTACGTCATACGCTTGACTCGCGGTAGTCACATGTTCCTGGGCGCGTTCATACGCCTGCCGCGCTACGCCTGCATACTCTTCAGCCTTGTGGGCATAGTTTCTGGCTTGCTCAGCGGATCCTCGCGCATGTTGATAGGCTTCTTGCGCGCGTGAGGCATCCTCATGGGCTTTGGCAGCCTGGGCCTCCATCCTGTCCAAATTAGCTTGCATCCGGGCCACGTGTGAACTATGCACATCATCTAGCCGCTGCGCTTCGTGGCGTCCCACATAGTAGAAGCGGTTAAGAGCATTACTATCGCCTCGGATAGCGGCTTCGGCATACACCTTCACCAACGGGGTTCCGGTGTCCAGCACCTCATAGGCATTTTTTAGTTGATCCTTCCTTAATGCCTCTTCAAATCCACCTCCGTTAATAAACCCATCTAATTCTTCAAAGCTGCCTTTAACTAGTGCTTGGTCAGCGGCAACTCGGACTTCTTCGCCTCCTCGATCACGAAGTTCAAATGCTTCCTGCCTTAGCCTGGGAATCTGAAGTCCCGGAACTTCTACATCAAGGAATTCTTCAATAGTTTCAAGGTCCTCATACCACATCCCCTCAGCTTTTAATCTGATGTCTTCTTCAGGTGCGGACTCCATCAGGGATGCTAATTCCCCAACCCGCTGTTGATAGTAGACATCACTGAGGTCTTCATCGATGAACTTCTGGATGTCTTCACTACCGCCGCTCAGCGCCACACCCGCAGCCTCTTTCATAGTTGGTTTCCCAAACTCAGCGGCATTCACCATAATCTCTACGGCCTGAGCATCATCTGCTTTTAATTCCCCTGTACGAAGCCGCTTAATATCCTGCTCTACTTCATCCAGTTTTCTTTTCTTCTCGTCCTCAATGCCTTTCTTTTGTTCTTCCTGCTGCCGTGCAGCTTCACTTCTTGCTAGCTGCACGTCACGTTCCGCCTCAACCAGCCCGTTATAGGCTGCCTCCGCGGTATCTCTAGTTGTTTGCCCTAGCTGAACTAACTCATCTAAGCGTTCAGCTGCCTTGTCAGCCTGCGCAGCATAATCACCGGCAACTGTGGCAAACCATTCCGCATTGCCTGCCTGACGCGCTGCTTCCTCCGCTGCCTCTGCCGCTCTTTCCGCATGAATCCCAGCTTCTTCGGCGGCTTTCTTGGTTTCTTCTACTAACCCCGCAATCTGAGACACCAGGTGATCAATCTCATTAGCCGCTGACCGGGCCCTCCCCGCTGCAGCTTGAGCCTGTGCGGCACCGGCCTGTGCTTCCGCCGCCGCTTGGCCCGCTTCTCCCGCAGCTGAGGCTGCCTGGGAGGCAGCTCCTGCTGCTTGGTCAGCATTAGCCGCCGCTGATCCCGCTGACTGTCCTGCACTCCTCGCAGCATTTAATGCCTGGTTAGCTAGATCCATGTTATAGGCTGCACCTTTTACCGCGTCCTGGGCTGAGCGAGCAGCCTCAGCCGCTTGCCTTGCCTGAGCAGCAAAGGATGCATCTCGCCCGGCTGCCGAAGCATAATATGCGGCACTTGATGCTGCCTGTTGCGCGCGAGTTGCTGCAGCTTGAGCCCTCATCAACGCACTAACAGTCATCTGCAAGGCAGATCTAGCTTCCCTAGCAGCAGCCACCGCCTGATCAGCTAAGAATCCAGTACGTCGAGCTAACCGTCCAGCTTGTTCGGCCGCTTCAGCTCCCCGCCGCTCGGCTTCTTGAGCCCGGAGAGCCTCATCGCGCGCCCGCTCAGTGGCAATTCGAGCTGCCTCTACGGCTCGGGCTGCGCGTTCCGCCTGTTGTTGCGCCATGCTAGCGCCTTCCCAAGCCAATTCAGATTGCACATTAGCTTCTTCCACCAGCTGGCCCATCGTCAAGCTTTCTTCGGCATGAAGCAGCGCTGCGGGGTAACCAAACCGTAGAAAATCCTCAATTGCCTCTTGCGAACCTTGTTGCACAGCTACCGTCGCTGCACTCTGCACCTCAGGAGGACCATCTTGAATGAGTTTCCATACTCGAATCCGCTGATCATGAGCTTTCGCCTCATATAGGCCTTGAGCTGCGAATTCCTGCACCGCCTCCGAAGAGCCGTTCCTTAACGCCTCCTCTGCGCGCTGCTTTTCAACGCTCCCCTCTGGCGCCTGTGTAGCTAACCACGCAGTTTTTCGGTCATCCTTGGCCTGGAATTCCTGCCACCCTCCCTCCAAGAATTGAACCATCGAATTCACATCACCTTGACTAATGAGCCGGGCGATCTCCTGGTTTGTTTCTTCCCCAACTACCTGCCCCAACAGGGTCAACAATTCACGCAGATCTTCAGCCAAGACGTCATCTTTCGTCCCCTCTTCAGCAAAGCGCTTAACTGCCTCCTCACCCCCAAGCAAGGTTTCTCTAGCCACCGCCGCTGACACCGGAAGCCCTGATTGCAATAACGCAACCAAAGCCTCGCGCCTCTCCTGCGCCTGAAGCTCACTAAGTTGATGATTTTCTTCGTCCGCCCGGGCTACCAGCGCGGCATAGGAATCGCTAAAAATAACTGCGAGCACGGTCACCACGGCGACGGCGGTTACCCTTATTTTTCTTCTCAACATCCCCATTCCGCCCTACGCCATAACCCACGCTAAAGCATCATCAACAAACCACTCTGACCCACCATCTTGCACCCCTACCAACCCTGGTGAGCCGTTTTTATCTACCCCCAAAGCCATAGTTGGATGAGCCTGATTGATCAGACGAATAGAACTGGGTGTTTCACCGCTGACCACACACCACGTACCGTTTCCGCCTTGAGAGTCCCCGACCTTTGCTACTACTTCAGCACCTTCTACTCGCAGACTAATCTGAGGGTCTTCAGGCTTTGTGAGCATAAAACACCCCGATACGTCACGGGCCCTAGTAACTAACCAGGTTGCCTGCACTCTAGTTGTAAATGAGCTATCCCGGTTTACCTGCCCTACAGACACCCCAGACCACGTGGACATCAATACTTTTTGGGTGGCCGTATTCCGCAAACTTACTTGCCGGCCTTCCGCAAAGGTACTTGTCGATGGCCCCGTAGGGCCCCCTAGTGGTCCACTAGCTAACTCCACCACCACGGACGTTTGGCCTGACACCAGCACCGGGGCTACCCCTCCAGGAGGAACGACAACTTGCCAATACACCTGACCGGTGGGGTGTTTAACCGCCACTCGGACTGGCTGAGACAAGGTATTTGTGACCCCATAGGAACCGGTGGCTTCTAAGCTCACCCACCCAGATACTCTGACCAGCTCAAAACACCAGGCCATGCCGGGAGCATCTTTGGCGTCAATACGCACCTGGGCGTGGCTGTTATCACAGGAGGCCGAAACTAAACCGCCATCACCATGCTCTACTGCTAATGGTGCTGCTGCGGCTTGGCGCGCCAACAATAAGGTTGCCGCAGCAATAATGAAGGGAATGAAGACCTTCCGGAATCTTGTCATTAGCCCCACACCTCCCCGAGTGCGTAGCGATTTGTACTGTGCGGAACGGTAGTTGCTATGCGTTCTGCCGCTGGACCAAACACCTCATCAGCAACAGCCTCACTAGATAGTGGTCCGGAGATAGCAGCACTTTGCCCTCCGGAAAATGCACTAATGTCCATGACCACCCAGGGCCTAGCTTGCGCGCTAAATTCCGAGGAATGACTGCCTGCTAAAAGCCGTTTGTCCGTCTGCCCCGGCTTCAGTTCCCGGAACCGAACAACCACGTTCCGGCCTGCCCCTTCAGGGTGCTCTTGGCCGGTAACAAACCAGACCCCGTCATCGGACACACCTCGCACCTCAAGGGGATAAACTCTTCCGCCGCTGGACGGGAAAGAACACACCATTCCTTTTTCTATTCGCTTGGGACAACCCGCATATTCTTTGAAGTAGATATCCCAGTGACCAGTCACTTCACGGTGGGTTGCTGCTCCTGACCATTCGGGCGCGGTATCGGCTGCAAAAAGAGGGAAGACTTTACGCCAATCACTCAGCCCACCGCCGGGGTAATCTCCCGTTTCCGGTAAACGCACGTAACTAGCGCGGAAAACGCCTATTTCCCCACCTTGAAATTGCTGGACTGCTCCCCCGGAAACTGTCTGCGGTACGGCGATGGGATACCCCAGCGTGCCGCGTTCCCATTGATTATTGTGCCAGATATTACGGATTCCACCGGGAACCTCCACCGCTCCGTACTCCGGGTGCCAGTAGATACTTCCGTGCTGGAAATGGTTGAAGCGGGCACGAAGATCCGGGGTGAAAACTTCATCGGTGGTTGGGAACCCCAGGGGACTTTGTTCCCATCCCAGATCAGCCCAGCGCTGCCTTATTGCACCCCACACCACATGGGCGTCTGTGGTAGAGGTCCAGTAAATGCTGCCGCCTTCGAAGTGATTAAACCGCCCTAGCCCGCCGGGGGTAGGTAGCTCATCAGTCACGGGAAAACCTAAGTCACCACGCTCCCAGGATTTATCAGCCCATTTTTCGCGGATCTTGCCGCCCACTTGCCGGGCAACCCCATCAGATACCTGCGGGTGCCAAAAAATGGAGGAATCTCGTTGAAAATGCTGATACCGTCCGTCTCGGGCAGCTATGGACTCATCAATAAGTGCGTCTCCAAAGTGACCCCAGCCACCTAACCGTTCATAGGTCTCGGCAATTCGCCCATAGATCCATCGACCGTGGAAGACGTCGGCTCGCGCTAAAGATACAGATCCGAAGCTAAGAAAAACAGTAAGACTAGCTAGGACTATCCTTAGTGCTTGGAATGATTTTCCCATAAACACTATTTACATTAATACTTTTTATCACGCAAGTGTTTTCTCGGGTTCTCTTCAGTAAATTCCTCAAGCACACCTCCCAACCACCCCTCTAGCTCCGTGTTTTAACATAAACACCATGCCCGTACTTGACCCTGCCGCCGAGGTGGTTGCCCTTAATCTGCAAACCACCGGGATTCACCCTTGCTCTTCACGGGTAGTAGGCCTGGACGCACTCATTTTCCGTCCGGATTCCTCCGAAAAATACCACCTAGTCCAGGAGTATCATCAGGTCGTTAACCCCGCCCAGGGCGATGATCCAGGACCCACCCATCTCCACGGACTCACCCCCTCAGATGTTGCCCAAGCACCAGGGTTTTCACGCGTACTTCGCGACATTGACCAGATCCTTGACGGTCGAGTCATCATTTGCCATGACAGCGCCAGTACCTGGGGTTTTATCTGCACAGAGGCACGTCGGGCAATGTCTGCTGCTGCCCGCGCCAACCGCAGCCGTCGGCGTCACCGAAACCGCCATCGCAGGAAAGTGGGGCACATTCCTCGCATCCAAGGACTCGTGGATTTAGGGGAAAACGCCCACCGCCAAGGCATCCACCTTGCTGATGCACGTCTGCGCGCCTTAGCCGCAGAGTTGGGGATACAGACCGGCCCGGTTTCTGCCACAGCGGAACGCTCCACGCAGTCTCCGATCGACACCGCCCGAGACCTCACCACCTTGACGTGGCAAGTTTTTGAGGCACTCTCCATGAATCGCCCCCTTAGGGTGACCCCCCCAGAGGATCTGTGTGCCGATCAATTCGGATTGCAACGCAGCATCATGAGAGTAGAAGCAGCCAACGCTGAAACATCTGTCGACAACCCTGGCTCCTACCAGCCTGGCGGGGAATTAGCGCCCGGTATGGAAGTGGTGATCGCTCCGGAAATTGAGCTTAATCCAGATGAACTGATCTCAGAACTCCTCAACAAAGGCTTAACCTATTCCGAAAAGCTGACCCGGAGCACCTCTTTAGTGGTGTGTAATAAAACACGCGATTTACGCGGCAAAGCCATGCACGCCCAGCGTAAAGACATTCCCCTCATGGGAGACACCGCTTTTCTTGCCGCTCTTCACCGGATGCCCCCACCGGAATCACACTCAGCCAGCTAATCTAGTGGGCATGAATTTTAAGCCTCCACGCCTCCCGCTCCCGCCGGCACTGCAACGCCTACGGACTTCCGTTGCCCGTGGGGCCGCCCAGCTAGCTACCACCACTTCCCGCGCCACCGGACGGGGTGCCGGTGGGATGATCGGTGGTCTGGTGGCACGCGCTATTGACCCGCAAATCTTGGGATCACTGGGCCGCGGACGCCCAGCCATCCTCGTCACCGGAACCAACGGTAAATCAACAACCACCCGAATGCTCACCGCCGCTGCCCGCACCGCGTTTAGCGTGGCCAGCAACGAAGGCGGGGATAACATGGATGCCGGCATTGTCTCCGCGTTACTAGCCGGGGAATCCGCAAGCCATATTGTTATTGAATGCGATGAACTCCACGTCCCTCACGTCGCTGAACTCCTCAAACCCCAGGCTTTAGTTCTTCTGAATCTCAGCCGGGATCAGCTAGACCGGGTAGGCGAAATCAATAAGGTGGAGCAAGCCCTCCGGACATGCGTGGAAAACAACCCAGACATGCTAGTGGTTGCTAATTGTGATGACGTCTTAATGACCTCCGTCGCCTATGATGCCCGCCACGTGGTGTGGGTCTCTGCCGGAGGCGGCTGGACTGGTGATAGTGTCTCCTGCCCCCGCACCGAGGGGCACATCATTCACCGAGGACACGACTGGTGGGCGGTCAATCCGCTCCCGGATGGTAGAGAATTCCGACGCCCCCAACCAACCTGGTGGGTAGATGACAACACATTGACCACACCCTATGGTGATTTTCCGCTGGAGCTTCGCATCCCCGGGCGCGCCAATCAAGGCAACGCCGCACAAGCGGTAGCAGCCGCAGTTGAAAGTCTCAGGATTGATCCCCAGGAAGCCGTGACTGCGGTATCTAGCGTGGATAATGTTGCTGGGCGGTACTCCACAATCCGACTTGGCGAACGAGATGTCCATTTACTGCTGGCGAAAAATCCCGCAGGCTGGCAAGAAGCACTATCCATGGTTGATAGAAGCGCCGATGGTCTAGTTATTGCGGTTAATGGACAAGTTGCGGACGGTGAAGATCTGTCCTGGCTCTGGGACGTCCGCTTTGAGGACTTCGGAAACCTGGCCGTCAAAGCCGCCGGAGAACGAGGCACCGATCTTGCCGTGCGCTTAGTCTACGCAGGTATTTCCCACGAGCTTATTAAAGATCCCCTCGCCGCTATTCGCGCCTGCCCCCCGGGACAAGTTGAAGTGTTAGCCAACTACACCGCGTTTAGAGATCTTAAGAAAGCCCTCGACAAAGCCGCCCAGCACAAGGAGAACCCTCATGCCTAAACTCAGTATTGGTCTCATTCTCCCCGATGTCCTAGGAACCTATGGTGATGACGGCAACGCCCTGGTGCTTCGCCAACGCGCCCAAATGCGTGGAATACAAGCCCATATTCACCCTATTCACCTAGGCGAACCCATCCCCGATGACCTTGACTTGTACACCTTGGGTGGTGGTGAAGACACCGCCCAAATCCTGGCTGCAAAACATTTATTGTCCGACGGAGGCCTCACCCGCGCCGCTTCAGCTGGTCGGCCCATCTTTGCTATTTGTGCTGGCTTCCAGGTGCTGGGTCAATCTTTCCGTGCCGGTGGCAGGATCGTGGACGGGGTGGGGCTCATTGATGCCACCACCGTCACCTTGGATAAAAGAGCCATTGGCGAAGTTGCATCCCGGCCTACGGGCGTCGGACTTACTGAGGAATTAACTGACACCCTCACCGGGTTTGAAAACCACATGGGCGCTACTCTTCTCAGCGGGGAGGCACGGCCACTCGGGACACTGATCCGTGGGGTTGGTAATACTGATGAGCACGGGGCCTCAGAAATAGCTGGTGACACTCAACAACGCTACGCCGAAGGGGTAGTTCAAGGTAGCGTCATTGCCACCTATATGCATGGTCCGGCGCTGGCCCGTAACCCGCAATTAGCGGACCTCCTGCTAGCTAAAGCACTCGGGATGAAACTAGCTGAGTTAGAGCCGCTGGAAATTCCCGCCATTGAGCAGCTACGGAAAGAACGATTGGGATAACAACACCCAACCACGGCAGCTATAGCTTCAAACGGCCGGAAAGAGCCCTGGATAAGGTCAGCTCATCGACAAACTCTAAGTCTCCGCCCAACGGCATACCCGAAGCTAGACGGGTAATGTCCAGATCAGGAAACTCCCGCATGAGCCGGACTAAATACGCTGCCGTGGCCTCTCCCTCAGTATTCGGGTCAGTAGCTAAAATGACTTCCTTAATAGTTGGGGGCGAGTCATAAAGCGGGTTATCCGGAGTAGACGCCGGCAACTCGCGGTCCGGCAACACCCCGGCAATGCGCTGCATCAAGGTGCTGATATTAAGATCCTTGGGGCCAATATTAGAAAGTGGATCTAAGGCGCCACCTAAGACGTGATAGCGACCATGAAACTCACCGGTCCGCTCAATGACCTGAATGTCTTTAGGCTCTTCCACCACGCAAATAGTGCTGGGGTCCCGCTGAGAATCCGCACAAATTCGGCACACCTTGCCTTGGGACACATTGCCGCAGATCCGGCAAAAATTCACGCCGTGGCGAACATCAAGCAACGAGTGAGCTAGTCGCTCTACGTCATCTGGATCAGTATTCATCAAATGGAAAGCAATACGTTGAGCACTCTTAGGCCCCACCCCGGGCAAACGGGAAAGCTCATCAATGAGGTCTTGAAGCGGCCCTTCAAACATGTGCTCTATCAACTTCCTTCAGTGCTTACTCATGGCGTCAAAAGACCCCCGTGCCCAAAATAAGCACCGGGGGCATCCGTGAATAACTAGCAGTATAAACCGCCTAGCGCCACCTTATTGGAACAGGGAACCCATGGCGTCATCGCCGAAGCCCTGGGACAACGGCCCCATCTTTTCCTCCGCAAGCTGCGCCACTTTACGGTGAGCATCAGCAAAAGCACCCTGAACCAAATCCTGCAACGTATCTACGTCTTCAGGATCAACTACTTGAGGATCAATCTTGACTTCAGATACTTCACCATTGCCAGACATGGTGACACTGACCAAACCATTTCCGGCAGTGCCTTCCACCTGTGAAGCTAGAATTTCCTGCTGGGCTGCCTGGAGCTGAGCCTGCATCTGCTGGGCCTGCTGCAGCAACTGATTCATATCTGGCTGAGTCATGTTGTACTTCCCCTCATGAGATCACGTATAGATCACAGTGAATCGTCGATCATTTATCTTGTCTCCGGCGATTCTACTCATGACCGCCGGAGGATTGCCACAGTGCTCCACCCACCAGGTATCTATTACTCAAGTCGGCAATATGAGGATCCGGACCGTTACTGACCGGCCACCAAATAAGCTCTGCAATCTCAGCGGCTATGTGAGGGTGAATATGCTCAGTCGTGCTCCAGGCCTGAGCCACTACGGTTTGATCCGGTTCATTAGCCGCCTGAGCATTGAACTCCCCCAGGAAAGTTAAACGCTGCGGATCAAGCTCTACCTGGAGCTCCTCCGCGCACTCCCGGATAATAGTGTCAGAAGAAGACTCACCGGGTTCCGGCTTGCCGCCGGGAAACATGAATTTCTGTGTATTTCTTTTCCGCACCAACAGAACATGCTCATCTTGTTCATAAATCAAACAATGGACATGAATAGCCACAACCCTAACTTAAAGCACGAGCAAAGCTAAGGCTAGCGGCTAGCGGTCCTCCCAAGAATATAAAAGGAATAAAACTCCCCGGATAACAATTCGCTGCTGGTCAGACCACTGAGGATGACATAACCGTTAAGGTAAGCCGGGAATGGTGGTCAATATCATCCAGCACCTTTTATATCTGGCGCATTCATCATAAGGGTTTAGCGCCAAGCTCCTTTTCCAGCAACTCCATCGCTATTTCCATAGAATCTCGATGATCCAATTCCCCGCGGCCTTCCGCCGCCTCTCGAATCATCTCTTCTTCCTGGTCAGCTTCACCATATTCAGCCTGAGGCTCAGCGGATTGAGTGTCGTGAGTATTCTCTAACTCCTCCCCTTCCGGTGGAATGCTTTCATCATCAACCGGTTCAGGGGGCAGCGGAACACCGTTATTGAACTGTCCTTGTTGCTGCGCATGGGCTCTAGCTCGTTCACCTATTTGTTGCCACCGAGGTCTAGCATCCCGTTGATCTGGTTTCTTTTCCGCCTCGCCCTGGTGTTCACCACGCTGCGAGGTCGGCGCTTTTTCTACGGAATCTGGTTCTGATCCTCCCAGCTTCGCCGGCTGGCCCCACCCCTCTGCTGCTCGTTGGGCCATGGTTCGCCTAGCTATGGGTCTCTCAGACTCCTGTGCTGGCTGACTCCGGGTCTGATGCTCCCGCGGTCGAGCTTCCGGTCTGGTTTGAGGCGCTCCAGTGCCCACCTGGCAATGGACTTTCACCTCAATTCCCAGCGTATCTTTCAACACACCAGAAATAACGTCGCTTTTCACCGGATCATTTAAACGCGCTGCCAGCGCCCCGGTATTATGCCCCAGCACTAAGGTGTCATCGTTAATCCCCAGCACTTTTGCCTCGGTGAGCATGATCTCCACGACCCGCTCGCGTCGCCCCACTTCTGCCCGGATCTTATTCCACTGCTGGCGAATCTGTTCCGCAACGTCCTCAGCATTACGGCTCGACGCCTGCTCCTGCGGCGGTTTCGCCGGTTCAGGCTGTTTCTCTGGCTGCGGTGCAGAGTCTTTCTTCTGGTCCCTAGTACTCGGCGATTGCTGTTCCTGAGGTTGTTCTGCCTGCCTGGCAGCGGCTTCTGCTGTTTCTCTGGCTCGACGCTGAGACGGGCGCTCATAACGAGGTTTCTGCTCCGCGGCCTTATCCCCCTGAGGTGCTGGTGAGGCAGGGGCTAACAACGCCGGGGTGGACGTCGAGCCGCTGGAAACCACCGGCATTAACAAATGAGCGCACAGAATTTCCAAGAGCAATCGTGGCGCTGTAGCTCCGCGCATATCAGAGATCCGCCCATTGACGGTATTAGCCAGCTGAGCTAACTGCCCTGGAGCAAACTTGTGGGCTTGCTCCTGAAGAATTGTTTGCCGAGCGGCAGGGGCGTCAACCAGGCCTAAGGAAAATGCCTCTGGGACTGTCTGCAACACCATCAAATCCCGAAGCCTATTTAGCAAGTCGGTCACAAAACGTCGAGGATCATGTCCCGCCTCAATCACCTCATCCACTGTGGTGAACATGGCCGCAGCATCCTGGGTTGCCAAGGCATCTATAGCCGCGTCAATAAGAGATAGATCGGTGACTCCGAGCAGCGGAAGGGCCATCTCATAGCTCAAACCCTCTGGGCCGGAACCGGCTAAGAGCTGGTCAAGGATGGAAAGAGAATCTCGTGGTGAGCCCCCTCCGGCTTGAATAATGAGCGGATACACCGAGTCTTCAACATGAACCCCCTCTGATTCAACGGTGCGTTGAAGTAACCCGCGCATCGCTTGGGGGGTGAGCAACCGAAACGGATAGTGATGGGTTCGGGAGCGAATAGTCCCGATCACTTTTTCTGGTTCTGTGGTCGCAAAAATAAAAATGAGGTGCTCTGGTGGTTCTTCCACCACCTTTAATAGGGCATTTGATCCCGCGTTGGAGATCATGTGCGCCTCGTCAATGATGAACACCCGGTAGCGAGACTCCGCCGGTGCATAATAGGCTCGGTCTCTGAGCTCTCGCATGTCCTCCACCCCGTTGTGGCTGGCGGCATCAAGCTCCGTCACATCCAGATTTCCGGGTCCGCCCGGGGCGAGGGCTCGGCACGAAGCGCACTGACCACACGGCGTGGAGGTCGGACCGTGTTCACAGTTCAACGAACGGGCCAAAATCCGTGCTGATGAGGTTTTCCCGCACCCGCGAGGACCGGAAAATAAATAGGCGTGATTAATCCGCCCAGAGTCCAAAGCCACCGAGAGGGGTCGGGTGACCTGCTCCTGTCCAACAACTTCCGCAAAAGTAGAGGGGCGATATTTCCGATAAAGAGCCACGCCTTGAGCCTACCTGGTGATCAGTGTTGAGCTTCAGGCGCTTCATGAGCATATTCCGCCGCTCCCACCACTCCAGCGAGGATAGCCGGGTCATAGGGCTGGTCAGCTCGAATAATAGAGAGGGTGCCGCTGGATTCAAGGATCATGTAGCGCACTTGAGAAAGCTGAGTTAAACCATTGCGCCTCAAAAACACCGCGATGTCTTCTCGGGAAACCCGCGCTTTGCGCTGTAATTGAGGGATAGCTTTGCCGTGGGCAACGATGAGTACTGGATCTACCCGGAAAATTCCGTGGTCGCTGCGGCGTCGGGCATAGCGCCTGATCCGGCCGAAAACTAGTTCCATGATGACGAGGGTGCACAGGCCAATAGCTCCGGCGGCAAGGCTTGGCGGCTCGCCGATAATGACACGGCCAGCCACCGCACCGAACATCACCACCACTACGGCTTCTAAGGACGTCGTGGCGGTCAAGATGCGCTGACCAAAGAGCCTGGTAAGGAGAAGGAAGACGAGGTAGATAGAGATAGCAGACACCATGACAATAGGGATTCGCCACGGTTCAATCCCTAATCCGTGCACCAGGGCTGCGCCCCACCCTTGTTCCGGAGTCATCGTGTCCAGTCCAAAAGATCAACGCCAGAATGTTGCAGCTCTGTTTGCAACTCGCCAACACCATAGGTGCGAGCGTATTGTGCTTCTGCGTCCGTCAGCATGATTAGCTGCAGCATCACCGTTAAGCGATCCTTTTCTACCAGCTGCGGAATCTGAGGCCCCCACACATAGGGCACGGCTAAAAGAACATGCCGGACTGTGCAGCCCGGAACATCGACCGGCTCCGGAAGAAGCTGCCCAGGTTGTGCCGGAATGGGGGTGCGGTGTTCTTGGGCACGACGCAACATCACGGCGGTTTGGGTCAGCGGCTCTACAATGAGCTCCTCAGGAGGCATCGTTGACGAATCTGTGGTCCCAGAACCGGTGGCCCCGTTGAGCCGAGCAAGGGTAAAGATTTCGCTGCGCACCGGAGTGCCGGAATGAGGGCCGTCGGTGGCTACCAAACCAGTGTTCACCTCTGCGAAGTTCCTGGTACAAGCCACAAATTGCTGTTGCCCAAGATCACCAACAGCCAGCTGAAAACCGGCGACCTCACCGATGGATAATTCGGCCGGGAACAAACTGTTGATCCAGTATGTCGTGGCTTCAAGATCCATGGCTACAACTAAGCTCCGAGTTTTTCTACAGCGGCAAGCAAGGCACAGGTAGCCACGCCATCCATAGCGGTGGCGATTTCCTCCTCCGGGGGCAAAGATGGTGCCAGCCGGATATTCCGGTCATGCGGATCATGGTGCAACGGGAAAGAAGAACCCGCCCCGGTTAGCGCAATGCCGGCGTCTTTCGCTAGCTGGACAGTACGAGCCGCAGTGCCGTCGAGAACATCCAGAGAGATGAAGTATCCACCCTCCGGTTTGGTCCAGGTCGCAAACTCATATTCTCCTAGGCGATCATCCAAGATTTGCAGAACCCGCTCAAACTTCGGAGCCAGAGACCCGGCGTGTTTAAGCATGACGGCGCGGACCCCATCCGCACTGCCAAAATATCGGGCGTGGGCTAATTGATTGATCTTATTGGGGCCAATTCCTCGGACTCCGGCGAGGCTGGAGTACCAGGCCAGGTTCTCCGGCGAGGAGGCAAAAAACGCCACCCCAGCTCCGGCGAAGGTAATTTTCGACGTGGAGGACATGCACCAAAAGCGGTTGGGGTTACCGGCTTCCTCCGCCATCCGGATGACGTTATAAATCGGCGGGAAGGTGTCGGTCAGAGTGTGAACAGCATAGGCGTTGTCCCACACAATCCGGAAGTCTTCGGCACCGGTTTCCATGCTGGCTAATTCCCGGCACACCTGCTCAGAGAAGGTGATTCCGGTGGGGTTGCCGAAAACCGGCACGCACCACATTCCTTTGACCTGGGGGTCAAGAGCTAGTTCCCGGACCGCCTCCATGTCTGGGCCGTCCTTAGTCATGGGAACAGTGACCATCTCTACCCCAAGGGTTTCGGTGATGGTGAAGTGGCGATCATACCCAGGGACCGGGCAAATCCAGCGGACTTTCTCCTCATCTTTCCACGGGCGAGTGGAGTCATTATTACCGAAGAGGAAGGACCAGGAAATAAGGTCAAACATGATATTCAGGCTGGAAGAATCCTGCGCATACACCAGTTCAACGGGAACTCCCAGAAGCTCCGCCCAGAGGGAACGGATGTCTGTTATTCCTTTTAAGTTTCCGTAATTCCGACAATCAGTGCCGTCGGCTGCTAAATAGTCATCCTCTCCCGGGAGCGACAGGAGAGATTGAGCAAAATCAAGTTGCTCAGAAGAAGGCTTGCCACGGGTTAAATCTAAGTTCAAGTTTTTAGCTTTGAGCTCCTGATAGTGGGAGCGAACATCAGCAGCTAAATCTTTGAGCTGCTCTGGGGTCAGATCACGTAGTGACATTCAGGGGCACCTTCCGGACGGTTCCTCATTTTGATTGCTCACTACAACCATAGACCCCTAGACCCAAAAAGGGGACCTCGCGCACCCGGTAGAGCTCGTTGACCCTTGCTGCATTCCTGCCCTGGGGGAGTTCACAAGATACACGCCGCGCGAGATCCTGTCCGCTACCTTACCCGTCTTCGGCGCCTCCACCAAAACTTCTCTCCCGGCACGCCTATTTTCCACTATTTTTAGGCACACGATCTTCGCTACCTTCCTGCCAACTCCCGCCTCGGTTGGGGTTGACCGGCTAATTTGCGAGGAGCATGACATACTGTGTACCCTCTCATGAGTACGCAGCGGTGAATGCTGTTGCGCGACAGGAGGATTCGACTAGCGGCCTATGTCACACGCCTGGAACGCGTGCGGGGTTCACGCCCCTCGTGGGTTCAAATCCCACATCCTCCGCCATCGGAAAAGTCCCCACCTCTGGAGTGGGGACTTTATTTTTTAGCAGGAGTTTCGGATCTGCAATCTATCCGGCGTTGAGATGCGAGATGACGCAATCGGTTCCCTGGCTTGTGAGCTGCTGGCAAAAATTCGACGCAGTGCCGGCGTCGCTGACGAGGTATCCCACACAGTAGTTCGCATTACATTGTCCGGGCGAAAAATTACCTCCAGGAATAACCGTGGTCCCCGGGTTATCCTGCGCAACCTTATTAGCACCAGCCTCTCGGTTATACGCGCCGATCCACACCATAATGTTGGAGTGATTACCACGCGGAGGAATCTGCAATTGAGCTTCTTGCGGTTCTTCCACCCGTTCAGTTTCGGTAACAGTCACCCGAGCAGTAGTAGGCTCCGGAACGGAGGAACTTTCACTACTAGTCGTCACTTTCGACGTTGAACTGGTGACTTCGCTACTGCGTGCAGAAGCGGCAGAATCATACGAAGAATTATTTTTGGTTGACAAAATCGCAGCCAATATCCCGACGGCAATAACCAAAATGGCGACAATTCCACCAAGAATCAAAACCATAGAATTTGCCAAGATTCTAAAACAAAATTGACATTGCGCTAGGTGACTTCTCCCCCTGTTCTCAGCGAGATACTAAAAACCCGGTTTCCCTCTGCTACTCCCCTTCGTGAATTTTTCCTATGGGGCACCATAGAAAACGTGGCTTCCTAGCCTTAAAACCCCAAGAAACCCCTTCTTGGACTTCAGAATTTTAGCTTAACCTGTACTTATAAGCATTCTTTTAACTCTTAACCTATGATGATGCTTATGCCTTCTCCCCTTATGGCGGACCTTGCAGAAAATATATCGGCAACTATCGGACATACCCCTCTCGTCAAACTTCAGCGCATCCCCTTAGCTCACGGTGTATCGCTCTACGCAAAACTGGAATATTTCAATCCTGGCGGTAGCGCAAAAGATAGAACCGCCGCCGCACTCATCAAAAACGCCCAAGAAAACGGGATACTTCATCCCGGCACGCCCATCGTGGAATCAAGTTCCGGAAACCTCGGCATCGCCCTTGCCCGGGAAGCTCTCCTCGGCGGATGGGAATTCCATTGCGTCGTTGATGATCGGATCAATACGACAACCTTGAAATACCTTTCCGCTCTAGGTGCCCACATTCACCAGGTGGCTACCCAGCCAGATCCAGAGTTTGACCGTCTAGCTGCACGTCGAGCTAAAGTCGCCGAACTATTGGCAGCCATACCTGGCGCCGTCACAATGGATCAATATGGCAACCAAGCCGCCTTTGAGGCTCACGCCTCAGGCACAATGTCTGAGATCCTTTCTTCCTTAGGAACTACCCCAGACGCACTCTACGTGGCTATCAGCACCACCGGGACTCTCGGAGGGTGCCGACGCAGACTTGAGCAAGCCCAAGCAAAAACCAAGGTTGTTGCGGTAGATGCCGAGGGCTCTGTCCTCTATGGTGGCTGCCGGGGACAACGACATCTTCCCGGTTTTGGTGCCGGAGTTACCCCTGAGTTATCCAGATTCGTGACCCCAGATACTCTCCAAAGAATCCCTGACATCTACTCCGTCGCTGGTGCCCGATTCCTGGCTCGAAAGGAAGGAATAGTGGTAGGAGCTTCAGCAGGAGCAGTGACCGCAGCGATCCTCGAAGACCGCTCCCACTTTCAAGAACAAGAGCAGGTGGTAGCTATTTTCCACGATGGAGGAACACCCTATATGGACACTATTTTTGATGACGCCTGGGTTGAACATCATCTTGGCGCCAGCGTCGAGGACCTAGAGAAGCTAATGGAAAAATGGGAGCACTAATGTCGGCTATTCGTATTGCCATTGTGGGAGCTGGACCGCGCGGATTATGGGCAGCAGAAGAAGCCACCCAACAATCCTATGAGCGCGGAGTGCCGGTGAAGATCGAGGTTTTTGACCCCGGTTTACCCTCCCCCGATGCTCCCCATCAGTGGGCGATAGGCGCACGAGGGGCGTACCGCGTAGCGCAACCCCAGAGCTGGCGCCTCAACGTCATCTCCAGCGTGATACAGTCCCGGCTTTCTAGCTTTGACCAGTGGCGAAAGACCCATCACCCGGAGATTGATTCACCTTCGGATCCTTTCCCACCTCGCTATCTGGTGGGCGCTTTCCTGCGAGACTCCTGGATGAGGCTCGACAAGACATTGCCGTCGGGATCGACGCTGGTTTTCCATCCCCACCGTATTGCCTCTGTTCACCACTCTAGAGAAGACAACACCTGGACTTTAGAAACTTCCGATCACACCATCACCGCAGCTTTTGATGAGGTTTTGTTATGCACCGGCCACGCGGACACCTGGCCTGGCGCGCTAGCGGCTAGCTATCACGGCCCCATCCCACTGTTGGGGACCGCCCATGACCAAAACACCTATGCCTGCGTCGAACCTCATTCGCACCTAGCAGTACGCGGTGCTGCCTTGAGTTTTATTGACGTAGCGTTGTCATTAACCGAAGGTCGCGGCGGGAAGTTTATTCCCCAACCAGATAACACCCTGCGCTACCAAGCCAGTGGGAATGAACCCGCCTCTTTGATCCCGTGTAGCCGCCATGACCGATTGATGGAAGTAAAAGCCG
Organism: Corynebacterium poyangense; assembly: GCF_014522205.1. NCBI lineage: Bacteria > Bacillati > Actinomycetota > Actinomycetes > Mycobacteriales > Corynebacteriaceae > Corynebacterium > Corynebacterium poyangense. The sequence continues at coordinate 268,022 of NZ_CP046884.1, read as the reverse complement.
ACGTCAATAGCTCATGGGCGCGTCTTGATCGCGAAGATATTATGTCCGAGGCACAATTCCAGGTCTCTCAGGCGCATGACTTCAGCCAGGTCATTGACATTATTGAAAACACTGCGCAACAACTAGGCGCAAGGACAGGACACACACCATCCCCGTGGCCTGCTACTGCGGAAGAGCAATTTCGACTATCTATTGCCGTTGCTGAAGGCACCGCGCCTCCTACCGTCCAATGGCTGCGCGGCTTAAGCTGGCGCGAGGTCTACCCCGCGGTGATTCAGTGGGTAGCCCGCATAAGATCGATTCACGCCGGAGATCTTCCCACCCAGCACCACCTGCTCGCGGGGCTAAAAGACTATGCAAGGGAATTAGAGCCATTAGCGTTTGGCCCCCCACTAGATAGCGCTAAGAAAATCTTGGCACTGATTGACGTTGGGATTATCCAGTGTTCGTTCTTGGGGCGAGCAGACGAACTCCTTTCCGAAGAGTTCGACGTCTCCTCGTTGCCGGTTGATGGGATCATCGACGCAGTGATTGCTCCTCCGGGAGTCAATCCCGGCACCCTTGAGCACCAGCTCTGCGAGGTGGGTTTAGCCCAGGTGGACTCAGCCACCTCCGCACTCATCACCAATGATGACGGCAGTCTCCCCGGCGCGGAATCTCTAGCGGTGATTGGACGGGCGACGGAACTGTATATCTTGGGCAATGACACCCTCTCGCGCACGTTGCACCAAGTTATTCCCCGATGGTCGAAAGCCGTGTTTACCCGGGCTGAGCAGAAACGCAATCTCAGCTCCGCTGACTCCCCAACGTGGGTGCAACAATATCAGGTGGAGGGGATTCCACCCCTTGAGCCGCGGTTAGCGGAGTGGATGAGGAAGATCCCCGACGCCGGAGAGTTGTGTTCCCGTCTCATCGAAGAATATGGGTCCCCAGTTAACCTCATTAATCCAGCCCCGCTGAGCATCAACGCCGCAGAATTCCAGCGTGCCGGCGCTGAGCTAGGTATAGATGTTCGCGTGTTTTTTGCCCGTAAAGCCAACAAAGCGCTGGGCCTAGTTGAAGAAGCTCTCCGAAGCGGACATGGCATTGACGTCGCCAGCCTCCGAGAACTAGAGCAAGTCCTTCGCGTGGGTGTTCCCGGCGAACGGATTATTGTTAGCGCAGCTATTAAAACTCACGAGCTGTTACATCTAGCAATATCCAACGCATGCGCAATTTCAGTGGATTCAACCAGCGAGCTCCACCGCATTGCCGATACCGCACGAAGCCTAGGGGTGCCAGCAAGGATCGCTCCGAGGGTGGCCGTTTCTCCGCAGAAGGTGCCGCCAACCCGCTTTGGAGAGCGCAGTACCGTATGGCGTCGCCAACTTGCTGCTCCCCTAGCCCCAGAACTACAGCTCTGTGGCTTCCATGTTCATCTCCACGGCTATGCGGCCCAGGATCGTGCCGTCGCCATACTTGAATGCCTAGATATCATCACTGATCCAGGCGTTGATTCTTCCGCCCTGGAGTTTATTGACATCGGTGGAGGTGCCCCGATGTGTTATCTAGAAAACCAGCATCAATGGCAGCATTGGCTTCAGGCTCAACAGGCCATGGCACAACGGCATATTGCACCGTTTACGTGGAAGGGTGAAATCCTCACCGAAACCTATCCCTACTATCAACAGCCCGTGCGTGGCCAGTGGCTCCAGGAGATTCTTAGCTATCGTCCACCTCATGGTCGCTATCACGCTCACACCATTGCCCAATGGTTAAACCAACTGAATCTACGTCTTCACCTTGAACCGGGGCGTAGCCTGCTCGATGGCTGCGGCCTCACTATCGCTGAAGTGATGTTTCTCAAGCACCGTTCCGACGGTGTTCCGCTCATCGGCGTCGGAATGAACCGTACTCAGTGTCGTTCTACCTCGGCAGACTTCCTGGTTGACCCGATACTTATTCGTCACCAGAAAACACCTGCTCCCACCGCTGCGGTAGAGGGTTTTATGGTAGGGGCGTACTGCATTGAAGATGAGTTGATCTTTAAACGTGCTCTGCGGTTTCCCCAGGGTGTTCAGGTTGGAGATTTCTTAGCCATCCCCAATACCGGAGGCTATTTGATGCATATTTTAGAAAGTGCTTCTCACCAGATCCCGCTGGCAAAAAATCTTATTGTGGATCCTCGCAAGAATCCCTGGGAAGTCCGACTTGATGCCATAGATACCCCGTCAGATTAGATGAGGAACTCAAGACGGCTACGAATACTTAAGAGCAATGGTGCGTTGTCCGCCTTCCTCGCCCAACACATGCGCACGGACCCCAAAGACTCGCTCAATGAGCTCTGGAGTCAACACTTCTATAGGGCGGCCGTGAGCGGCCACCTGTCCGGAGTCAAGGACATACAAATAGTCACACAGTGCCACAGCCACGTTGAGATCATGGATACTGAGCACAGTAGTTTGGCGACATTGCCGAATGATGCGAACCAGATCAACTTGGTGGCGCAGATCTAGATGGTTAGTGGGCTCATCTAAAATCAATACCTCTGCTTGCTGAGCCAACGCCCGGGCAAGTAACACCCGCTGCCGCTCGCCACCTGATAGTTCCTCAAAAACCCGGTTGCGCAGATCTGCTATTCCTACGGTGTGTAACGCAGAGGTGATGATCTCTTTGTCCTTTATGGTTTCCGACGCGAAGGAACCGTGATGCGGTATCCGTGCCATAGCCACGATGTCATAGACTCGCAGCCCAAAGGCGCTGTGGCGTTCTTGAGGAACAGCAGCAATAAGGCGCGCCATTGCGGAGCTTCTTAATCTCGCTATATCCTGCTCCGCTACCACAACTGTGCCGCGATCTAGCTTGAGGTGTCGATACATGGCCCGTAGGAGAGTGGTTTTCCCGGAACCGTTGGGCCCAATAATTCCGGTTACCGCACCTGGCGCCGCATAAAGACTAACGTCCGCTACCCCAGCGCCGCCAGAAAATTTTACCGATACCTCACGGACGTCAACCCCGGTATCTCCTTCGTGCTTGGTCATGGTTTCCTTTTCCTAGCGAGTAGCAGCAGTAACAGAGGTGCACCTAAGACCGCGGTGAGGACATTGATGGGAAGTTCTTGCCCAACCGTCTGGGCGGCAACCCGGCAGAGCACGTCAACCCACACCAGGAGAGTAGCTCCTAGCGCAGCAGATATAGGCAAGAGCACTCGGTGATTTGCGCCCACTAAGAACCGACCGAGGTGTGGGATAAGGAGGCCAACAAAGCCGATGGCTCCAGATACGGCAACAATGGCTCCGGTCATCAGGCTGGTAACAAGGAACACCGATGTTCTCACCGAGCCCGGATGCACCCCGACTGCCAACGCTGTTTCATCACCTAGAAGCAAGGCGTTGAGTTTCTTCGCTAATCCGAACAAGATGATGCCGCCGAGGAGAGTTACCCCTAAAGTAATGGGGATCTGCGGCCACGTTGCACCCGCTAATGATCCCATGAGCCAATAGAGCACACTTCGGGTTTGTTCTTGCTGGTCGGTTCGTAAGACTAAGAAACTCGTGGCGGCAGAGAAAAGTTGTCCTACAGCTACCCCGGCGAGGATGAGGGTGAGTGGGTCTCCGGCGGGTGCGGCGACGGTATTAAAACCTCCGAGAGCGCTGGTGCAGAGCCACACGAGGATAAGCGCTAGGAGCGCACCGAGGAAGGCGGCGAGGGCGGGGAGCAGGCTAAAGGTTAGTGTTGAGGAGGTGGCTGTGGCTAGGGCGGAGCCACCAAAAACTAGAAGACAGGTTGTTCCTAGACTCGCGCCGGCTGAGGTTCCCAGGAGGTAGGGATCTGCCAGGGGGTTTCTGACGAGTGCTTGGACAGCTACCCCGACAAGTCCCAGTCCAGCTCCGACGACGGCAGCCAGGATTGGCCGGGGAAGGCGGATGTGCCAGATAATGATTTCTGCGCTGCCTGGATGCAAGTCGTGTCCACTGAGCCCAAGGTAAAGGGCACGCCAAACCGAGGTCAGGGGGAGATCAGTGGTTCCCCACACCGCCCCCGCCGCGATTCCGGAGAGCAGCAAGAGGCAGAGTCCGGCTATAAGTCCGACACCAGAAACCCGGGATCGCATTAGTGAGTAGCTTTCGCCAGCGTTCGGATGGCGTGGGAATTCTCCACCCCAGGCAGAGTGGTGTCTTCGGCAGACAGCCGGATGATGTGGCTGTTCTTAACGGCTCGAAGATCTTTGGTCCGCGGATCGTTATGGAGAAAATCTAGCGCTGATTTCCAGTCTTCGTCTTGTGCTTCTGTAGAAGGCTTACGACGCAAAGCTACCTGAATATAGTCAGGGTCAGCGGCAACGACGTCTTCCCAGGTGACCGGGAACATATCTTGGTCATGGTCAGCGAAAACATTCTCTACCCCGGCTAATTGATAAACAGCATTGGCAATCTGTTTATTGCCGATAGTGACCATCCCCCGCGCGGTGGTATCCGGCGAGAAGTAGAAAACTCGTGGCCGAGGTGAATCCTGATGTTCCAACCCAAATTCTTCTTGGGTAGCCGTTATCTCCTTCTTCATCTGGTCAATAAGCTCCTCAGCCCGAGAATGTTGTTCATACATGTTCCCCAACAGCGCTATATCCTCATACACCTGATCCAGATTTTCCCGCGGCCCTGGAAGAACACGCGCACAGGCTGAAGAGTGCAATAACACCTGAACCATGTTGGCTCGTTGGAAATCTTGACCGGTGGGGGTGTCACCTTGCATATTCTTCATCTGCCCAAAGGCGTCGACGTACACCTCAGCACCGCTGGTAAGAAGTGTTTCCTTGGGGATTCCACCCTCCCCCAAACTGGGAATGCTTTCTGCCTCGTGGCGAATATCCTCGGGCAGAGAAGATAAACCCCGCGACCAACCGGTACCGATAATCCGGTCTTGCGCACCCAACCTTATCCCCAGTTCCGCAGCAGCGCTATTAGCTGTCACTGTCTTTTGTGGGGCCTGGTCAATGATGCTGGGGTGGCCTTCACAATCCTTCACCGTCATAGGAAACCCAGTGTTATCCTGCTGCGGGGCACCACTTTCTTCCTGCGGAGAGGAATTGTTTGTACAAGCAGTCAGGGCTAGCACGAAGCTCAGGCTTAACGCGCAATATTTCGTCGAGAAACGGCGGGACACAAGTTACTCCTCATTGTTGCCAGTCCACTCACCACGAGGCACAACATCACGTGCTGGTGTAGTTACGAGCCCTGACCCTAACAAACGTCCGCCACTATGCACGGCCAAAGAATTTTTTATCCCCTACGCAGCAAAGTTTTTTCACAGTGAGTTCTGGCATGTAGTTAAGGAATATCAAGAAAAAGGTTACCCTCATCGCGGTGTCACCATCTGGGGTTAGCAGGGAACTAAATGCCTTCAGTATCCGACTACTCTCTCGATACTTGTCAATATAACCGCATTGACCTGGGATAATGATCAATTTTAGGATTCTGCTAAGAAATCTGTGACCCTACGGAACTTTTCTTTATAACTTCCCGACAGTTCGGGTATGACGTCTAGCGCACAACGCCCACACGGTCAACCAGACCCCAGCTTGCCCCGAACTTTCTTAGGTGATGAAAGCTATCACGCCTGCCCCTATCACCTTTTCCAAAAACTACAAGACGCCGGCGCAGTGCATCCAGTAGATTTTCCTGCCGTTCACGCCTGGCTTATCACTAACTATGACGTTGCCCGAGGCATTATGCGGGACCCGCGTATTTCTAAGGATCACCGCTACGCCAGCGAATACTTCCTCCACCATGCTTCGATCATGCCTGAACCGCAGCACTCGGAACTGCAGGTTCATCTTCTTCACGTGGATGATGAACGCCATGACGTCATGAGGCCACTTGTTGCTGAACCGCTATCTGCTCGGCGGTAGAAAAACTTCGCCCCCAGATCACAGCACATATTCAAACACTTATTGAGCAGCTGCCCTCCCACGCCACTCATCGCAACCCCGTAGACCTCGTGTCGCACTTCGCCGCTAAACTCCCTCTCCTGGTGCTGGCAGACGCTATTGGTCTTCCTGCTCAATTCCGCGACGCTTTCCGCGCTGAATGGTGCAGTGTCGTTGCCCCGGTTGGGCCAGAGCACCCAGAGCGACACATCTATGAGCGACGCCTCCAGCAACTGCAAGAATTTATCTTCGACCTGGTAACTGCACTGGAAGATCCCACCCAAGAACCTGGTCCAGAGCACAGCATTGTAGAAAATATTGTGTTTGCAGCTTCTCACGGAGTTATTACTCCCGAAGAACGCAACTCTATGATCTTCCAGCCAACAGTCTTTGCCAGTGTCGGCTGGGGTGTCGAGACTGGGGCAGCTACAGGAGTTGTTGGCGGAGTCGTAGTCTGCTCAGAATCCTCCCTCGGATCTCTGTGTTCCACCGGATCCGAGTGCTCACTTTGCTGATAAGCACGAGCGCTTGCCACCCAGCGTTGATGCGTTTGGGCAACGGGATCGTCCGATGATAGCTCTACTGTGGGATCTTCCCCACCACCTGCAGAATTATTGTTTCGGGATAAACCGCGGCAGCTGGCGTCGCCCCGAATAATCCAGTTTCAGTGTCTGCTCCTGGGCAGATGCGGCTGAAAAACCCCGCTTTTTGAGGTGGAGCGACGCCTGGGAGCTCGACGCGGTATAGCTACTGTGGGCGCGGTGGTGTGGGAGGGATCCTTACCAGCGGCACGTTCCTCTAATTCGAAATCCACGTGGCCGTAACGGTCATCGTCATCTGATTCCTCTTCTGAGGAGGAACCTTGGATCAGTTCTTTGATGACGTTGACAAATTCTCGGGTGGTAATGCCTGTGGCTTTGAGTGCGCCATAGACTAATACCAAAGCCAGAATCGGGACCGCCAAATAGGTGCTAAATCCTAGAGACAGGGGACCGCCTATGACCGCCCCGATTATGCCTCCGGCGCGGCCGCGGCCAGTGCTGTCAATTGGATTGCCAGCAAAAACGTGAATAAGTGCCAGCATGGCCAACACAATAATGGCGACACCGAGGGTGCCTTGGGCGCGATGCGGAATATCGCGAAGTTTGTTGAGCATGAGGGCGATAGCAAAGACCACGAGCGCCACCGGAAGAATCAGGCGCCTGCCCCGATGAGGAAATGAGCTCCGGTGTCAATGGCTTCGCCTACTGGCCCTGCGACGTCGAACCATACGGATGCGCCTAAGACAACGGCTATTCCAATGAGGCTAAGACCTAGGCCATCGGAGTGCTCATCGATCCAGGAGAAAAAGGATTCTGAGTGAGGCGGTTGAGCCGATAGTTCTTCTGGCTGGATGAGGGGTGGAGTGAATCTGTGAGCCAGTTGCGAGCGAAAGTGAAAGAGGATGAAGAGATTGCTCGGGTACTCTGCGGCATGACGAGGTTTATGTGTGCGGACCAGGAAGAAGAATTAGCTGCGCTTACACCGTCGGCTCGACGTCGGGAAGCTAAGCGTCGAGCCTATCGGGTATTAAGCAGAAGCAGAGCCTGGGGTACTGTTGTTCAGTCGCATTTTCCTCGCGCTCTTCGGCTCAGTATTCACCCGCAGCCCGTAGGGGCGGAAAAGTTTGGGATTCAGCTTATTCGCTGTGCCGGAACGTGGACAACGCCTTGGCATTCGGTGGTCTTATATCACCGAGATGGAACCCCGGAACTCGTTCGCCACGATCAAGCTCAACATGTCGGTGAAGCGGTAGTGAAAGTGGATGAAGACCACAGTGGTAACTCCATTGCTCACGTAATGTATTACCAAGAACCAGCATTGGTCAACGCGTACTAACCTAAAATGGTCAGTATGGAACCCTATGACATCAACGCCGGCCGGTTTTATCTTAGAGCCTTGCATGGTCAATCTACTTTTGATGACACAGCTACCTTTAGCGCACTCATCCCCGCATCCCCATTGCAGGATTTAAATGATGCCGAATCCGGCTGGATGGAAGACAAGCTTTATAGCTGGGCGGTGTGCGAACAAACCTCCCCTGATCTTCTGGCTTTGGTGACCTTAGACGCCGCGGGGGAGATTAAAACCTACACCCCAGGCTCTCCGGATACGTTATGGGAAAAGAACCAAGACCTAGGACCGGTGACGTTAGGGCAAGCAGCGAAGGTGGGGTATCAAACGGTCGCCGAAAACGCTGACTAACAGCACGCTTCTTTTCCTTATCTCTTAGCGCCGGCAGGAAAATCCGGCGCAAGAAGACTGTTGTGTCAACGCCGGTAGTGTTTCTCTGCCACCTAGGATCCAGCAACTCAGGGAAAAGAGAGACACCATTCCGCAGATACCAAAACCCCAGCCAAAGCCAACCCACTCAGCAATGGCGGATGGAAACCGAAATCCTGCGCCATCTGGAAGTTCGCTAACACCTTACCGCCGGACCGATCCGCCCCCACAACATCGGCGATGACGGCTTGTTGGGCTGGATTGTAGATTCCTGAACCGGCCCCGGATAGAGCGGATAAGAGAAGAACACTCCACACGTGGTGCGCTAAACCAAGGACCCCGGTGAACAGCGCGTTCATTGCTAAACCTGCAATAAGTAGTGGTCGTCGGCCTATGTTGTCGGATAATCTTCCAGAAAATTGCAGGCAGACAGCATTTCCTAGAGCGAAAGCAGCCATTGCTAAACCCGCTATGGCGCCATCGTGGCGGAAGATGGCAGCGGCGAACAGCGGAAGGATAGCAACGCGTACCCAAAATTAGACCAACCTGTTGAAAACGCACTGAGCAGGGCACAGCGGTAGGCGGGATCGCGGAAAGCCTCGCGGAAACGCATCGGAGGTTGTGGGGTGTTTGTGACTGGTTTAGCGCCTATGCGGCGCGGCATTTTCAGTGTCACTACCAAAGCCGCGCACAGCACCCCTACGCCGTAGATAAAGAAAGGCCAACGCATTCCTAGACCAGATAGCGCAGCTCCCAGGAGCGGACCAATAATGTTGCCGATGAGGAAAGCCGAGGCGTACATCGAGGAGCACCGGCCGCGAATGTCGGTGGGGGCTAGGCGGATAATCAACGCCATGGCGGACACGGTGAACATCGTGGAGCCGATTCCGGCGATGCCTCGGAGAAGGATGATCTGCCCGTAGTGTTGGACAAGGGAAACACCGGCGGTGGTGGTGCCTACCGTGATTAACCCGGTTACATAGACTTTTCGGGTGCCTAGGAAATCTATGAGTTTGCCGCTTAGTGGGGCAAAGACCAGGCGAGAGAAAGAAAAGATTGAAACCACGGCGCTGGCGGCTGCCATGCTGACATCGAAGCTGCGGGCAAATTGCGGAATGATGGGGGCGATGAGCCCATAACCCAAGGCAATAATAAAAGCCGCCGATATTAATACCCATATTTCCGGCGGAATTTTCTTGGTCACGTTAGTCACAGGCTCCCTTTCGCATATCTTTCTATGCTAGGTCATGAACCCGAAACTCCCGGTAGCCACTGCTCCTTAACCTGCGCATATTCGGCTACTTCGGCAAAGAAACTTTCATCATGGCAGGTCATCACCACAGCTCTGTGCGCCGCTAACTCAGCGGCGATGATCCGGTGCAAGGTATTGCGACCAGCCCGGTCTACCCCAACGTCCGGTTCATCCAGAGCCAACACGTCGGCATGTCGCCGGGCTGCCGCCACCACTTGAATAATGCGCAGATCAGATTGGCTCAAATCCAATGGGTGCGCTTGCGGATCAACACCCAAGCCCCTAGCAACCCCAGAGGCTGGGCCAGCACACAGCCCTGCCCCCGAACCAGATTGCAACATCGCAGCGACAGTGGGTTCCACCACTTGATCGGCAGCGTGCTGCACCGCCAAAGACACGGTGGGGGAAGGTTCAGCAGCACTAACTCGGCTAGCTTGATCCACACCGGCTGCCGCCCGCAGCAACGAGGTTTTCCCGCTGCCGTTGTCGCCACGCAACCACAACACCCCACCGCGCGGCACCCGGAGATCCACTGGGCCAACCTGAAAAACCGATGGGTTGTTGTTGACCCGACGCCCTAGGCGCCACCGTGGTTTTCGGTTCACCCCGCGGATAGCGTGCACCCCAGAAAGCAGCACGTAGCTTGACGTCGGCTCTATCTTCGCTGGAAGAACTACCGGAGTTTCTTGGCTATCCCCGTGATAGACAACTACCCCGCCCAGGTCAGCGTTCACGCTGTGCCCTAAAACAACAACTCCGGTTCCTTGGTTTGCCAACTCGCGCAAGGCCGTGGCAAGGGTGTGCCGAGAATCCGTATCCAAACCCGCAAAAGCGTTATCAACAATCAACGTTCCTGGCTCAGTAATCATTGTTACCCCCAACGCTAACCTGCGGGTTTGCCCGCCAGACAGCTGCGCCGGGTGGTGCTGAGCATACGTCGTTAAACCGATGGTCTGAAGCATCTGGTTGACCTTCTCCCGCATAAGGGAAGGGGCAAGTCCGCGTTGTTCCAGGGGGAATACCAGCTCCTCATAGACGGTAGCTCTTAGTCCTGAGATATGGGCACTGGCTTCTTGAAGCACCAACGCCACCTCCCCAGCCTCAGCCCACTGTTGCGGAGGAGACTGATACCACTGGTGCGCTAAGCGTGTTAGCCCAGATCCGGAGGCGCCGACAATCTGAGTCACCTGACCTGGAATTTCTTCAAGGTTCACCACAGCGCTACCCCTAAAACCAGAGCCAGCGCAAAGGCGGGCAGTAGGCGTCGGACATACTTCTGGAGGGGAGAATCAGGCACCGGCACAAGAAGAGTGCGCGGGCCTGGACGTTGCAAGCCAGTCATTTCTAAAGCAATGCCGCGTTCACTACCTCTGGCAATAAGCTGACTCATGGTAGGAAGCGCTATTCGCGGAATACTCCGTATCCCCCGAACCTGACGCCCAGCAAGAATATGAGCCTCCCGCACCCGTTGCACAGTAGCTTGACCTTCCGGGAAAAGTTGCAGCGCAGCGCACACTACATAGGTGATCCGCGGGTTCACCCCAGCCTGTTGCAGGGCCTTAGCTAATTGCGGCACCGTGGTGGCGGCGGCCGCAGCGAGGAAAGTAATCATGAGGGCAAAGTAACGAAGCCCTAGTTCGGTTGCCAGCCACATGCCGTCCCGAGTGAGCGGCCCCCACCAGGGAATATGCCCGTGCGGACTATGCACAATGACCATCGAGGCGAAAATGGGGATACTTAGCCCCACGGCCCCCAGCACCGTGGCTCCTCCGCGCGGCCCGCAGAAGGAGGCGGCTAAACCCAGGGCGATGAGAAGGCACGAACACCACCATTGATTGATTCCGAGGGCGAGGATCCAGGCTGAAGCGGCCAGCGAAAAACCCGTAAGGGGGTTCCATCCGTGGGGACGAGATGAAGGCTCGACGCCAACCCGGCGCGACGTCACTAGTCCTGGACTCCCAGGTTGCGGCGCACCCGGCCCGGAAGATACTTCAATGACGCCCAGACCAAAACCATGACGATTGCTTTGTCGAGGGGGTCTGATAAGAAAGATTGCAGCGTCACTGCGCTGAGTAAGGATTGCCCCATTTCTCGGAAGAGAGAAACCACCGCTCCGGTGCCGACACCTGCAGTTCCGCCGTAGACGAAAGCTGCTACGGGGGCTGAGATGACTCCGGCGATTGCTCCGAGAAGAACGCCGGTGATAATCACCCACACAATGTTTTTGAAGGATCCTTTTTTAATCGCCCAGCCAGACAGAAAACCAATGAGAGCATTTCCAGCGGCGAAGGGCAAGGCGGCAGGGTTGAGGAAACTCCACACCACGCTGGTGAGCACCCCGGTGGCGGTGCCGGTGATGGGGCCGGCAAGAGCTGCAATAAAAACAGTTCCGATGGTGTCTAGATACAGCGGGATACCTACCGAACCGACAATTTCCCCGATGACGATGTTCAAGACCAAGGCCACCGGGATGATGGCGATGATGCGGGTGGGTAAAGCCGGAACTGTGGCGATAAGCAGAGCGATAGCTCCGCCCACATAGCCAAGTAGCGTGATCAACGCGGGGGTTGAGCTAAGCCCGTCCTCCCAGGTATCTGGCCGGGTGAGTACTAAAAAGAGCCAGGTAGCGGCGATAAGAAGAGCCCCCACGCCGACCAGGATTTGTTGACCCCGGTTTAAGGAGATGCGGGTGACAGCGGTTGGTTGAGGCATAGCGAAAAGACACACTCCCAGGATTGTTGTGAAAACTCAGTTAAGGAAGGTTCCCTCGCCTATGTCACCTCAGCGAAAAAACACTTGTGATCCTAACATGCTCGCTGATTCCCACCAGTGTGTATAAGCTTGCTCCAGGTTGACGTCGGTGATGAGGCGGGCATTAGCCGGACGACCCCAATGATGTCGATAATCAGCAACCGTGGTGCCGCGGAGTAAAGGAGAATCAGCCTCGACGTCAACCGTGGTGTCAATACTGCTGACCGGGATAGCATCTAAGGCCACCATGCAGGTGAGGAGATCATGGATTTGCGCCAGGTAGCCTTCACCTTGTGCGCGGTGGAATTCGAAATAAAAACGCAGAATGTCCGGGAGATCGCGGGCTATGGGGGTTGAGCCTAAAAGCTGGCATAGGTGCTCTAGGTGATGAGGGTGGCAACAAAATTGCTCAGTGACTTCCAAAGAGCACACCGTGATTAAAGAGTTTTCCCTCTGTGAGCCAAAGGGGCTGGTAGGGGCGAAAATCTCCTTGGCTGCGTGGGGATCTACCCAACTATTCCACTCCGCCGTGGGGGTGGTGTTGCCCCGGTAAAGATACGCTCCACCCATCATCGTGGTGCGTGGCATAACCGTGGGTTTCCGCTTGAGGTATTGAGCCAACGCGGTGGCCGGCCCAGTGATAATCAAACGGAGATCTTGCCCATAGGTGCCCCACGTCTCGTCCCATAAGTGTTGCCATGTGTCGGGATCTTCAGGGATAACCCCAGGTTGGGGTTCGGGTGCGTGGCAATAGCCTAACCCGGTAGGACCGTGGGTTTCCGGGGTTGTGCATAGCGGCACTGCCAACGGTTGCCGGGGGCCAATCCGAATGGGAATTTCTTCCTCCGCTAGACCGCAGCTCCGGAGAATAAAAGCGGTGTTGATGGCGCTTTGCTTAGCGGTAGTGTTGCCGGCGCTACAGCTCACCCCCACAAGTGTGATTCTGCCCGCGCGGTGTAAACCGGCTAAGTAGATCAACGCCAAGGCATCATCAATACCAGTGTCACAATCCAAGAGAACAGGGGTAGGTGAGCGTTGTTGATGAAGTGCTAGCATTACAGCATTCCCATCCTTAATAAAACTATTTTATAGCCTAATAGGACTTAAGGAAAATTAATAATTTCTATTAGATCAGAAAATATTATAGCCGTAACCATTTCTGGAAATCACCTTCCACCTGTCTCACCTTCAAAAGATTTCTACCCTAAAGATTATCACCGGCCCATAGCACATCGCCAAACTCGCCTTATAGTAATGACTCCTAATAATAGCTTGGTTATGGGATTAGTATTAAATTAACCTAAATCTAACTACGAAATCAACCAGATCTATAACACACAAAATAGCGAAGACCAGCACCCGGCAAATATCCTTAATATGTGAAAAATCTAACAATTTTATTAAAATCCTTTTATTACAATCACTCAATCCATATGATCAACACAAAGAGATGAGGTGATTCGATGTTCATAGCACTAATGCAAAAAGTCCGCTTGATTCAATTAGGTCAGCGAAACTTACATGTTTCTGACGACAAGTGTCCAGCCAGGATGCGCTAAATGGATGGCGGGCTGAAAGCCCGCCATCTTTTCAGGGAGTAAATTATGCCGATTATATTCTTAAAAGAAGAACAGATTAAATTCTCACGCTGGCTTGTAAAATCTCCTGGTAAACTCAACTTAATAGGAAAGATCTTTGCATTCCTAATTATTCAGAATCTAAGTAAATACAAATCACCTCCAGAACAGTCCTATACCATCACATACATCCCAGGATTCTCTTGCAATCTTTCTTGCGAATACTGTTTCCAATTAGATAACCAAGGAACCCGGCCAAGCGGCCGGGATGTTTGGAGTAATGAAAAGGCGCTGCAACTAACCCGAATCGTTAAAGAAAGATGTCCGGGAAGCTGCAATCTCATAGTCTTAGGAGGAGAACCTCTAGTTTATAAAAGACAAATTGATATTTTATATAGGAAGCTTAAGGAAAGCCTTGCTATAAGGGTAACATTAATTACTAATGGAACTCTTCTTAATGAAAATTCTATAGACTGGCTGAAGAGCATAAACTGCAGAACCGTTCAGGTTTCAATCGATGGCGGACCTCGCGGACAAGATCTCTTTCGTAAATATCGAAATCATAGAAATTCCTATCAGGATGTCTTGGCCGGAATTCGGCGGCTTCTAGCAAAGAATTTTCAGGTCCATATTCGGGTAAACATTTTTTCCCCTGAGAAACAGGACATTCATAATCTTATTGAGGATCTCGGCTCCCTTCCGGAAAAAAACAACCTCATAATTTCATTTGTTCCCGTAGACCAAACCCTATCATTTAAATATCAAGGTCTCAACGAGAACACCCTGATCTCAGCCATCAGGAATTTTTACGAAAATGCATCTGCCCGGGATTTACAATGTGTCGCACCGCTAAATCACCGTGGATGTGCCATCTGTGATGTCAAAAAGGGAGAAGAACTGAAACATGGAATTGTGTTAGGCCCCAATTCTAAGCTATACAGTTGCTGGGACACAGCCGGAGCCTCCGGTTTTGAAATCGGAACCCTCTCTAATGGGCTTTCGCATGATTGTACAAGTTCTCGATGGAAGACCTGCGGGTCTTACTCCTCTTTTAATCAGCCTTTTTGGGATCGGCTTTCAGCAGAATTCAAGACCGGAGTAGAACGAGGTAGTTATGAAAGAACCTAAGTCCCCAGCTTTGTGGGTTTTATCAATCTGCCTTCGCTATAACGCGCGGTATTTGCTGCTAGTCACCATAGCCGGAATTATTCTCGCCACCCTACCTGGCCTTAACGTTCTAGCCATCAAATGTTTCTCATCTCATCCTGCACCAGCGGTCTCGGACAATGCTGCCGGTTTCTTCAGCGGCGGCGTTATCCCGCCCCTCGTCATCATCTTTGCTGTTTTAATCGCCGCCACCAATGTCATCACCCAAAGCTCCTACGCCTTATCAAGAATTATGGTGGCGAGGTTTGATATTGCTATCACCCGAGACTTCGGGGATTCTCTCACCAACCCAGACTCAGCTCACAGTCAGATAAGAGACATTTCCCCGCTTATTTTCTCCGCCCGTGAAGCCATAGACAATGGCTACCCAGGAGCTATGCTCCAAGCACTTCTCCAAACCTTCTTCGGCTGCATTACTGCTGTTTTCCTTGGGTTTTCGCTCTGGAGTATCAGCCCAACAGCCGCTATCTTGGCAGTCTTCGCGGCTCTTCCTACCGCCTTGTCCTATACGGTGGTCGGCAGGTTAGAAGCAAAAACCTGGGACCCTATCTCCTATCACAAACGTCGTTCCAATTATCTGCTCGATCACTTGACCTACCTCTCCTCCTTGGAGGAACTCACTAAACTTCGCGGAGCTGAGAAAATTTCCTCTTTCTCACTGGAATCCCGGAGAATCTCAGCCCGGCATAGAGAAAAACTGGAAGTGCGATCCATGGGGATTTATCTCCTCTTTTCGCTTGCCACACTTCTGCTTTCTGCGTGGAGCATCTATAGCATCTGGGCGTCTGAGCAAGATATGGTGTTAGTGCTTTCCGGGGTCGTCGGCATTATGTCTGGGATTAGTGCGCTGTCAGGTTTGGGCTATCAAATCGGGGAATTTGCTCACACCCGCCCCGGAATTAAATCCTTGATGGCTCTGAAAAAGGCCGCGAACCTTAGGTCTCCGGCGCTTCAAAAGGATCAACAAAGCGGGGATATCGTGCTTGAGGATGTCACTGTCTACTACCCGGAAGCAGAGACACCCGCGGTTTCTCATGCATCGTTTCGCGCGCGGTGTGGCGAAATCACCGCGCTCGTAGGGGCCAACGGCGCAGGAAAAACCACTATTTTCTCGGCAATCCTCGGAAATATTCCCTTCCGCGGTCAGATCCGCGTACCGGCTTCCTTCCCCGGGATCGTCACCCAAGACTTCGGGCGCTATGAGCTAAGCGTCAAGGATTTTGTTTCCCTCGGTAAACCTGAGACCTCTGAGGAGGAGATCATCAATGCGCTCCATGAGGCCCGGTGCTGGGGTTTTGTCTCTGCTCTTCCTCAGGGCATCAACACACAATTAGGCCACCAATGGAAAGGCGGGCACGACTTATCCGGCGGACAATGGCAAAGACTCGCCCTCGCCAGGTTATTTCTTCACGATGACAGCTATTGGCTGCTTGATGAACCCACCAGCGCGGTGGATGCCGATGCGGAGTTAAAGATCTTCCGTACCCTGCAACAGCACAAAAACAATAAAGCCATCGTGGTGGTTTCTCACCGCCTATCCACGCTGTTACTAGTAGATAAAGTGGTTGTTCTCAAAGAGGGAAGAATCATTGAAAGCGGCAACCCGCACCATCTTCTTCATTCCCCAAGCTACTTTGCTTCCCTCTTCCGAGGGCAACAAATATCTCCCCACAAACCCCAAGAAAAGTGACATCAGTGGTCTATCCTGGCCAACAACTTTTCCCGTACCGCCGGCCATTCCGGGTGAAGGTGCGGTTGGAGGCGTCGAGCATCATCAGTTGTGGCGGGTTTCAGGACTATCCCCCAACCCGATAGTTCTTTCTCAGACATTAGCCCTCGCTTAAGAGCACCGAACAATAGGTTCAGGGTCATACACGGTGGTGGTGGTGTTTCGGCCGATTTCATTACCTGCCAGATCACGCACAATACGGGTATCGGAGGTGGTAAATCCCGGCGCCCCGGAGGAGGCGACGCACCCTTCTCCGCTGATTCTCATTTCCTTCGGCTGGGTAGGAGCCCATCGTCCTCCGTTAATGGATTCCACGTTGACGGTTTTTACCCCCATCAGCCGCACCGTCACAGAGCCAGAATCAACGGAGGTGTCAATCCGCACCGGGTAGGGGCTGGTATTTTTAAATTGCAGATCAATGGCCCCTTCAAAAACGGTGGCTTCGCGTCCGGCCGGGTATCGACTGATGTAGTAGCTGTGCGGGGTGTGCGCCACATCTTCCATTCCGGCGAAGTAGGCGGCGTTAAATAAGGTGGTGGCAAATTGACTAATCCCTCCCCCTACCGCGTTATCGGCCCGGCCGTTGAGGATGATTCCGCTTTTCACATAACCCTGGGCGGCTCCGCGCGGCCCGGTATAGGAGTTTAAGGAGAACGTATCTCCCGGCGCTACCATGGCCCCGTTCACGGTGCGGGCAACGAGCGCAATGTTTTGTCCGGAGGGTCCTGAAAAACCTCCGGTGGTGAATTCTCCAACGACATCATCAAAGGTGGCGTTTTCTGCCATCTCCGTGGTAAAAGTGGCCGGTTCATCCTTGTATTGGACCGCGAATTCTCGATCTTTATTCGCGGTAATTCTTTGCTCTACATCCTTCAGGCTTTCCTCCCAATCAACAACCACCCCATCCTGGTGAGGAATTATTCGACGCCCCCCATCGCTGAAATCGATGCTGGCGTTTTTCTTAGGCTGTTCGCTAGCTTTCAACCCTTCAGCTAAAATCCCACGGAGATTATCGGCATTGACCTGGGTTTTCAGTTCTTTGCTAGGTTCGTCGGGCGTAAAACTGATCACCTCACCCATCCGCTCTGCCGGAAGAACACCGCGGACATCATCTCGTCCTACCGCAGTCAGCGGCGCCGACACCGCCTTCGCCGCAGGTCCTTGAGCTACTCGCTCTACTTCTTTTTGGGTAATCATCGGCTCAGTATCCAGAAGGCTCGCCTCAATACCGCCGGGTTGAAGCCACCGGGTACTCAGCTCTATGCCCAGATCCTCACGATCAATATCCTGACCCTCGTGAGCATCATGGGTGATAACGTGACCCCCCTGGATTTCTACCCCACCATTAACCGGATCAATCCTGAGCTCCTGGGACAGCCGTTCTAACTCAGCCGCCATTTTAGGCTCATCAATAGTGCTACTCATCGGCAAATCAATATCGGCAAAATAGCCGTAGATCAACCGGAAGGGGTTAATAGACACCTGCCCGGCGGATTCTACCGACGCTCCCCAATCCGGTTGCACTCCCGCATCTGAGGCCACTACCGTGGCGGTTTTCTCCCCGGCGCGCACCTGAACGGGATCATTCACTCTAGGGCCGAGTTCTGCTTTGAGAGTGTCCTCTGCAGCCGTAGGCCTCATCCCACCGATTTCTACTCCGGCAATGCTGACTCCCCGTGGAACGCGGTCCTTATTCGCTAACCAGAGCCCTATCCACACCAATAAGAGCAAGGTGAAAACTGCAAGGAGTACCCAGAGTGCGCGCAGCAGATATTGTTTGCTCACAATATCTTAGGTTAACCCACTACACTGAAAGCCCGTGACTGAAGTACAACGAACAATGCTCATTGCCTATGACGGTTCGGAGGAGTCATGCCGGGCTATGACCTGCGCTGCCCACCTACTAAAGCCACGCCACGTGGAGATTCTCACCGTGTGGGAGCCGGTGCACCGCCAAGCTGCCCGGGCAGTCGGTGTCTCTGGGCTTCGCCAAGCAGAGTGGTCCCCCACCGGGGAAGACACTGATCCGGCTTATCGTGAGGCCCGCGATATGTGTCGCCAAGGAGTAGAACTAGCCGAATCTCTCGGGCTTCTGCCTCGCGCTCATCTAGTGGAATGCGCAACATCTGTCTGGTCCGCCATCGTAGATGCCGCCCAAGAGCTCCAGGTTGACCTCATTGTGTCCGGCACCCGCGCCCAAACCGGCTTTCGGAGTTTTTGGCAAACCTCCACCTCGGAAAACGTCATTAATAACGGAGGGATCCCCGTCTTCGTGGTTCCCCCAGCTGTTGTCCCCTCCAGCACCGAACACCCAGAGAATTAGCCACCCGCTCACCAACTGCTAGGCTCTACGGTGTTATGGCCTTTGATTCTGATTCTCTTCCTCGCCGCACCATCGGCCCGGCTTTAGCCAGCGCCGTCGTGGGCATTGCTTTTGGCGTTGTGACCGTACTGGGCTTAGCAATGTTTTCCGGGGAAGATCAAGCCCCCGCTAGCCACAGCACTCACGCAGAGGATGCGTTATTAGGTGGTCCAGAATACGGTAGCCGGCAGTAGCGTCTTTCCCCGCCGCCGCATCAACTCCCCCGGCGTCATTCACTTTGCGGCCTGGGCCCTGTGCGGCGTCCTAGTATTCCTGAACTCTCCCGGTCTAACCACCACAGACACTAAGTTAGATCTCCTCATTAACCCGCGGGGTTTCCTGGCGGGAGCCCGCCATATCTGGAGTGATATCTTCCCCCTTGGTCAAATCCAAAACCAGGCCTACGGTTATTTCTTCCCCCAAGGGTTATTCTTCCTTCTCGGTGATTTTCTGCCCCCGTGGATCACCGAACGGCTGTGGTGGTGGCTCCTCCTCGGCCTGGGGTTTTCCGGGATGTTCGCTCTCCTCAACCGGGTTTTCTACGGTCATCCTTATAGCAGTCTCCCCGCCCGAGTTCTCGCTGCCGCACTATTTACCCTTTCTCCTCGAACTCTGTCCACCCTCACCGCAATCTCCTCGGAATCCTGGCCGGTGATGCTCGCTCCCTGGGTGCTCCTGGCATTGCTTTCCTCCCCTCGGCCAGGTTGGCGTCACCTTACCCTCTCCTTACTCCCCATCGCAGCCATGGGTGCAGTCAACGCCACCGCTACTCTTGCCGCCTGCATCCCCGCCGGCATTGTCCTCCTGTTGTATGCTCGACGTCTCCTCATCCCCTGGATTCTTGGCTGTATCCTTGTTTCTTCCTGGTGGATTGGCCCCTTGCTCCTGCTGGGACGTTACTCCCCACCGTTTACGGATTTCATCGAATCAGCTGCGGTAACTACTCGCTGGCTTAACCTAGCTGAGATTCTGCGCGGTACAACAAGTTGGTCACCCTTTGCGGATAATGAGCGCATCCCCGGCACGCTGCTCAGCACTCAGCCGGTATTTGTATTTGCTACGTTGACGATCGCCGCCCTGGGGTTGTATGGGTTAAGTTCAGCGCTGCGTCGCCGTCAACTTCCGCGCCCCGACCTGTGGTTAGTTTTGCTTTTCACTGGGGTACTCATTCTTGGGTTATCCGCAGCCTGGTGGCTTCATTTCCTAGATGGCCCCGGGGCAGCACTCCGCAATCTCCATAAATGCGATCTTCTGATCCGCATCCCCCTCTGCGTAGGGATCGCCACTCTTCCTTCACCTCACCTTTCCCGGTTCCGCGATCTCCTCTACCCCACCCCTCAACTTCTTGCCGCCGCCGGTATCTTGCTGCTGTCTTTGACCGCCACAGCTCCCGCCTGGACTGGGCGATTAGCCCACCGCGGAGCCTGGCAGGAACTTACCCCAGATTGGGTAGCCGCCGCCACGTACCTCAACACCCATGCTGCGGGAACCCGCACGTTGATCTATCCCCCAAGCAGCTTCGCCCGCCAAACCTGGGGGTGGACTAGAGATGAACCCGCCCAACCTCTCCTGGATGTTCCGTGGGTGGTGCGCGACGCAATCCCACTCGTTCCCCCTGAGGCTATCCGAGGCCTTGATGGTTTAGATACGATGCTCAACCAAGACCCGGCCACCGCTGTTGCGGACCTCCAGCGGCTCGGAATAGGGGCCGTGGTGGTTCGCGGGGACCTTGATTCTGACAAAGCCCAAGGAGTAGCCCAAAAAGCAATAACTCATCTTCCCGGTCAACGGGTAGATTTTGGGGCACTCTCGGTGTTTCTTCTCAACCCCCAGCAAGACATGCTGCTAAGCCCCCTAGACCAGGTAGAAACGGTATCCGGCGCTGGGGAGTCGTTGAGTCTTCTTAATAGCACTGAGGGGTATCGTCCACGTCAGTTAGTTTCCGGCAATGCCCAGGTTCTCACAGACACCCCGATGCTCACGGAGCGAAACTACGGAACCCTCGATGGCGCCCAATCCGCCCCCTTAGCACCGGGTGAGCCGGGCGGATCCAGAAATAAAGTGAAAGACTATCCCTCCGTCGGACCTAAGACATGTATTGCGGAAGACGGGGGTGAGGTCTTGGCGTCTTCCCAGGCCTCTGATGTTGATAGTTTTGGTG
Organism: Corynebacterium poyangense; assembly: GCF_014522205.1. Taxonomy (NCBI): domain Bacteria; kingdom Bacillati; phylum Actinomycetota; class Actinomycetes; order Mycobacteriales; family Corynebacteriaceae; genus Corynebacterium; species Corynebacterium poyangense. The sequence goes on along the minus strand of NZ_CP046884.1, from coordinate 246,856 downwards.
GCGCGCGGGCAGAACAATCCATCTCTGCCGCGGTGGATCAGGACCCGGCTACCGCCTGGTTCCCCGCTCCCGGTAAAGGCTCCGGACAATGGATAGAGCTCCACCCTGACCAGGAGATTTCCCAGCCAGTTATTCAGCTAGAGACTACCGAAGATACCGACGTTGAGATTATTAACGGATCTGCCCACAGTACCGAGAAACTCCGCGCCCACCAGATGCGCACTATCCCTGTGCCAGGGGGTAGGGCCCAACGGATCCGCGTGGTGATCTCCAAACGAGTAGGTATTGCTGAGTTTTCGATCCAAGGACATCCGATCACCCGCATTGCCCAGCTGCCTACCAGTTCACCGGAGGCAGACACCATACTTTTCCAACGCCTCTGGCCCCACACCGGGAATATCCAGAGGAGTTTTCAGCTACAGAAGGCGCAGGATTTTCGTCTCCGGCTCCCCAATCCTGGTGATGAAGCCACCTTTGACGGGGAATCTTTCCGGGATGGGCAAGTAGTTCATCTGGAACCTGGAACCCACTACGTAACATCCCACTCCACCTGGGTATATGCCAGTGCAGCACCGGCGCTTAACCCCCAGTACAGGCACTGAGTCGGGGGCACGATATTCCAGCATCATCACAAGACCAAGTTCTAGTGACCACGCGCGCGTTTAATAGTGGTTTAAAGGCAGAGCTAGCAGGACAAGAACTTCAACCCATCAGCATTGATGCAGCTACTCAAGGTTTTATCATTCCCGCCGGGCTGGGCGGAGAAATTCATATTTATCACGAGGCTGACCAGCTTTATCAACGAAGCCTCATCTGGGGCGGAGGGCTGGCTCTAGGGTGTGTGGGGGTTATTATCCTTCTCGTCATCATCAGCACATCGCGCTCGCGCCCTCAACGTACCCCCTTGCCCACGCGCTTAGGCAGAAGTGGCCGATGGGCCGTGAGCAGTTATGGCACACTGGTCCTCATCAGCATTGGAGGTGTGTGGGCGATAGTAGCCGGGGTCGCTGCCTGGGTGATTAAGCGTTACACACTGATCAGCACCGAAATCCTCGCCAGCCTAGCCACCCTGGTTTCTGCGGTGTGGCTAGCTCGCGCCCCCTGGCCCAGCACCCCCTACGCTGGTGATCACCCACTCATGACGGCGATGTGCGCTATCGCTCTTGCTGCGGTTTTGCTCAGCGGGGATCCTGCCACACCACCGGATGCTTCGGAATCAGCGCCGCCGGATCCGGATGATGCTGCCAGCATTCCAACAGATCCTGGGAACAAGACACCCCGGGGAAACCCAGAGAGCTAGCAATCCATTCGACGGCGTGCGTGGTACTGAGTCCAGATTCTTGCCACTGCCGCAGCGTTCCTGCGCCATCTCGTTTAGCGAGACGCTTTCCCGCCTCATTCATTACCAAAGGAATATGAACATATGTGGGCTGGGGAACCCATAACTGGTGAGCTAGTGCAGCTTGAGGTGGAGCCGAATACAACAAATCATCCCCCCGAACTACCTGGTCTACGCCTTGGAGCGCATCATCGACAACCACCGCTAAATGATATGCCCAGTCTGGTTCCCGCTGGCCAGGGGGAAGTTTCCCACCCCGCCGCAAAATGATGTCATCCACATCGCCGCGCACCTGCCCGTACAAGGCATCACTAATGCCCCAGGTGTCAGTCTCAGCACGAAGCCTTAACGCTGGAACCCTTCCTTCCTCCTGAAGGGCACGACGCCGCTGAGCCCGCTCCGGTTCAGAGAGGTTCCGGCAGGTTCCTGGGTAGGTTCCTGGGCGGGCGTGAGGTGCTCGCGAAGCTTCCTGGATGTCCCGACGCGAACAGTAGCATTCATAGACTTTCCCCTGTTCTTTCAAGAACCTCAATGCTTGGTGATAGTGGTCCTGGCGTTGGCTTTGGTATTCGATGTCGCCGTCCCAATCCAACCCGATGGCGGCAAGATCGCGGATCTGGGATGTTGCCGACGCTGCGGAAGACCGCTGGGAATCAATATCTTCTATCCGGATAAGAAAACGGCGATGGGTGCTCCTAGCCATTAACCACGCCACCATGGCGGTTCTTAAATTCCCAAAATGTAAATCACCACTGGGTGAGGGTGCGTATCGTCCCGCGGGAGACCCAGCGGGCGGCGAACAGCAAGGGGAAACCATAATCTCTTAGCCTAAGCCACCCCGAGGAAGCCGCAGCCACGAGTATGGCAAAGTTATCCTTCATGGACTCACTTCCCCACCAGACTCGCTTCATCCCGGTGCAACAAAGCTACTACCCCGTGTTTGTGGCGCTGTTTGTCGCGGTATTCCTCATCTCCAACATCACCGCCACCAAAGGCGTAGCACTCGGGCCTCTCATCACCGACGGTGCTTTCTTCCTATTCCCCTTGGCCTACGTCCTCGGTGATGTTCTCTCCGAGTGTTATGGGTTTAAAGCTGCGCGTCGAGCTATCTTCACCGGATTCGGCGCCATGTTCCTGGCGGTGGTGTCTTTTTATACCGCCATCTATCTCCCCGCTGCGGACTTCTACGAAGGTCAAGCCGCTTTCTCAGACACCCTAGGACTGGTGCCACAAATAGTGGCGGCAAGCTTAGCCGGCTACGTCGCGGGGCAACTACTCAACGCCTGGTTCCTGGTGTGGATCAAGCAACGAACCGGAGAAAAAATCCTCTGGGCCAGACTCATTGGCTCCACCGTCATCGGAGAGTTTGCCGATACTCTCATTTTTTGCCTCATCGCTGCACCAGTCATCGGGGTTTCTAGCGGAGGGGATTTCCTCAACTACGTCGTGGTGGGATTCTTCTGGAAAACCCTCGTTGAAGTGATGATTCTCCCCATCACATATACCGTTATTGGCTGGGTAAAGAAAACCGAAAACTATGAGGTGCTATAAAAGAAAAACCAGCCCAAGATAAACTCGGCTGGCTTTTCTTTAGCGCTGGTGCGCATTAGCCCTTACATTGCTGAAGCGATTGTTGAACTGCTCCATTCATAGCCTGCTGGAGGTTATCGGCATGGTGATAGCCAGCATCGACACCAATATGCCAACCGCAGACAAAATTATCGACGTCGCCAGCAGACTGAGAGGGAACAAACGGCAGAGTATGGGCCATATTCTGGATGAAATCCGCCGCGGAGTGATAAAACTCAATAATCTGATCAGGGCTCATGTTTTCTCCCTATAGTTTCAACAAAACCTATCTGTCTTGGTTGGTCACTAATGGAGAATAATCCTAAAGTTTTGCTCTGTCTAGAGTTAATGAAATCTATTAACTATTTTCATTTGCGTACACATCTTTCTCGCGGATATACAGTGCACACGCCGCGGCACCAATAAGCGCTAAACCAGCGGCAATAATGAAAATGAGGTGCAACCCATCCATAAATGCGTGACGAGCCGTGTCCGCTAACTGCGGAGAGAATTGCCCAATAACATCAAATAACGCCGCTTCCGCAGCATCAATAATCCGCCCATCAGGCACATCGCCAAGTTGATCGTGAATGTGGTGAGACAAGATGGCGCCATACAAAGCCACCCCAAAGCTCGTCCCCAATGGCATAGAGGTGTTCGCGATACCCGTTGCCGTTCCGGTTCGGTGCGGGGGCACAACCGAGACCGCCAGATCCATCAGGTGCGGCATCATAATACCGGTGCCGATACCGATAACCAGATAGCTGGGGATGAGGTCTGGCCAGGAAGAATCCCAGTGCAAAAGCAACCCCAGCAACAGCCCGATGGCAACAATAAACATTCCGAGAGCCTGGATAAAACCCCTGGACATGACCTTTTCGAGGGCGAGACCGACCGCGGAGAACACAACAATGGGTCCGGCTAGGGCCATGGATACGTACCCTACTTGCAACGCAGATAATCCCGCCTGGCCGGTAAGCCACATCACCAAGAAGGGCATCATTCCGAAGCTGAAGAGCCGGGCTGCGAAGGCAGAGAAACTCACCACGGCGAAGGAGGGGATAGTGAAGAGGCGGACATCAATCATCGCCCGATCCCTTTTGGCGGATTGGATCCACACCAGGATGACCAGCAGCTGGAGAGCTAGTGCAAAGAGAAGGACTATCCGCGGGTTCCACCAGTCATTGTCTTCGGCCCCTTCGATCATGGCGTAGTTGAGGGTGAAGAAAGCGCCGGCGGCGATCAGCGTAGAGGGGATGTCGATGGGGGGCATGTCTCTTACCCCGGCTAGGCGTTGCTGACGGTGGAGGTCGGGGATTTTGATGATGGTGGTCAGAAGCGCAAAAATGCCGATGGGAATGTTGATGGCGAAAATCCACTGCCATTGCCCGTACTCCACGAGTGCCCCGCCGATGAGCGGGCCGAGGGCGCTAGCCGCGCCGGAAAGCCCCATGAGGATACCGATAGATTTGGTTCGTTGAGCGCGTTCGTGGGGGCCGAAGGCGTCGCCTAGCAGCGGAACGCACGTTCCGAACACGATGGCTCCGCCGGCGCCTTGGACCGCGCGCATCCCCACCAACATGGATTCCGTATCAGATAATAGACACCCGATTGAGGCTAGAAGAAAAATTGTGTGGCCAATCAAAAAGAGGGTTCGACGCCCGATAATGTCGGATAAACTTCCGACGCTGAGCAATAAGGAGGCGAAAGCTAAGGAATAGGCGTTAATAATCCATTGACCGCCAGAAAGGCTTAGACCTAAATCTTCCGCGATGGAGGGTAGCGCCACCAAAACCACCGTGATATCTAAGGTCATCATGATGGCAGAGACCGTAGAAACCGCTGTGGACCAGCCTTTAGCTCGGGGAACAGCTCGATGCCGACCACCAGCGGGCGCGGAATTTAGCCACGACATGGGTTATTAAATCCTTCCAGCATAATAACGGCCCAAAAATTCTTCTTTATAGGCGTAGAAATCACCGTTATTGATAGCGGTACGAATATTATCTACCAACTTAACCATGAATTCTAAATTATGAAGAGTGCATAGAGTTCCGGCTAGGTATTCCTTCGCTCGCACCAGATGGTGCAAATAGGCGCGGGAGTAGTTTTCGGTGACGTATCCGCCGAACTCTTCATCCACGCCACGGAAATCCCGCTTGAATTTTGCGGACTTCAAGCTCAGCCGCCCATCGAGGGTATAGACTCCACCGCGACGTCCCAAGCGCGTGGGGGCGACGCAATCAAAAGTATCGGCACCATTTTCAATAGCGTTGAAAAGATCATCCGGCTCAGAGATTCCGAGCAGGTGACGAGGGCGATCCACCGGCAGTTCCTCACTAACCCACCCCACAATAGTGCCCAGGTTTTCTTTTTCTAGCGCTCCCCCGATTCCGAATCCACCAAAACCACGCCGCCCTTCAGCGCGCGCCTGGGCGTCGAGCTCTAACAAACCGCGCGTCGCTTGGCGCCGCAAATCCTCATACTGTGCACCCTGCACCACCCCCCACAGCGATTGCAGTGGCCGATCTGCGCGCTGCCTGGTTAACCTGTCGTGCTCCAGCAGACACCGCTGCGCCCACCGATGCGTCCGAGCAACCGATTCTTCTTGGTAGGACCGCGTGTCTATCAACGTGGTGAGCTCATCAAAGGCGAACATAATATCCGCACCCAGATGGTGCTGGATCTGCATACTCACCTCCGGAGTGAACCGATGCTTAGAGCCATCAATAACACTGCGGAAATTAACACCGTCATCATCTACCTGGGCTAGCCGTTCCCGTCGCGCTGCACGAACATCAGCCGCAGAATACTGCGAAGTATCCATAGCCAAGACTTTTTTAAACCCCACCCCAAGGCTCATCACCTGAAACCCACCAGAATCGGTGTAAGTTGGGCCATCCCAATTGGCAAACTTCCCCCAGCCGCCAGCCTCATCCACAATCTCCGGACCTGGCTGTAAATAGAGATGATAGGCATTCGCTAAAATAGCTTGAGCCCCCGTGGCATGGATTTGCTCCGGGGTTAAAGTTTTCACCGTAGCCTTCGTAGCTACCGGAATAAAAGCGGGTGTCTGAATATCCCCATGAGGAGTATGGATGATTCCGCTACGACCCAAAGAATCAGGCATACATGTGTGGACGCAAAAGGAAAGATCTTTCTTCACATCGCTTGAGTTTAAGGCACTATAGGCTTGTTAATCATCATCCCAATCCGCGTCCGGCTGGGATAGGTTCACTTTGCAAGGAGTCAAGGGAGTTTCTCCGTGGCACAACTGTTGTACCGACTGGGCCGTTGGTCTTTTCAACGGAAATGGTGGGTCTTAAGCACGTGGGTACTGATTTTTGCCATTCTGGGAGGGGTTGCCGGCTTCTTCCATAAGCCTTTTACCAGTCAGTTCTCCATCTCCAACACCCCCTCCATTGAGGCTACCCACATGCTCATGGAAAAATTCCCGGAGATCAATAACCCCGTTACTGCGGCAAGCGTAACTATGGTGTTTAAAGCACCGGAGGGTGAGAAACTCACTGACTCGGCTAATCGGGAAGCCATGGATAAGACCGTGAGCTTTCTTCAAGACAAGCTCGACGGACAGTTCACCGACACCGTGCGCTTTGGAGATCCGGTGGAGGTCAATGAGAAACTCACCGGGCAAATCCATCAACTCTATGGAAGATATGGTTTACCCGATGCCAGCGCAGAAAAGGACGCCGAGACTGTTCGCACTCTCTCGTCCGATGAGACTATCGGGTTTACGTCTTTTACTCTTGACGCCGGCGAATCCCCCGTGGTCTCCACCGATCAGCGGAAAATCATTAATGAGGCCATGGACCTAGGTCGAAGCGCTGGATTGCAGGTAGAAGCCGGCGGGCAGGGCTTCGGGGCACCCATCGAAATTGAACCGATGAGTGAAATCATTGGCCTTGGGGTAGCTTTCCTCGTCCTCTTATTCACCTTCGGTTCCCTGGTGGCTTCAGGATTACCCTTGCTTACCGCCATCATCGGAGTAGGCATTGGCGTTTTATCTATTGTCTTTACTACCCACTTTGTTGACCTCAATAACGTCACGCCTACCTTGGCAGTGATGATCGGTTTGGCTGTAGGTATTGACTACTCACTTTTCGTCCTATCACGCTACCGCGCCGAAAGGCAGCACCGAAGCAATGCAGAAGCCGCTGGCGTCGCCGTAGGCACCGCAGGCTCAGCAGTGGTGTTTGCAGGAATCACTGTCATTGTGGCCCTCGCAGCCTTGTCCGTTGCCGGCATCGGTTTCCTCAGCGCCATGGGGTTACTCGCCGCCCTTACCGTGTTCATCACAGTCCTCGTGACCTTGACTTTTACCCCCGCCCTCTTAGGCGTAGTAGGAGACAAAGTTTTCTCCGGGCGAGTCCCCTTCCTCGCCCATAATCAGCGCAAAGGGAAGCGTCGAATCTCTCGGCCCACCCTGGGCAGCCACTGGGTCAGGTTTGTTCATAAAATTCCCGGAACAGCTATCGCGATAGTCCTGGTAGCGCTAGGGACACTATCCCTTCCCATTCAACGCCTAGAGATGGCGCTCCCCAATGACACCACCAGCGAGATTGGGACTACTCAAAGACAAGCTGCCGATTTGTTAACTGAAGGCTTTGGGGCCGGAATTAACGCCCCCTTGTTGATGGTGATAGACGCCAAGGACGCTAATCCTCACGCCCCGGCCTTAGCACCGTACATGTCAGCTCAGGAAGCTAAGGCGAAGGCTGAGAATCAACCCTTTGATGAAGAACAAGCTGCCAGGTTCAGCAGCTTCTTATACACCGTTGATTCTTTGGACAGTATGTTCACCATCAAAAATGCGCAGCTCAGCGGGGTGAACAACGACTCGACGGCAGCTCAGATCCTGATAACTCCGAATACTGGTCCCGCTGATCCAGCGACGATGAAAATTTCCCACACTATCCGGGACCGACAAGAAGAAATAGAGCAGGCAACCGGGGTGAAGCTCGGGACTACTGGGCTTACCGCCGTGCAACTTGATATCACCGAGGAGCTGTCTAAGGCCATGCCTATTTACCTAGGCATTGTGGTCGGTTTGGCGATTATTCTCTTGCTCATTATTTTCCGCTCACTCCTCATCCCGGTGGTGGCGGGCCTAGGCTTCCTCCTCTCCGTGGGAGCAGCGTTTGGAACCACAGTACTGTTTTGGCAAGAAGGTTTATGGGGATTGGTGCCTACCCCCGCCCCCCTCGTATCTTTTATCCCCATCTTCCTCATCGGCGTGACCTTCGGCTTAGCCATGGACTATCAGGTATTCCTGGTTACCCGAATGCGCGAACAGTGGATTGAGTCTCACGGTGTAGCCAGCGGAGAATCCCGCTACAACGCGGTAGAAGAATCCATCATTTTCGGTTTCACCCGCGCCGCCAGAGTCGTTACCGCAGCCGCCATCATCATGATCGCGGTATTCGTGGCCTTTATCGGTCAGCCGCTGCCCTTCATCAAGGTCTTTGGTTTTGCCCTCGCTGCCGGCGTACTTTTTGATGCCTTCTTCATCCGAATGACGTTAGTGCCGGCATCTATGTTCCTCCTGGGCCGAGCCACCTGGTGGATGCCAAGGTGGCTAGACCGCATCCTGCCTCATTTTGACGTGGAAGGCAGCTCCTTAGAGAAATTCCTAGCCGACAAAACCCACGAGACCTCCGCTAAAAAACGCTAGTGCTATCCGGCGGATAGGGCCTTATTGATGATGCGAGCAACCCGGTCCGGCGCCATATGGCGCGCCCGGTAAAGCACTTCATCTAAGGGAGACACTCCGTAGTGAATACGCCCACGCTGCCACGCGTTTTTTGGATGAGTTGCCTCCCAAATCCGCTCCGCCACCTGTTCCGGGGTGATATGCACCCCGAGGCGTCGAGCCGACGTTGCTGAAGTTTCTGCCAACGAGGTTTTTGCCCACAGCGGCCAGATATCAATGACTCGGATATCATCCTTGCGCCACTCCAGACCCAGAGCCTCAGTCATCGCTCCCACATAGGCTTTAGTAGCACTATAAGTGGCAATTTCTGGTTGCCCGTAGATCCCCGACGCCGAAGCCATGCTGACTAAATGAGAACCAGGGGTCTTCTTCAGATAGGGATAGGCAGCCCGCGCACCCAAAGTCACCCCATAAGCGTTGACCTGGACCTGGAGGGAGATATCGGCGGGCTTGAGATCAGCAACATTTCCGTCCCGGATAACCCCCGCATTATTGTCCAGAATATCGAGTTGACCACCAGTTACTGCCGTGAAGTCAGCAAGAGCGGCCTCCCAGCTGTCTGGCTGGGTGACATCTAAACGCCCAACCACCAGATTCTCATGCTGAAGATCACAATCAACGAGGTCATAAACCCCCACTCGCCAACCTTCCGCAAGGAATTTCTTCGCGGTGGACAGCCCCAAACCTGAAGCACCACCAGAGATGAATATATTTTGCATGAAGAGCAGTATATGACATGCGCCATAGGTTTTGTATCCCGCGGCATAGTTTTCCTCGCAGAGCTAGTGGCGCTCCTCAATTGAGCCGTAGTGCGCAAAAACTCGGCGGGTTTCACCGTCGAGGGTGAGTGATCCGCCGTAGGGAATAATCCATTGTGGCCGGGTGTGACCAAAGGGGATTCCCGAACAAAACACCGCCTCCGGGGCGTAGCGCTCCAAAGCTAAGGAGAGCAGGTCAACAAGAGTGTCGCGGTAATGGTGCCGAACTTCAACCGGAGGTTCCCACCCTAGAGAAGATGCTGGGATCCGCGCCAACACCACCCCGGCGAAGCGCCGCAATAGACCTCGTTCCCCAAGTGCACGGAGAAAATTAGCGAAATCCAAAGGTTCTACTGGGTTATCCGAAAACTCCAGTAACAAGATTCCACCATCATAGGCTTCATCGGGAAGAGTATGTCCGGCGACGAGGACTTGCCAGAGCACCTGCACACATCCACCCCAGGTAGGGCCCTGGATTTTTCGCTGCGGCCCGAACCACTGCCAGGAATCAACCGGCACACGTTGCCCATACTCGGTGAGGGCCCGGGGGTCAGACCACTCCAGCCCGTGATCCTCACTTTCACCAGGGTTGAATAATTCCACTTCCTCACCACGGAAAATACTCAACAAGCTGAGGCGATGGATCTCATCAACTTTGGGCCCAGGGCCTAATTGCACCTGGGTAGATCCCCCATAAAAAGAGGCTATCCCCTGTCTCCACAGCCAATTATGAAGGTGAGTATTGTCCGAATATCCCACGAACGCAGTGGGATGGGCGCGGATGGCCTGAGTATCCAGATAAGGAAGCACCGTAATCTGATCATTCCCGCCCACGGTGGCCATAATGACCCCGATACTGGGATCAGCAAAAGCGGCATTAAGGTCAGCAGCGCGTTCTTGGGAAGTAGCGCCAAGTTTTCTCGTCGTCGGAAATTCCACAACCTCATGCCCACTGAGCTGGGCCAGCCTTTTCATCGCCTGGTCATGGATAGCTTCCCCGTACGCAGGCCCCGCCATCGAAGGAGACAAAACCGCGATCTTCTGCCCGGGATGGATTCGCGGCGGAATACTGGGGGAATGAGACATGGCGTCACTCTAACACTGGGGTGTGTGCTGAAACCTAAAAAACCGGCGCCCATCTGCATGAACGCCGGTTATTGTGAAAGCGGTGGCGGCGGGATTTGAACCCGCGGTTGGGGGTTACCCAACAATCGCTTTCGAGGCGATCACCTTCGGCCGCTCGGACACGCCACCGCTAAGCAAGCCTAATGGAATGCCTACGGGCAACCAAATCCGCCTCTAAAGTTACTTAGTTGTCTTTCTTGAAAGCGCCCAGAACCTTGTCTGCGCCTTCCTTGATCTTGTCGCCGGCGTCGGAAACAGCGTCCTTAACGTTGGACTTGACCTGATCAGCCTTGCCTTCGTTCTTCAGCTCATCATTACCGGTAGCGTCGCCGAAAGCTTCCTTGGCTTTGCCGCCGAATTCCTCAGCCTTGTTCTCGAAATCGCCCATCTGGGCACCTCCTATAGTGAGTTTTTGATGTACGACTCATAGAGTACCGCCAAAATGATCTCGGGGACGGTTCTGAGCACGATGCGTTTCAAAAAAGTTACTCAAAAGTTGCGCACATTCTTCGGCCAGGACCCCGCCGCGCACCGTCATCTGGTGCATGACTGCGCGGTCTCGAACAATATCCAGGACTGATCCGCAGGCACCGGTTCTCGGTTCAGCAGCGCCGAAAATAAGATGGTCAAGGCGTGCTCCGACAAGTGCTCCGGCGCACATCGCGCACGGCTCCAAGGTGACAACTAAGGTGCAGCCGCTTAGCCGCCAGCCATCGCCGTGGTGTTTTACTGCCTCCCGGATAGCGAGCACCTCGGCGTGAGCGGTGGGGTCAAGATCAGTTTCTCGGCGGTTAGTTGCGGCGGCTAGCTCGCTGCCGTCGGGTCCAAAAACCACGGCTCCTACGGGGATGTCGGCAGGAGGGGTGGTGCGGGCGACGTCCAGAGCTCGACGCATCAAACGCTCAGCCTCAGAAACTCCGCGGGGGGTGGGAAGAGCTACCACTCTTCGTCATCCATAAGCGGTTCAATCCCGGTGACCTCGGTAAATTCCTCGCCACAGCCCAGTTCCTGAGCAATGCGCGCTAGAGATTCGCTTGGCCACACGTCATCATCATCGACGATGACGCCGAGGATTTCCTCGCTGACCCCCAGATCCGCGAGGAGATCAAAATCCCCTTCGGGCCAGGGGTCTGCAGTTTCCAGGTCAGCGGGGTCAATATCGGGAATATCTACCCCCAGCTCATCAGCGATTTCAGCAGCGTAGTCATCCTCCACCGCCATGGTGAGATCGCTGAGCAAAATCTTCAGACCGCCAGGCACTGGCCGCAACAAAACGTAGTAGTCATCTTCAACACACAACATGGCTAGAGTGGGTCCCTCACTACGGAGTTTCCTCACCGCCTGTTCAGCCGTAGACAAACGTCGAAAATCATCCCGGAACCGACGAACCTCCCACTCCCCCTGGTTATAGGCCGCTACCAGGGCAAAAGAAGCCTTGCCGGGGACTTGCCGAGACTTTTTAGCCTGTTGCGCTGAACTTCCACGCGCCGATGCCGCACTCATACCCGGTAAGCGTAGTCGGGATATGTCACACTTGTCAGGTGATCAATAGATTCCTAACTAAGCCTATCTGCATCCTCGGCCTGGGCCTCATTGGTGGTTCGCTTCTGCGTGACCTTAAAGCCGCAGGACAATTAGCCTACGGGTATAATCGATCCGCCTCCGGTGCCCGACATGCCGCCAGTGAAGGGTTCGATGTTAGCGATGATCTGGAATCCACCTTATCTAGAGCTGAAACAGACGAGGCTCTGATAGTTATTGCCACCCCCATCGGCGCTGTTGACGGAATGCTAGACAAGATCAAGGAATTAGCACCTAGCTGCGGGATCACCGATGTCGTGTCCGTGAAATCCCAAGTCTATGACCTGGTGGGATCCCACGGCTTAGCTGATCGCTATGTGGGCGGACACCCCATGGCGGGCACGGCAGACAGCGGCTGGAAAGCCTCCCAAGAGGGGCTGTTCCAAGGAGCCGCGTGGGTCATTACCTTTGACCACGCGCTAGACACTCATGGTGCAGTAAGCAGCAGCTGGGTGGAACTGTGGTACGAAGTTGCCCGGATGATTAAACTCACCGGCGCAGAAATTATCCCCTCCCGGGTGGATCACCATGATGCTGCCGTCGCACGCGTATCCCACTTGCCGCACCTGCTGGCCGAGACCCTCGCCGTGGTGGGCGATAACGGCGGAGCCCTATCCTTATCCCTGGCTGCGGGCAGTTTCCGAGACGGAACCCGGGTGGCTGGCACCGCCCCCGCACTGGTTCAAGGCATGTGCGAGACGAACTCCGAAGCTCTCGTCAAAGCTTTAGATGAAGCTATTGAATTATTAGCCGAAGCCCGCACCGGATTAACCGCCAAACGGCCCAGTATTGCGGAGCTAGCCGACGCCGGATACCGCTCCCGGATCCGCTATGAAGCCCGCTCCGGGCTGGGTGCCGCCCAACAGGATGCCCACGTGGCGACCACCAGTGTGTCCGGCCGGCCCGTCCTGCGGCTGCTGCCCGGCGCCCCCGGCTGGGTGAAGCAGCTTATTCACGCGGAATCCCTAGGAGCCCGAATTGAGGTGTTCTAGGACATGAGTGCTTTCCTTGAGCGCTTTTCCACCCGCGCCCTCCAGGACAGTGACCGCCCCTTCCTGCGGTGGATGGATGAGCTCACCGAAACGTGGGGAGATGAGACCGCACCACTATCTGACACCTACCGCAACACCCGCGAACGCTATGTGGAAAACTGGCTGCCCGAAGAAGGCGGCGCCCTGCTATTTACCACCACGCAGCACCTCTCCCCCACTGATCCGCTTTTCACCGCATTGAGCACCGACATCGGCCGGGCTGACCCCTTTGACCCCGGCTTCGACAGAACCCACGCCTTCGGTGCCGCAGCCCGCCACGCCCGTGGCCTTTTAGAGATCCCCATCGGCGCTGCCTGGTTGCGCCTCTTTAAGTCCGACGCCCCTGGCTATGCGTATATCGCTGATGACATCCCCGAAATGGCGGTGGCCATTAGACCCGCAGCGGTGAGTAAGGGATTGTCCCAAATCCTCTTGCGCGGCGCTTTGGCGGAAGCCCGGCGAATTGGGTGCCGGGGCGTGTGCCTCAGCGTGGAAGATGGCAATGACCGCGCCAAGAAAGCATATCTCCGAGCAGGTTTTGAGGTGGTGGGACGGGCTACCATCCCCGAGCATGATGCGCTGGTGTGTTGGTTGTAGGGGTTTTAGAGTCAAGAATTGCCGATTCTCCTGATGTTGAACATACACATTGTGATGCCCTCGTGCACGGAATAACACGCCTACACCCTGTCAACCAATGCGGCCTATTACCCAGTGGAAAGCTCACAAAAAGGAGTCACAAATCTTATACAGCGATGTACTTGTCGACCTCGCTGTATACGTTCCTCCACTAAGTGCATCCACGCTGGGGAATTTCAGATTTTGATGACTGCCATTCGCTAATTGTTGACCAGCAGAATAGCGGTGAGTTCCCCACGATGGCGTGGTTTACACGTCTCAACGCTAAATCGAGAAATCTTCCAGATCGGAGCAAGTCCAATTAGAACGGGTGGCCTTGATCCTGGAGTTCGCCCAGAGGGGTCCCCTTCGCGTTTTTCCATGCAGCACGGCCATTGCTGGATCTACCGACCACGAATCTGGCAGCCGCGCTGGGTGAGCTAAACACCAGGTCTTTTGTGGTCACGCCGCTTTCGATCTTATCTGCATAGATTTCACGCAGACTAGCTGCTTGTTGGTCGGGGACGTTTTCGCGTTGCTTAATTGGGGATCCGGCTTTAATTACCCAACGATCAGCGGATTTCACCATTACTGCTGGGGCTCTTCGTAAGTGACCTGCAGTTATTTACGAAACTAGTCCCCAAAGAAAATATCCCCGTTTCAAATGTGAAATGGGGATATTTTGCTGTTTTGATAGTTTTGGAGTCGCTGCGAGTGTGGCCTGGCTTATGGACTTTGGCCAAAAATTGAGGGTACCTCAGCGCCTGTAGTCCGAGTCGGAGTTCCGTGTGGGGATTAGGCGATTACGCTGCCTTGAATGGTGGGTCAGTGTCTCTCATTTCTCCCATCGTCTCCAGTGAGGTGAAGCGTTCACACTTTGGAGGCTTCGGGCGCAGTACTGTGACGTCCTTTGGGAGATTGAGGGATCGCCGGGCTGCACCTGGCCGAGACCCTAGCGACTACATCCTTCTACCCAGCCAACGTGATTCACGCCCTGACAGCATGGCTTCCCAGATCCGTGTGCTCTACCCAGAGGGTGGGTTGGCACCGTTTGCGTCTCGGCTGCGGGTGACATGGATTCGACACTTCCTTGACGTAGGTTTTCCAAAGACGGTCCTCTGTATGGCGGTCGAGGTGGACTTCGTAGCGCCCTGGGCTGGGAAATATCGATCTGACGAGCAGACACTGCGCGCGGTATTTGGAGGGGGTGGTTGCCACTCTATGACAAACAAGCCCTGCCACCTGTCCGAGGAAGACTGGGCCGAGGTTGTAAACGAGACTACGCGGTTGGTTGAGTTGTTTCGCTCGAGCTCCTCATTTCGGGAACAAACAGCCACCAAGACAATCGCGCAGGTTCTCTTGACCTGTAGTGGCTCGCTACCCGACTCTCTTGAATCCCTGGATACTGTGTGCTCACAGCTGGGTATCACTTTGCAGGAGCCACGAACATATCTGCGCGATCTCATACACCTCGAGCACCCCGATCCCCTGCCCGAGTGTCACGTCACCTTGGCCTCCGACAAGCGAAGCGCCAACCCCACTCCCTCGCGGAACTGATTCAGATCACAGACTGGGCGAACGCTAAGCAATTAGGGGCACTGGAGCAACACAAGTGGCTGATCCTTGCAGTGGGACTCGGTGCTGGGCTACGCGGTGTCGAGATGGATCACCTCACCTGGAAGTGGGTCGAGGTTGATGACTGCGGTGTCATGTTTCGCGATGTCGATGGGCGAGACATGGCTATGCACCGCGAGTGGGCGGACGTCCTTGAGAAGCAGGGGCAGAGGTAGACAACGAGGTCCAGTACCTTCTGTATCCGAGGTGTAAGCGCCGCTACACCGTCGCCTCGAGTTCTGTTGTGGCGTCATAGGACGAAGGGATCAAACCGTCGTTGTCCGGCTACGAGATACCTGGATCATCAATCGGATTGCCGAAGGTGTGCCGGAGTGGTGGGTGCGCCAAGTTGCAGGTCTTACGGATGAACGTAGCTGGCAGGCGTTGGTTCGAGACTGGCGGCCGGAGATTGGTGTGTGGGCGATGCGTGGTGTTCTGCATGAGACACCGAAGCTGAGGCTGAGGTGGTTCGCTAGAAGGTTATACCGCGCTCGGACCACCGGAGGCGTACTTTTTCCAGATGTGCTCTCTCAGCCCAGGGGCTGGCTGCCCATGCCTTCAGAAGAGGAACGAAAAATTCAAGTGACGGCGGATCATCAAAGAGTGCAAAAACTTCCGCCTTAATTAGGTCTTCTGTACTTAGCCGGAACGGTTTCGAGCAGTCAATTAGGGTGTCTTTCGTAATGAAGCTGTGTGATCCAGGTTGCAGATGTACCGACACGTCTTGAGCTGTGAGTCCAAAACGGTCGACCGTCTTTCCAAGGTGATGGAGTCGAACCTCCACCTTCGATGTTGCGTTGACCATGAGGAAGTGATCATCGTCTGGCTTTCCAAGCACAAAAAACATGTGTCTGGTTTGTGAGTAGAAGGGAGGGTCGCCCTTAAACCAGAGAGACGCACCTTCCACGCATGAGTACTGGATCCACAAGCGTCGCTGACCCACATCAAGAGAACGCACGACCGCTACAGCGCAATTCCGATCGACATGGACAAATCCTGCCGCTCGTTAAAGAAGTAGCGTGCTGATTCGAGAGTCTCAGGATCTACCTGAAAGTACGGATCACTCTCACTATCGGGGTCATCGAAGAAGTTGACAGGGTCTATCTCAAAAGACCTCACGGCTACATTAGGCACAAAGGCCCGCGTCCACTCTGGATAAATGTGACTGATGTTGTGTGCCGCCGCGAAGCGGCCAGTCCCACGGAACTGCTCATAGGCCGTCTCCAGCATCAGAATGTCCGCCCGCGACAGATAGTCACTGCCTGGGTCTGAGATAACCTCAAGTGCGTACCCTCGAGTCTCGAAGTGTTCCTTCCACCACGCGGCATCTGACTCTGATGTCCAGAGAGTGTCCACCTCGGCGCCGGGCTCGCATGCTTTCATGAGGTTGTACGTCTCTGAAGCAACAGGGCCGTAAGGCATTGCAGAGTAATGATCCTCAGTCACTTCGCTACCGAAGTTACGCAGACTGAAGCGGTCAGCCGCCCACAGAAGCTTGATGAGTTTGAGATACATATCTCCGTCAACACTTCGGGGGTCCGTAGCGCTCTGCTGTAGAAAGAAGTTCACTGCCTGGGCAGCCTTGATTGCAGAGAGACTTGCTTGGACTGACATACGGACTCCTTTCTGGGGGGATCATTGGTGGTTCAAGTTCAAGTTCAAGTCTACACGGGGTTAATGGTGAGGTGTAATTGTAGCGTGTTGGCCTGACAAGTCCATACCCCACATTCGAAAAGGATAGGCCGTTTTCCGGAGACAATAACAAGGAAAGTAGCGCCAAACCTGAAGGATTGTGTCTCATTACCAATCACAGTGTGGTTGTCGCGGTACACAGCGACGTGACGGGACTGTCGGCAGAAACCGTAACTAACCTCGAACTACTCTTCGTAAGGCGACTCTGACCGAGGTAACACCTTAGGCCGGCGGCTGGATGACATACACTCCCTCTACTGCTCCTGGTACGTTGCCGGCTGTCAACCGCCACTTGAACTCTATTTCACAGTCCAGCCCGTCTGGCGCCCAGAGGACGACATCCTCGAACTGGAATACCCGTTCTTCGCCGTACCGCACGTCAGGAATATGTACGGTTAACCGTCGCCTTCCTTGATCAATTTCGGACCAGGGAAGACCTACATGATTGAAGATGGAGGATGCTGAAAGGTCAGCAAGATGCGCTCCATGGTCATAGATGGGTGTCCACTTGGACGGTAGTAACTTCCTTAGAGTTTGCTCGACAGAAAAATCATTAGGATCCAAAATCACAACCGGCTTCGGAATGTCAATCGCCATCTGAACGTCTTTTAGGTGCGTTTTGGATTTCAGAGTCAGGGCAATCGTCAGTGGGGTCAGTCGCTCAACCGACATAGCATTCCGGAGAGAACGAAGGTACTGCTCGTCTTGTTGCTCCAGTAAATCCAATCTGTTGTGAAACTCATCTGGAGTTCTTTGATAGTAGTCCTTTGCGAAAACCAGACTATCTCTAATTGCCAAGTCGATAAGCGAGCCGTCCACTTCCGACCTTGCCGGTGCCGACGAACGAAGCTGGCTGATAGCTTGGTTCCAGCGACGGCGGACGAGCGGTTCCGCGACAACTCCGCAAGTAATCGGCCCAAGCTTGCTCAAAGCCACATCTGTTACTTCCCCAGCTGTCTTGAGCGCCCGGATGCGCTGACGTAGCTCTTGACCGGTCATCTCATTGGTTTCGCCTGAGGTTCGGTGGTAGATGTGGCCGTCTTTGACTAAATTATTGAAGCCAGCGTTTGCTAATGCCGGGAAAATGTCGTTCATTGGACGACCGACAATGAAGAAGACGACATTTTTGCCGTCGATCTCCTCCGAAACGATATCGTAGCGAGGTCCGTCACCAGAGGCTCCGACGATGCTGCGGACCTTTTTGTCAAGGTCCTTCGTTTCTGTGCCTGTCACGCCCTTAATGTCGTTGTCCCCGATGCCGGCCACCATAATTGCGTGCCCGTCAAAATACTGGGATGCTATTTCGGGATCACGATTTGCAGCGCCGAGAATAAACTTGGCAACTTTGGCCTGATCGTTCTTATTCCCTAGGTCAAACTCTGACTTCACTTCGAGGTAATACGTCTCCCGAAGATCAGACTTTCCGGCCAAATGTCTTGCTAGCTGCTGCCGTTCCTCGCTGCCTAACGGAAGTCTCGACATATCAAAGCCACCCATGGTGTCAATTTTACCGAGCGTGACGATCTTCCGGCGCTGTCTCCTCACGACGACTCTCGTTCTCTAGCGCCATGCCCTCCAAAGAAAGTAACGCTCCGAGCCGAGGAAAGTGCTGCTCTCGGCACAACATTTCAGCAGGTCGATTATCATCACTTCCTCGCTTCTTTAATCCGCAGGTCGACGAGGTCGAACCTAGCAGACCTACAGCGCGTGTTCGGGATTCCTCCGTCTACCTTGGGGTCGCCTCGGGGTGGTTTTACCGCCTGCACGTTTGCCTGCGATGACCTGCGGGTGCGCATTCCATGCGACAGTAAGCGCAACAGCGTGCGACAGTGCCGGACCCGGGAGCGGCTTAGATGCTGGGTGCGAGGTTTAGCAAACCTCCCCGCTGGTTTGGATATTCCACCTAGGTGTATGAAGAGCTCTTGGCTGGTTGCTCCGCGTTTAGGTTCGGTGCCCTGCTCTAGCTCTTCCCCCGGTGTCGGTGTCTGCTTAGGGACAGTGGGAAGGGCGGGTTCTAGGACCGGATAGCGCATGGTGGCCATCATCAGTCGGGCATCTGCGACCGTAGATTTGAAGTCGTTGAGCAATGCAGACTCGATAACACCCTCGAATGGAGTCGGCGCGTTAACCAACTTGGTGAAACCGGATTTCTTGGCCAGGTTGATAAAAGTGTGTTCCAGCCACTTGAGCTCGGTAGCCCCGAAGGATTCAGGGTTGTCCACAAAGAGGATAGATATGCACTGTCCTTGCGATGCTCCGGCTCAGCTTCTTCTATGTAGCCTGATAGCCACCGGTTTCCAGGAAAGTGCTCCGGGTCATGGTTACAGAGCTGACCGTCGGGCATAAAAATTAAGCCGCCCCCCTGGAAAGATCAGCGGGGCCGGACGGATAACATCTAAGCCAGAATGAGGTGAGCGAGGAAGGTTCCTACTACGCAGCTGATGAATACCCCGATTAGACCCGGAATAATGAAGGAGTGGTTAATCACGTATTTACCTATCCGGGTGGTGCCTGAGCGGTCAAAGTTGATACAGGCGAGATCGGAGGGGTAGGTGGGGAGGACGAAGTAGCCGTAGGATGCGCCGAAGAAACCGATGAGGGCGACTGGGCTAAGCCCAATAGCTAAGCCGACCGGAGCGAGGGCGGTAAGGGCCGCTGCCTGGGAATTGACCAGCTTAGAGACCAAGAAAAGCGCGATGGCGAAAGCCCAGGGGGCGGTTTGGACCACTGATGTCAGACCGTGGGTGAGCTGATCGAGGTGGTCACCGAAGAAGGTTTCCGTCATCCAGGCGACGCCGAAAACAGAAAACACTGCTGTGGTTCCAGCTTTGAAAACCGCGGTGCTAGGGACTTTTGCCATGTCAACCCGAGAGATGAACATGATGAGGGCGCCGACTACGAGCATGACCATCTGGATAACAAGGTTCATAGATAACCGTGCGAGTTCACCTTTATCACTTAAGAAAGAGGGGCGAAGCCCTGGGAAAGCACCGAGAATGACCACTGTTGCTACCCCGGCGAAGAATAAATACACCGAATAATACGCGGTTTTAGGAAATTCTTGATTTAATAACGTAGAACCGCCGCCGTAGATATACGCCTTTTGCTCTGGATCCGCTATTTTCTTTTGAAACTCGGGGTCTTTATCTAAGTCTTTTCCGCGTTTCAGGGACCACAGCGCTGCGACGATAACTCCGCAGAGCGAAGCCGGAATAGAGATCATGAGGATTTGCACGATGGAGAAAGCCGGATCACCGGTTTCAGCGGCGTGGGAACTGAGCAGTGCGGCCAGGGTAACGGTGGCTACGGACACCGGAGAAGCGACAATCCCCATCTGAGCGGCAACAGAGGAAACCGCCATTGGTCGTTCTGGGCGGATATTCTTTTGTAGCGCAATATCCGCGATGATTGGGAACATGGTGTAAACGACGTGGCCTGTGCCGCATAAGACCGTGAGAAACCAGGTGCATAAGGGCGCTAGAAGAGTGACCCTATGAGGTTTGGAACGAAGTAATCGTTCGGCGTAACTCATCATGACGTCTAAGCCACCTGCTTGTTGCAGAGTGGATGCGCATCCAATGACTGCCAGGATGGTAAGCATGACCTGGACGGGGGGTTCACCTGGCTTTAGATGGAAACCGAAAACCAGAATTACTAGTCCGATTCCAGAGATGAGTCCTAGCCCTATACCGCCTTTACGGGTGCCGATCAAAAGGCATACTAGGACTAAAACTAGCTGCGCTATAAAGGCGAATGTTTGAAGCATGACGCTCCTTAAAGATCAATGGGCGGATGAAAGGAAATATTCATTCCAAAAATTGATCGTAATACTTTCCTAAGCCCTTATAGTAAATCGGTAAAGTATGATTTTGGACATAATAATCAAGATCACATATTGCTTAATGCTTATTGGTTTAAGGAATGGTTATCACATTACTCTCTCTAATGGGAGCAATTACTAGATGTATTACACAAGTAATTTGTGTGTGAGGTGCCCCTTGAGACCATTCGGTACCTATCAGGAGGAGATACAAAGTGAAGAAATACATGAAAACCGGCACCCTGGAGAGTTCCGGTGAAGGTGGCATGCCCGGAAGGATTCGAACCCCCAACCTTCTGATCCGCAGCCGGATTGGAACGGTCCTAATTCAGGCCTTTTCGCTACCCCTTCCTTCCATATTCAGCCAGAACATCCCGTCCACTTCCAACAAGTGTGCTTCAAAAGCAGTTGCAGCGGGAGATCTTTGTGTCACTGCTGACCAAATCTTGCCCTTTCACGAAAAGGAGCTTCAAGTGTTGGGGCGGCAAATGTGCTCAAACGAGCCTTAGGATCGAGGACGGTTTGATTAGTCCGTCTGGTGTTGCACCACCTGGTCTTTCCTTTGCTGAGCTTAGATGATGGCGAGCTGATTTCCTACTAAAAGGCCTGACGGAGCGGACGCGCACGAAGATCGAACGCTTACAGCCCTACCACGCAACTGGCCGCTACGCTGGCAGCGCTTTGTGGTGGATTCACGAACTCGCTCGAATCGATCGGCGTCGCCATCGACATGCTCTCGTTTGGTGCATTATCAAGATCCAACTCGAGTCGGACTCTGCCGTCATCGATACCACAAGCACTCGCGTATGCCACCAATGCAACGCTCTCCTCCGGGACAACGAGGAACTGGAAATCGCAACCATATACCCGGTTCCCGGAACCGAACTGGATGCCAACGATGGTGTAAATATTTGGTGGACAGCCCAGTTCGATGTGCCCGAGTGGTTTCAAAATGGCGTCCGGAGCTACGGTTCGTGGAGCCTCGACAATCGTATGAGGAACATTGAATTGCATCTCCTGCAAGCTCTCGAGATCTTCAAGAGATATCTTTTCCAGCACCTAGATCAGACTGGATATCGGATGTTTAGAAAAGCTTCTCCGCCGTTCACCGTGAATTCTGCGTTCAACAAACCTCACGTCCATGGTTTCCTCCCCCTATTTGCTTGTCAACAACCTTGGCAGCCATGCCCAGCGCGCCGCGAAGCGTGCCGTAGTTACTGATGCCCCAGAATCTGAAACTCAGTAGCTTTCGCGCTGTTCACAGGCGGATGCCTCCGAGTGAGGAAAGTGTTTAGCTGGGGGAGATGTCATGTCTGTGGTTGAGGTTCACGTGGAGACGATGTGTGAGTGGCTCTGTCACGAGTCCGATTGGTCGCCACCGGAGATTTTGTACACAGCTTGACACTAATCTCTTAATTCACTCCTCACCCCTGTTCCGGGATTGACCTAATCAAGCTCTCGCACCTATACTCATAACCACAGTGGCGGCGTTGAAACACACGTACCGCGCTAATTCCGGCGGCTGGAACACTTCTTATGATCTGGCCGCTGAGCTTTTTAAAGGAAACTATATGCTTATCGCCTACCTCGATGAGTTCGGACACCAAGGTCCCTATATCCGACACGACCACCGCAAATACAACACACATCCCTGCTTTGGCTACGCGGGGTTCGTGTTACCCGCCGACAATGTCAGACGAATGGGCGGGTACGTCAAATACATCAAAGAAAAGCTACTCGCTTGGGAAATCGAGCACTCTGGAAAACCGTCTGACCAATGGGAAAAGAAGGGCTCGGCGCTTCTGACTACCACAAACATTGATCAATACAGTGATGAGATATTGCCGGCGCTCCAACGCATCTACCGAAAACTTGGAAACCTCGATGGACCTATTTTCTTCTATGATCAACAAAAGCCCATCGGCCCCGTAAGTCTGACGAAAAAAACCTCCCAGGATCGTGAAAACCACTGCCTCATCCAGGCTATCAATCGACTCGGATCATTCGCCTCCGACAACGACGAACAGCTCCTGGTCATTATGGATGCTACAGACACCGACAACCGAGAACGCGCCGTCGCCACACTTGGCGCCACAATCTACTCGCGAAACAACAAAGAGAACCGAAGCATCATCGAAATTCCACTTCAGACCGAAAGCCACCTGTACAACACTGTCCAAATGGCAGACTGGACATGTGCACTTCTAGGCAGACTCACCGACCACCACTTTGCAGAACAATCCGAATTCTCATGGGCAGTGGACCTAGGTCGTGACGTCTTCCAAGTGTCGAAGCCAACTCCCAACTCTATCATCTGGTCGAACGCTAAAACTAAAAATTCAAAATGCCTTCCTCAACAACTCGTCAATGCAACCCGATTCTGGGAAATCGAGCAAAGACGAGAGTCCAACGTGAACGAAAGCGCCTCAAAAACGAAGGAATGATCCAACGCCTCATTTCAGCTGGGACACCAGAATTACAGGCAAAGCTAGAGCAAATTAGGAACGGTACGACAAATTAGAAACCCTCCACTTGACAGCCGACAAGTAAGACCAGGTGGAGGGTAATGTCCCGCCCCTTGCACAATCCCATGGCACACATTCGCGACCTCTGGACAAGCCTAAACTCCAACAAAACGTCCACAAAAGCGGATCTCGAACCCACGGTGGGCGTCGGTGGCGACCCGGCGCGACTATGAGTCACTGTGAAAGATACACGTAAAACCGGTACGGAGCGCTATGCACTGTGGGGAATTAGTCGTCCGGCGGTGTGCCCGCGTGGTTGCCAACGCTCGCGACGAGAAAGGGTGCGCCTGAGGGCTAGCCCCCTGCGAGCGTTGGATTCGTCGCAGGTATCGAAGACTGGGCAGATGATATCAAAAGCCTGTTGAATATGACGGAGGAGTTCGGTGCGATCAATAAGAACCCAGTAAAATCTAGTAATGTGCTGTGGAAGGCCAAGGCGGAGCGTCGGTATCTCAAGATATGGGAGGTTGACGCGATTCTCAAAACCCCACTGACTAACACCGCTCACCTACTTCTATGCGTCTTATTTATGTCCGGTCTACATCTCCGGCAAGGATAAGGGACTGAAGATGTGCGACCTCGATGTCGTGCGCGGGCATCTGGCTATTCGCATGACGATGACGCATGACTCATCTTCGACGAACACGGCAAAGTGCGGACCACCGTCCGGTCGCGGAAGATCTTGGCTACCACCCTGATCCATTCCGGGATGGGGGGGGACCTCGACATCTACGATCTCCAACATACCGCTTCATCTCTCGAGATCACCACCGGAGCAGACGCCAAAACTGTGTGCAGCTCATGCCCGGACGCCCGTCCACCACCACGATGCTCGACGTATACGAACGCCTCTGGAAAAGAAGGACTCGAGACCCCCTTCCCGGCGCGATGGACTCGATCGGGAGGGAACGGAACGCCTGGTGCGGAAGAACGAGCCTAGGAGGTGTCAGGGGCGGAACGCTAGCGGGTGGGGTTCAAAGTGATTGATCAGCTGGCTTCCTGAATCAACTTGGGTAAAACTCTATGTAGACCATCGAGCGATGCAGCCTGCTGTGATCTCCATATCTGGTAGCTCCAGCTTCTTCGAAAAGATCACGGCCTCAGATCCGATATGCTGTTTGTGCGCGGTGTGCGCAATTGGGAACGTGGCGCATCGCCCGCCTCGGTACAGTACATCGGTAATACGTGGATCGTCGTCATAAGTAAGTAGCCAAGGGCTTTCAATCTCGGCGAGTTTCTCAGCGAGCCGAAGATGCGCGATCTCATCAAAAGCGTGAAGGTAAAGCCCTCCACCTTGCACGATATATGGCGGATCGGCATACACAAAGAGGTCATCTCCAAGGTGATTCAAGGAATCTAGAAAGTCGAGTCCATCCATCTCTGTTACCGAGATGTTATCTTTCATTGCGGCGACAGTTTTCACTCGATTGATCAACCCGGTCCGGTTATACCTGGCGTCGATCTTCCATTTTCCGCGCTGCTCTAATCCTCCAATGGGTCCAGCATTCAAGATTCCGGATCGATTGGTTCTATTGAGGTAGAAAGTGGAAAAGCCGAGTTCCAAATCCTCTCGGCCAATCGGAGTTTGGTATATCTCACGCTGATGCTTCCACTCCGAGAGATCAATTGGTGTTGTCGCAATGAGCTCTAAGAATGCATCTGTCTCATGCAGCATTGCTCGCCACATGCCCGCAATACCTGGGTTAAGGTCATTGAGATGAATGTGCTCAACTACCCTGTCATGAAGCAGGTACAATGCTGCGCCGGCACCGCCAGCAAATGGCTCCGCATACTGCGTAGGAGCGGGAGCCTGCGCACGAATAATCCGCTCAAGAAACGGAGCAAGACGCGTTTTACCTCCGGGGTAGCGCAATGGCGACAAATGCCTCATCAAGACTTATTTTTCCTTAATTTTTCGTTCATAGCTACCAACATTTCTTGGTAACGCTCAGCCATAATCATCGTGTCAGATGCGGTGTTCACATGTTTAATATCATGCAATGCGTACTGGACCAGACGAAGAGCGTCTTTAGTATCCTTAGTGAAGGTAAAAAGTTTTGCCCACTCAGAAGTATTTTCCGCTTGTTTCGCCCCCTGTGTACACTTCGGATCGAGGAGCTTCAGAACCTCGATAATCCGTTGATCGAGATCTCGCTTGACCTGTTCGACGCAAGGATGAAATTCTTGAAGGTATTGGGCGCAGGTCAAATCCAGAATCACACGAAGCGAGACAGCAATTAGCTCCGGTTGCCGATAGACTGAAAGATCCGCCGTTTGGCGAATCAGGCGTTGAATCTTCGGGGTGAAACCGTCCGTATTAAGAGTATTAAGATCAGCGAAAATATTGTTTGCTGATTTCTGGTTTTTCTGCTTTGCCCGGCCTTCATTGTTTTCATCAGCATTCTGATTGGGCTTAGCATTTAAAGCACCGTCTTCCGTACGACCAACCTCAGAAGTGTTTCTGGAAGATTTATCGTGACCGAACTGCAGATCACCAGAGCTATCTCCACCAGGTCGACCACCGCCAGGCTTCTCCTCTTCTGCATCTGCATCCAAGTACTTCAAGTACAAGTCATGGAAGTACTTAGAAATTTGATCGGCAGTATGCAGAGTCTTCGCTGTTTGCCGCTTCTCAGCAAAATCAAACAACATTGCTAGCAGCAATGGTCGCATTGTCTTCGAAGAACGCTTTGAACTGGTAACTCCCGAGAGGTTATCGTACGTAATTCCAATTTCATCTCGCAAAACCTCGTTAGCCAATACACGATTGAGAATCGAATACTGCTTATTCAGTAGGTTACCGAGCGTCCTGCTGATGTCATCGTCATCAGCAAATTCCGCCGTCAAGAACTCAATAAAGCTGAGCGCACGACCAGTTTTTCCAGTTTGCCTCGCGGAACGACGATCCTTCTCAAATGCACCCCACTCAACCGTTGCAGATCCGTCTTTACCGAGTCCATGCTTCTTGTCAATCCATACATTAGCCTCATCTAATGAGCCCGCAACAACCACCTGCATCGTCTCTGGTGGAGCGTAACGAGAGCTATCTGCTAGTTTCTCAATTCGCCTCTGATATTTTTCCGCCAGCTCAGGAGAAATTTTTTGTAAGAGGGATGGATTCTTCCAGAGCTTCAGACATATTAGTCGCCGGTTACCCTCAAGGACTCTATATCGATTGTCTTCTTTGACAACTATAGGAACATCCGAGCTGCTTAGATTTCCTTGCTGACAAAGGTCTTTAAGCAGTTCCATGCATTTTTCACCTGTTGAATTAAGCATAAGCACAACGGCGGATTCTTGTGTTTGAGCATCCGATCGAAATCGAGCGTTCTTCAGATCCAAATCCAACTTACTCAATGGAACCTGGATGGGCTTGACCATGTCCTGACCGAATGGTCGTTTTCCACTATTAGACATGCAGCTCAGTCCTTTGCTTGTCAACGTAAACCTTCACTAATGCTAACCCACATTACCGACGGAGACAGCCTATTGGATATGCAGCGTTCCCTCAGCCCCTCCACACTCCATCCGGGCGCTAACTACCTGCATATCTCACAACAATGCCCCAGGCCTAGAAATGTGAAAAATCCCAGATAAACACGTAGTTTACCTGGGATTGTACTGCGCGCCCGGAGGGATTCGAACCCCCAACCTTCTGATCCGTAGTCAGATGCTCTATCCGTTGAGCCACGGGCGCACTGTGCTTTAAATAGCTAACGCTACTCGCTGCAACGTGAATAGATAGTACACCCCTAGGAGAAGTTGGCAAAATCAGCAGGTCAATCCCAGATTCTCCGGTTTTCCATTGCTCAGAATGATTCCACGTAAGAGGGCCATCCGGAATGCAACAACGACGAGGGAAATAGAACACGGGGAGACATAGGAAAAGTCCGGCGCTTAAGCACCGGACTTTTGAGAGCGGAGACGAGAGGATTTGAACCTCCGGTCCCCCGTCAAGAGGACAACTCATTAGCAGTGAGCCCCATTCGGCCGCTCTGGCACGTCTCCACGGTTATTGACTTGAATAACCGCTTGAGAGTGTAGTGCGCACCCTCCCCCTGGCGCAAACCCCCTGCTCCTTTTCCTTTTGTCTACCAGGAGGCAAGGATAGGCCACATTGACCTCCGCTAACTGCTCCACGCCAGGACCCTCCTACGCGCTGATTGAACCCCTACCTCGTTTTAGGCGCTGGAACGGTGAAAACCCGCCAGGTAGGCGACGCCCCACGTCGCACCACGCCCCCACGTCACTCCACGGCGGCCTGCGTCGCCCTCCATCGCCCCGCGTGGGATTCACAACACTATTCTCCCCGCGCCGAGCACAAAGGTCGAGCATGAAGATTTAAGCGCGCGGTATAGACTGACGAACATGATCCGTGCCGAAATCGCTGACATGCCAGAATATGTTCCCGGAAAAGACTACCCCGGAGCTATCAAACTATCCTCCAACGAGGTCACCACAGCACCCGTTCCAGAGGTAAAAGAAGCTGTGATGGAGGTGCTGGACAATCCAAACCGTTATCCGGATATGGGGGTGGATAAACTCAGAGCAAAAATCGCGGAGTTTTTAGGTCTAGAAAGTAACCAAATCTCCGTGGGGTGTGGATCATCAGCTATCTGCCAAGAGCTGGTTCAAATCACCTGCCACGACGGAGATGAAGTCATCTTCCCCTGGCGTAGTTTTGAGGCCTACCCCATTTTCGCAGAGGTCCACGGCGCTCAGCCGGTCATGGTGCCGCTCACCGCAGACAACGGTCTTGACCTAGACGCCATGATCGCCGCCATCAATGACCGCACCCGGCTCATTTTTGTCTGCAACCCCAACAATCCTTCGGGCTCCACCATCACTACCTCCCAATTTGCGGAGTTTATGGATAAAGTCCCAGAAGACGTCGTAGTAGCTCTTGACGAGGCCTATTTCGAATATAATCGCGCCGCTGACACCCCAGTGGCCACCGAAGAAATCGCCCGCCACCCCAACGTTGTGGGGTTAAGAACCTTCTCTAAGGCGTGGGGGTTGGCCGGTATTCGCGTGGGCTATGCTTTTGGTGCTCCAGAGATCATCAGCGCATTAAATAAAGTCTGCTTGCCTTTCAGCGTCAATGCGGTTGCTCAAGCCGCAGCATTAACCTGCCTCGACTACGCAGACCGAGTCATGGCCAGCACCGAAGAAACCGTCATCCAGCGGGATCGAGTAGCCGACGCCTTAGGCGTGCAGCGATCACAAGCCAACTACGTGTGGCTACCCTGCGATGATCCCGCAACCGCCCCGGAGCTTGCCGAGCGTCTAGCCGAACACGGGGTTCTGGTTCGCGCCTTCCCGGAGGGGCTTCGCATCACCGTCACGAACAGAGCAGAAACAGATCTTTTCTTGGCGGCCTGGGAAAAAATCACTTAACCCCCGGCAAAGGGCGGCAAAATATCGACCCGCTTTACCCCGGCAAGCCCAGCATGGAGCTGGGCTTTTTCTCCATCAAGCAAAAAACTGCACTGCTCCAACACATCCGCTAACCCCATCTCCTCAGAGGAGTTCTCCTGGGGCGCTTCAGCACGCAACTCGGCTAATAACTCCTCCAACGTTTCAGGAACACGATCCCGCTGCTCCATGCTTTTTCCCCGCGCAGCCCGGGCCGCCGCAAAATAATGAATCTCCATACCTCCACAATGCCGTACCGTAGTGACATGCGCACCCCCGAAGAGCACCTGAACGCTATCCGCACGCGGATTCCTCAGCTTCCGCACCAACGGTTGCCACTCCACCAAGCCATGAACCAGGTACTCGCCTACGATGTTCACGCCTCAACAGATTCCCCGCGCTTTGACAATTCCCAGATGGACGGCTTCGCGCTTCCACGCACCGCCCTCAACCAAGAAAGCACCTGGCCAGTCGGACCGATCATTCCGGCCGGCACTGATCCCCACACCCTCTACCCGGAGGGGTTAAAAGACTGCGTTGCTCCGATTATGACGGGAGCGAAAGTCCCTGCCGGAACCGCTGCGATTGTGCCCGTAGAGCACTGCCATCCGCCGCAGTTCGATGCCCCTGACATTCGTATCCCAGCGACCGCCGCCAACCAGTTCATCCGTTTCCAAGGAAGTGACTGCCGGCAAGGTGATATCCTCGCACCGGCAGGAACAGTCATTAGCCCGGTAATGGTGGGGGCCTTAGCAAGCCAAGACATCACAGAAGTCGAGGTCGTTCGACGCCCACGACTATTGCTGTGCACCGCAGGAGAAGAAATCCACCCGGTAGGCGTCGAACCTCACGATATGCGCGGCGATGTCTCAGCAAGCCTCCCCGACGCAAATGGGCCTTTGCTTGCCGCTTTAGCCCAACGCTTTGGGATGGAGGTAGCTGGCCGGATCCATAGCGGAGATCAACCCGAGGAATGTGATCAAGCCCTAGCCACTGCACTGAGTACCACCACGGTTGACGCCATTATCACCTCCGGTGGAATTAGCCACGGAAAGTACGAGGTGTTTAAACAAGTTTTCGGGCAGTGTCCTTCAGCCTGGTTCGGTCATGTAGCTCAGCAGCCTGGCGGCCCCCAAGGACTTGCCGAGTACCACGGGATACCCGTCATTTCTCTACCCGGCAATCCCATCTCAACGCTGGTAAGTTTCCGGCTGTTCGTAGCCCCGGCGCTATCCCCGCAGCACTGTCCGCCTCCCCAATGGGCACGTCTAATAACTAGTTCCCCTGAAATCACTGGGATTGTTGGAAAGGAACAATTCCGACGCGCCCACCTACACCACTCCAAAGCAGGAACAGAAGTGGAGATCCTTAGCGGTCCGGGATCTCACCTTCTTATTTCCGCCGCCCACGCCGATTCTCTCGTGAGAATTCCAGCGGGGGCAACTCTTCATGGCGGAGACCAGGTTAGGATCTATCCATTGTGACTCAAGGAGCTAAGAACATGCGCACCGGCCTAGTAATTGTGGCCTCCACCCGAGCAGCCCGCGGCACCTATGAAGACCGTTCGGGCCCTATAGCCGTAGAGTTTCTTAATGAGTTGGGTTACCACACCCCGCCGGCGCGCGTTGTGGAAGATTCCCAGATTAGCAACGTGATTGATGAACTTTTCCGCAATCCACGCGCACTCCCGGATGTGCTTTTAACCTCCGGCGGAACCGGGGTCACCCTTGATGACCTGACTGTCGAAGTGGTAAGCCGCCACATCCAACGCCCCATGCCCGGCATAGTGCAAGCATTTTTCCTCCGCGGGCTTGAAAACACCCCCTTAGCAGTAGCATCACGCGCCGTGGCCGGCATTAGCGGAAGAACTTTTTGCATGACCCTTCCCGGCTCCACCGGCGGGGTGCGCGACGGTTGCGAGGTGCTGCGCCCGCTATTGCCGCACCTCACCCAGTTACTTAATAGGGGCCAGGACACCACCGACACCAAGGCAGGGACGTTGGTTACTTCTCAGATTTCCGCCCAACCCCTAGAACAGCTTATTGCTCAGGCTAAAACCCAGACCACCACACCAGAAGCCGGAGCTGTGGTCTGTTTCGAAGGGGTGGTTCGCAACCACGATGGTGGGCACGCCGTGAAAGCACTCAGCTACAGCGCCCACCCCTCTGCAGATAGAGAACTAGCCCGCGTTGTTTCTGAGGTGCTTCATCACTACCCGCCGGTTCGAGCCTGGGTGGCACACCGCACGGGTGATCTTCGGATTGGTGATTTAGCGTTTCTGGTGGTGGTGGCTGCGCCGCATCGCACCGAAGCCTTTGCAGCGTTAGCTGAGATATGCGACCGGGTGAAAACAGAAGTCCCGATCTGGAAAGAACAGCTCTTCGTCGACGGCAGCACGGAATGGGTAGGTTTGCAATGACGAAGCGATATGAACGCTATGTCCGACAGCTCAACCTGCCTGGCTTTGATGAGAAGATGCAACAAAAATTAGAGGATAGTCGGGTGGCGGTGGTTGGGGCCGGAGGTTTAGGGTCCCCGGCTCTGCTCTACCTGGCAGCGGCCGGCGTCGGACATATCAGCGTCATCGATGATGATGTCGTAGAACTATCTAACTTGCACCGCCAAATCATCCACCCCACCGCGAATGTGGGAGTGCCGAAAGTAGAATCTGCGCGGGATCGGATCCAGGAGCTCAACCCCTTCACCGACGTCGATATCATTCGAGGGCGCCTCACCTGGCCCGAAGCCCCCGCCGTTCTCCACGGCGCAGATATTGTCCTCGATGGAAGCGATAATTTTGATACCCGGCATATCATTTCAGCCACCTGCGCGCAGCTACACATTCCCCACGTCTGGGCAGCTGTTTTAGGCTGGCACGCCCAGCTTTCGGTATTCCATGCCGGACACGGCCCAGTCTACGAAGACCTTTTCCCGCACCCACCCGCACCCGGCACTATCCCTAACTGCGCTGAAGCCGGTGTTCTCGGGCCAGTGGTCGGAGTTGTCGGAGCAACCATGGCAATGGAAACTTTAAAATTCCTCAGTGGCTGCGGAGAATGCCTCATCGGGAAAATCGGGTATTTTGACTCCCTCACCGGAGAATGGGAATACCTCCCGCTTACAGCTAACCCCCAGGTCACAGAACGTTTGGTGACGTTCGGGCCAGCCATTGGCCCCTCGGTTCCGATCACCTACCAGCTGCCCGCCGATGCGCAGCTCATTGATGTCCGAGAACCCGGAGAATTTCACGAAGAACATATCCCTTCAGCCATCAACCTCCCGCTCAGTACAATCCACGACCACCCCGAACAATGCGCTGAATATATCCGCACTCTTGCGGACACCCCTGTGGTGCTGTACTGCCGCAGCGGAGCCCGCTCCGAGGAGGCGATCCGGATTTTGCGCCGGCATCTGCCGGAGAATTCGACGCTCGCCCCGGCGCTGAGCAGCTTCCGCGGCGGGATAGAGCGCTGGAAAGAAGGAGACTCTAGCGCAAGGTAATACCGGTATCAGCAAGAGCAGACAGGAGTTCACCATTGGACAAAAGAGTCACCGTCTCTTCAATTTCCGGAGCGAGAAAACGGTCCGGCCCCACCCCGGGCACCCTTAGACGCAGCCGAGAAATAACCGCAGCCACCGGCGCAGACGGTTTTTCCCCGCGCATATCAATAGCCCGTGCAGCAGTGAGAATTTCAATAGCCAAAACCCGTCGTAATCCATCCACCGCTTTCCTTAACTTCCGCGCCGCAGACCACCCCATCGAGACATGATCTTCTTGCATGGCTGAGGAGGGAATGGAGTCAACCGACGCAGGGTTCGCTAGACGCTTAAGTTCAGAAACAATTGCTGCTTGGGTGTACTGCGCAATCATGTGCCCAGAGTCCACTCCGGGATCATCTGCTAAGAAAGGATGCAGCCCTCGATTTCGAGCCGGATCCAGGAAACGGTCAGTACGTCGTTCGGAAATGCTGGCTAAATCCGCAACCACAATGGCTAAGAAATCTAAGACATACGCGATGGGGGCGCCATGAAAATTCCCGTTGGAACGAACATCGCCCTCCGGGGTCACCACTGGATTATCTATAGCGGCTGCTAATTCATTGTCTGCAACCTTCTCCGCATGGGCTAACGTGTCTCGGAATCCGCCCGCCACTTGGGGTGCACAACGGATAGAATATGCATCCTGAACATGGGAAACTTTAAATTCCTCAAAGGCAGAATCCAGGATCTCTGATTCTTGACATAGCGCCAAGATATTTGCGGCGGATAGCGCTTGACCTGGCTGTGGACGTAAGGCCTGAAGGTGAGGTTCAAAAACACCAGTGGTTCCGCGTAGACCTTGAACCGACATGGCGGCAGCCAGATCGGCAAGTTTTGCTAGCTCTTGTAAGTCAGTCAGCGCTAAACAGAGTTGGCCTAACATCCCGTCGGTCCCGTTGATCAGCGCCAGCCCCTCTTTCTCCCGCAGAATAACTGGGGAAATCCCGGCGTGTTCTAATGCCTCCGCCGCGGGAAGAAGATGCCCCTCGCGATTCCGAACATTCCCCTCCCCCATGAGGGCCAAGGCGCAATGAGACAATGGTGCCAAATCCCCTGAGCATCCCAATGATCCGTATTCATGGACACATGGGGTGAGCCCGGCGTTGAGCAACCGTAGATAACTATCCGCTACCTCAACACGCACTCCGGTTCGTCCGGTAGCCAACGTTGAGAGCCGCAGCAACATTAACGCCCGAATAACCTCTGTTTCGACCTCCGGACCCGATCCGGCTGCGTGGCTTCGAACTAGACTGCACTGCAGATGAGTGCGCTTTTCTTCCGGGATATGTTTTCTGGCTAAAGCTCCGAAACCCGTCGAAACCCCGTAGACCGGGTCATTGTGGCCTGCTAGCTCATCAATTCGGGCCCTGGTTTCAGACATGACCTTGAGGCTGTCCTCCGCTAATTCAATTTTCCAGCCATGACGCGCCACGTTGACAACCTCGCTCACGCTGAGTGCGTGAATGCCCACGGTGACAAGGTTTTCAGCCATATTCATCCTTTCCACGTTGATATCTGGTGTTAGTTCACTTGGTGACCGGCTCGATAAACTTGGTAGGTCATGGGCATTCCTGGCCGATACGCCAAATCAATGGCGTGAGCGCTGTTCAAGACCTGGAAATCCGCCGCAGAACCAGGGGTTAAACAACCTTTAGCTGGTCTTCCTTGAGAATCTTTGCCTTCGCCCACGTCGTGTCGATTCAATGCCCGAGCCCCACCCGCTGTCCCAGCATGGATAGCTTCTGCCAAACTCAACCGCATCTGCAGTACTGCTGTGCTGATACAAAAATTCATTGAGGAGGTGTACGAGGTGCCGGGGTTAAGGTTGGTGGCAATTGCGAGGTTGATCCCGGCATCAAGCAATTTTCGTGCCGGTGCTAGGGTTTGCCGGGTGGATAAATCACATGCTGGAAGAACTGTGGCTACGGTGTCTGAGGCAGCCAAAAGCGCAATATCCTCATCGGAGACGTAATTGACATGGTCGACGCTTGCTGCCCCAAGATCAACCGCCACCTTTACTCCCGGCCCAAGGCCTAATTGATTGCCATGTACCCGAGGTTGCAAACCGCGTTCCAGCCCGGCCTGCAACACTCGACGCGACTGCTCCTCGCTAAACGCTCCGCGCTCGCAAAACACGTCGATCCATTGCACATAAGGGCTCACCGCCTCTAACATCGGCCCGCACACCAGATCGGTGTAGTCCTCACTGTCCATGCCTGGCGGTACTAAATGAGCACCCAAAAATGTCACGTCATCAACGTATTGACCAGCAATTCGCGCAGCTAATTCCTCGGAAGCAACATCCAACCCATATCCTGTTTTCGTTTCCAGAGTCGTGGTTCCGCCTTCATAGGCCGCCTGAACACGTTCCTCAAGGAGCCGGATATGTTCTTGTTCGCCGGTGTGTCGAGTCGCTTCCATAGTGAGAGCAATTCCACCGGCAACATAATCTTCCCCCGCCATACGAGCTTCAAATTCCGCAGAACGGTCCCCCGCAAAAACCATATGGGTGTGGCTGTCCACCCATCCTGGGAGAACCGCTTTGCCCTGGAGATTCACACTATTGTCGACGTCTGGAGCTAAGCGCTGTTCCCCCACCCATTGCACTATGCCATCGTCGATAACGATGGCAGCATCGTTGATGACTCCCTGGTGAGAAACAGTATGAAGTTCCGATATGCCATAAAAAATCTTTGCGTGGGAATGAGAATTATTCATGATTCTTTCCTGTTCGACAAGCCTCGCAACGTACCTGCACCCGGTGTCACTGAGGTCAATGGCTTCTCATTACTGACCCCGGTTACTGCTGAACCATCAAGCACGGGTGTTTTCCTCAGATCCTCACCCATAGTTAGCTTCCGTCAACGTGCCTGACTGGATTTTCTTCAGGAAGAATGGTGTGGTCTGGAAAAGTGCGACGGTCTAAGGGGCGAAGTGCTAGATAGAGAACAGTAGTGGCAACCAGTCCGACAATCCACGAAATATCCGCCCCACCTAGCTTTGCCACTAGCGGTCCGGTGTAAAAGTGGGTAGCAACAAAAGGAAGCTGGATGAGGATGCCGCCGATAAAAGCAATAAGTGCCGAAACATTCCACCGCCCATAACGTCCATCTGGATCAGCTAAGGCGGGGACATCATATTTTTCTTTAGATATCCAATAAAAGTCAGCTAGATTAATAGCCGACCAAGGGATAAAGAATGTTAGTAGGAAAAGAAGGAAAGAGCTAAAAGCTGGAAGAAATTCATCTCGTCCCAATAGCGCAATTAAACAACTAATAGTAGTCATGATTAATATCGATATGATGCGAAGGCTCTGAGGTATCTCAGCTTTCCCGCGAAAACCACTATATGTGGTCATCATGGACATAAATCCACCGTACGTATTTAAAACATTGATAGATAGTTTTCCGATTGCGATAGAAAGATATATCAGACCGGCGACCACACCTCCTGTACCGAGACGAACTACGGTGCCAACCTCATCACCTTTAAATGCATCGCCCGCCCAGGCGGCAATAAAAACACCAAAGCTCATAGCTATTGTTGAGCTGATTACTGTTCCGGCTAAGGTTAAAATAAAAACAGAATTTGATTTCGTATTTTCTGGAAGATAGCGGCTGTAATCAGCAACATAGGGACCATAGGCTATTTGCCATGACGCAGATAACGCCATAGCTAGTAAGAATGATGGCCAGGTAAATTCTTTGATGCTAAGTAGGTCCCCAACATCGGCGATGATGAAGAAACGAAAGAATAAGTAGGCAAATGCGATGATGCTTATTACGCTGACCCAGCGGCTTAGTCGGTGGATGATGTTGTAGCCGATGATGGCGAAAACTGCACTGGCTGCACCAAAAATAAGGATCCCGCTCCAGGTAGAGCCGTGATAAAGGTTGGTGATTGCTTGCCCGGCGAGCACTGTCCCTGAAGCGGCGAAACCAAGGTACATGAAGATGATGAGGATCAGCGGTATTGCTGCGCCATAGACCCCAAATTGTGCTCTGGAAGAGATCATCTGGGGAAGACCGAGCCGAGGCCCTTGAGCGGAATGCAGTGCCATCACCACGCCACCAGCTACTTGACCGATGAATAGTCCGATAAGTGACCAAAAGACATCTCCACCTAACACATAGGCGAGTGCCCCAGTGACCACCGTGGTGATTTGCAGATTTGCCCCGAACCACAGAGTAAATTGATTCCAGGCGTTACCGTACCGCTCTTGTTGAGGAATAAAACCAACAGACCGGCGCTCTACCCGGATTACTCCTGGTGAGTTCTCCCGCAATGAGTCAGTCATCGCTGTTCTCCTTCTGTTCTATAAGGTGGGGCAGTTACCACAAGCCAAGAACCTGTGATAGCCCAGGCCGCACTCAGCTAACTAATGCCTGTTATTTCTTCTTCGGCATTAATCGCATCTGCATCACAAAAAATTTCGCTCATTTCCCATTGAGTGTCAATAGTTTTTCTCAGACGTCGTCTGCAGGGAAGGAAGATCTCCTCGCGAGCAAAGCAATCACCCTTAAGTCGGTGACCGATAGTCTTCCTTGCTATTTCCTACTCCCCGGACTCCCGTGACGTAAACGGCATCGGAATTCGCACACCGCGTTCCTTGGCGACCTCATTCGCACGCTCATAACCAGCATCAACATGTCGAATAACCCCCATCCCAGGGTCGTTACTCAAAACCCGCTCCAGTTTTTGCGCAGCCAACTCCGTCCCATCAGCTACTATGACCTGACCGGCGTGAATAGAGCGACCCATGCCCACACCGCCACCATGGTGAATTGATACCCAGGTAGCTCCCGACGACGTCGACGTTAAGGCGTTCAGGAGCGGCCAATCAGCGATAGCGTCGGATCCGTCGAGCATGGACTCAGTTTCTCGGTAAGGCGACGCAACGGATCCAGAATCTAGATGATCGCGCCCAATAACAATCGGGGCCTTGAGCTTGCCCTCCCGGACTAATTGATTAAATAGCAACCCGGCTTTATGGCGTTCACCATAACCGAGCCAACA
The DNA here is from genome assembly GCF_014522205.1 of Corynebacterium poyangense. Taxonomy (NCBI): domain Bacteria; kingdom Bacillati; phylum Actinomycetota; class Actinomycetes; order Mycobacteriales; family Corynebacteriaceae; genus Corynebacterium; species Corynebacterium poyangense. Next base: position 209,485 of record NZ_CP046884.1, on the reverse strand, counting down.
AATCCGCGCCGGCAAACCTTCAAATTCAACAAATTCTTCTGCGGCGTCCAACCAACGATGAAGGTGTTCGTTATCGGGGAATAATTCCTTAAGCGCCTGATCCGTGATCCGGATATCTTCCGGGTCACCGGATAGAGCCACCCAACGGAACGGTCCATTCCCCTCGCAGAACAGCGGCCGGATATAGGCCGGAACAAAACCGGGGAAGTCAAAAGCTCGGCTATAGCCCGCTAACCGCGCCTCATCCCGAATAGAGTTTCCGTAATCAAAGACCTCTGCCCCTTCATCCATAAATTCCACCATGGCCTGAACTTGAATAGCCATTGACTCACGTGACTTTTTAGTGAAAGTAGTTGGATCCTCTTCTGCTTCACGGTGCCAGTCCTCAAAAAGCACATCCCGCGGCAGATAGGACAAAGGATCATGGGCACTTGTTTGGTCAGTCACAATGTCTATCCGGATCTCTCCGGAACGATGCCGCGCAAGCATGTCTGGGAATACATCAGCGGCATTGGCTTCCACCCCAATAGACAAAGCCCTGCTAGCAGACTGTGCTTCTCGTGCTTGAGTAACGGCATCATCAACGGATTCAGCTATGACGTCAAGGTAGCGCTTTGCTTTTCGCCGTTCCAGTCGACTCCGATCCGCGTCCACAATTACACACACCCCACCATTAAGTGTCACAGCTAAAGGTTGAGCACCACCCATACCGCCACATCCCCCGGTCAAGGTGATAGTTCCGCGCAAAGAGCCGTCGAACTTTTTCTTCGCAATAGCAGCAAAAGTTTCAAAGGTGCCTTGCAAAATTCCTTGAGTAGCAATGTAGATCCACGAACCGGCAGTCATTTGGCCGTACATCATTAAACCTTCAGCCTGGAGCTTCCGAAATTCTGGCCAATTTGCCCAATCGCCCACGAGGTTTGAATTAGCAATAAGAACCCGAGGCGCCCAAACATTCGTGCGGAAAACCCCCACCGGCTTGCCTGATTGAACAAGCAAAGTTTCATCTTCTTCGAGGCTTTTAAGCACGTCAATAATGGCGTCGAATGCTTCCCAGTTGCGAGCTGCTTGCCCGGTCCCACCATAGACAATAAGATCCTCTGGACGTTCAGCCACCTCAGGGTCCAAGTTATTCATGAGCATTCGCATAGGCGCTTCGGTTTGCCATGATTTAGCCGTGAGCTGAGTTCCGCGGGGAGCCTTGATGACTCGGGGATGGGAAGTTGACATGATCACCGCTACCTTTCTTTGAGCATCGGAGCTATCAGTCTTTAATGTATTTCAGATCACTAGAGGCAGTGGAGAGTTTTAGTTGACTAGCTATCCGGTATCCAAGACTTCGCAGGTGATAGCAGTTATTTTGGCCTAGTACGATACACCGCAATCGCTATTTTTGCGGCTGATTCCCTCACCTCCTCTATCAATTCCGCAATGTTCCGCCTATCTAATGATCCGATTGAAAAGGTCACTGCTAAGGCAGAGGCAGCCCGGCCAAGATGATCGAAAATAGGAACCGCGATTGATTCCTGGCCGGGGCTGACCTGCGCGTATTCCGTCGCCCACCCGCGATCCCGAATTTCTTCTAACTCGCGCTCCACATCCCGATATTTCTGCCCTCCAACCCCACACACCCCGACTGCCGCCTTGATCTCAGCGGAGCTTCGAAAAGCAAGCATGGCTTTGCCGCTCGCTGTCCGCAGCGCTTCGAGACGAACGCCTGCATCGGTGAGTAATCGCACCCCGTTTGGTGCGCGTTCCTCAAGCAAATACAGCACTTCCGATCCGGATAAACAACTAATATGTGCACTACCTTGCACCTGCAATGCCAATTGCCGAGCAAAACGCAGCCCCACCCGCGCTAAAGGTTGCTGCCGAGAATAAGCGTTCGCCATCTCATACGCTGCTAGCCCTAAACCATAGGCCTTTTCTTGGTGAAGATGAACCACAAATCCAGCTTCTTCCATCACTGCCAGAAGATGATAAACCGTAGATCGCGGAATCCTAGTTTCCTGAACAATACGCGCAGCAGACATGGGCGCATCTACCGCAGTGAGCAGCTTTAAGATTGCCAAAGTATGCTGTGCAGCTGGCACCTTGCTACTGCGTGAAGTGTTCTGGGTCATAACCTCAGATTAATCAGAGTTCCGGAGTTTCAGACAAGTCTTGACCTAGCTCATGCCGGATGACCTGGATTTTCATTTATTATTGCCACATGTATCAACCTTCACAGGCCTGGGATGGGCGCAATGATGGGCAGCGGTGGCACCACTTGGTCAAGGAAACCGGAGAGCTTGCTGTCATCGGTTTCGCCAGCGACGAAGGGGTTCGACGTAACTTAGGCCGTCCAGGAGCAGCCTGCGCCCCCGATAAACTCCGTGCGGCTTTGGGGGCCTTGGCAGTCCATGGCACGCCTCGATCCTTGAAGGATTATGGCGACGTCGTGGTGTCAGATCAAGATCTTGAAGCTGGACAGACGAGACTAGCCACGCTGGTAGCTTCCACAGTTCACCACCATCCCCTCACGTTGGTTCTTGGCGGAGGCCACGAAACTGCCTATGGCTCTCACTGCGGATTAAGAAGAGGACTTCCCTCACAACACCCGGTGGGGATCATAAACGTGGATGCTCATTTTGATCTACGCCAGGCCCAGGAAGCTACCTCGGGAACACCCTTTTATCAGATCTGCCAGGAATTTCATTGCGGCGCAGACTACACCGTCCTCGGAATTTCTCGGCCCAATAACACCTCAGAGTTATTTGCCATCGCAGACTCTCTAGGCGCAAGCTATTGGGAAGAGGACCACCTTAATAATTCAAGCCTGAAAGAAATAACAGATATTCTCCGCGAACGAATTAACGACGTTGATTCCCTGCATTTGTCCATTGACTTGGATGTTCTTTCCGCTGCTGTTGCTCCCGGGGTAAGCGCCCCAGCCACAATCGGGCTTGACCTGCACAAGGTCCGCCACATCATTACCTCTGTGGCGGCCAGTGGAAAGCTGCGTCTGGTTGATGTAGTGGAACTTAATCCCCGCTTTGATATTGATGATCGTACTGCCAAGGTAGCTGCCAGGCTGCTCTGGGAGGTGGTCAATTCTCTACCGGTGCAATAATCCATGTTTCCTGCAGATATGAGCAAAAATGTGATCTAGATCAAATATAGACTGTGGTCATGATCAGACCAGACATCGCTCAGCTTCCCCTCTACCTACCGGGGGAAGATGCACCGGAAGCAGTGAAGCTCTCATCCAATGAACTCGCTCGTTTCCCGCTCCCGGAACTCAGCACCATGATTATGGGGGAGCTTAAGAATCCACACCGCTATCCCGATAATGATGCTGTTGCCTTGAAGAAGGCCTTAGCGCAGCACTTGGGGCTTGACGTCAACCAGATCGCGGTCGGTACGGGATCTTCGGCATTATGCCAACAGTTAGTTCAAGTCACCTGCACAGATGGCGATGAAGTCATCTTCCCCTGGCGCAGCTTTGAAGCCTATCCCCTTTTCGCCCGGGTCCATGGTGCAGTAGACGTCGCGGTACCCCTTCAACCCGATCAGTCCTTAGACCTTGATGCCATGGCCAACGCCGTCACTGATCGCACACGGTTGATTTTTGTGTGCAACCCCAATAACCCTTCCGGAACAACCATCACCCAAGCTCAGTTCGCTGAGTTTATGGGAAAAGTCCCTAAGGATATTGTCGTTGCCTTGGATGAAGCCTATTTTGAGTACAACCAGGCAGAGGATACCCCCAATGCGGTAGAAGAGATCAAGAATTACGAGAACCTCATTGGTTTGCGTACGTTCTCTAAGGCATGGGGGCTTGCTGGGTTGAGAGTAGGGTATGCCTTCGGTAATCCACGCATTATTGAAGCGATTTATAAGGTTGCCCCGGTGTTTTCGGTGAGCACTATTGCCCAGGCCGCAGCCAAATTTTGCCTCGAACACAAGGCAGAAATCTTGTCCGCAACCGCGGAAACTATCCAACAACGGGATCGAGCCGCAGTCGCTGTTGGAGCCCAACCCTCTCAAGGAAATTTTATTTGGTTGCCCATGGATGATCCCTCACGCGCGAAGAAAATAGCTAACGCTATGGCTGAAGAAGGAATTATCCTGCGCCCATTCCCCGAGGGGTTAAGAATTAGCATCACCAATGAGGAAGAAACCACCGCCTTTTTAGAGGCGTGGAAACGGCTGTCCCTCTAGCTCTTACAAAAAAGAGTCACCACTCAACTAATTACCGTGTTGACTGGTGACTTTGGCGGAGGCGGCGGGATTTGAACCCGCGGATGGTTTCCCATCGCTGGTTTTCAAGACCAGTGCATTCGGCCGCTCTGCCACGCCTCCCTTACTCACTGCCCGGTAATCCCCGAACCATGAGACGTCCCTACTTTAGCGGACCATGCACCAAAGCGGAAATAACCGGCGCAGAGTGGTTATTCCAAGCTGATTAGACGTCGAACCAAAAACAGTAGAATCTTTAGGGTGAGATTCTTATGGAACTTCCTACTTCATACGCTCGTCATTGCCATCGGCATGTATGTGGTGCTGGCGTACGTTCCAGGGATTAGTCTTCGCAGTCAATACCACAACCCGTGGACCACGCTACTGGTAGCCGCAGCCGTTTGGACCCTCATTAATTCCGTGCTCGCCACAATAGTCCGACGCGCAAGCCTACCTCTTCGCATCCTCACCTTGGGACTATTCTCCGTGCTTTTGAGCCTAGCTCTGCTGGGGCTGAGCTATTACGCCCTGGAACAGGTGGGGATTGTTCTGGTGGTGCAATCCTGGCTCTCCGCCGCAATAGGCCTAGCCGTCCTCAGCATCGTCAGTTCTATTTGCCAGATTTTTATCCGGCCACTGAGGATTTAACCGGAAACCATTCCAAGCGCATAACGCCACGGGACGCTACCCTGGGTTAGCATGATTCAGCAGAATAATTCCTCATCAATGCACGCCATCGTGCAAACCGATCCCCACAACAACCGGGCATTAGAACTTCAGAAGGTCGACGTACCGCAGCTTAAACCAGGAGAAGTCCTCGTCAAGATCCACGCTGCCGGGGTAAACCGGGCTGATCTCAACCAGGCAGCAGGAAACTATCCACCACCCCCCGGTGAATCCGACATCATTGGCTTAGAATGCGCCGGAGTTATCGCTGATCCCGGCGACACCCAGCGCACCACCGGTGAAGAAGTATGCTGTTTGCTAGCCGGCGGCGCTTATGCCGAATATGCAGCGGTTCCGGAGGGGCAGTTGCTTCCCATTCCCGATGGTTATTCCCTCACCGAAGCCGCCGCCGTGGTAGAAGTAGCGTGCACGGTGTGGAATAACCTAGGGCAAATAGCCAAAATATCCGCCGGGCAGCGAGTCCTTATTCACGGCGGGGCAGGCGGGATCGGCTCATTCGCTATCCAATTAGCCAAAGCCCAGGGCTGCGAGGTAGCAGTCACCGCAGGCAGTGCTGAAAAGCTAGAGTATTGCCGGAAACTCGGCGCGGATATGCTCTTCAATTACCGTCAGGATGACTGGTCTAAGGAGCTCAAGAACTCTGTTGACACCATTTTGGATGTCGTAGGTGGCCCTTATCTGGAAGGCAATATCCGGGCTCTCGCACCAGAGGGGAATCTGATTACTATTGCTGTCCAGGGTGGCCGTAAAGCAGAAGTCAACCTGGGTTTGTTGATGATGAAACGGCTGACCATTCGAGGAACTACCTTAAGGTCACGACCTCGGAAAGATAAAGCCGCCATCGTCGCATCTACTCTTGAGCATGTGTGGCCGCTCCTAGCGAATGGCAGTATCAAAAACCACATCCATGCCACGCTGCCGCTTGCTGAAGCTGCTCGGGCTCACGAACTTCTCGATTCCGGGGAGGTGAGCGGAAAACTCGTCCTTGAGGTTTAAGCCAGCGAAGCCATAGCCCGGATGAGCTGATCAATATCGTGAGTGGTGGAAAAGGGAGACAGCGACACAGTCACGGCCCCGCCGGCGTCAACGGCACCCATACTCTCCATGAGTTCGGTAGGTTGCGCCACTGTAGATACCAAACCGTTGTCAATTAAACGCTGATAGACAGTCGCCGCGGGAACCCCGTGGACTAAGAAGCTGGCACAGGGGATACGGTCATGAACTCCGCCGCCGGCGGCTTCACCGGATACCCCTAAAATATGGACCGCCGGAAGCGATTCTAAGGAACGCAGCAGGTAATAGCCCAAGTCCTCGGCATAGCGGGCCAAAGCCCGCATAGAGTGCAGTAGTCGAGTGCGTCGGGTTCCGGGGGAATCCACCAAATTAGCTAAATGATCTACTAACGCAGGCACCCCGCCGGCTAAACCTGCCGATACCGGGTATTCCAATTTTGCGGTGGAGTCCTCCGGGCAATGAGGGTTGAGTGCTCGTAGCCGTTTTAGCATCGCGGTATCTCGGAATACCAGGGCTGCGACTTCTGGTCCACCTAATTTCGCCACATCAATGGCAATAATGTCAGCGTCCCAGTAATCCGGCGAGATAGGGCGATACATAGCGTAGGCCGTGGCGTCGACGAGGACCCAGGCGCGGGAACGTTGATGGGTGATTTCCGCAATTCGTCGAACTGGAGCCACTGGACCTAAAGAGGAGTGAGCCGCACCTACTGACACCAATCGGGTACTGCCATCAACCACTGTTCGATACTGCCAGGCTGGTAACTCCCCGGTGCCCAGATCAGGTTGGGCGCAACGAACCTCAGCGACCGAATTTTGCGTAAAAGCCGCATTAAGCTCCGGCGGATCCAACTGACTCAGCACCACTGACGAGGAGTTCCCTAGCAGCGGTTGCATGGCAGCAGCTAATTGGCGATACAGTTCCGCTAAGCCAGTTCCCAGCAAGACCCGGTCTGCAGTGGCTCCGCATAAATCCGCTATCGCCATCCGAGCAGCGTGCAAAGAACGCAAGGCATCAATGTGCCCAGGCTGGGAATGGCGCGAATGTGACCCATATCCCCCACTATTTTCCGTCACTTGAGGAGCCGTTCTAAACGCTCGAGCCACGGCACTACTTACTCGCTCAGGAATCTGCGGACGCTGATGAGCATTAAGATAGGTCCAACCTGCTGTAATAGAGACGTACAACCCGCGTACACGAGCAACGTCATAACTCATGTAGGTTGCCTCCTTCACTTAATGTCCATTCACGATCGGTGGATTACCCGGCTTAGTCTCCCCTGAATTATGCCCTGTTTAAGCTCAGAATGCGAGAGCCAAGGTGAACGGGGCTACCCGGACACGCTAGGGTAAATTTCGTGCAGGATAAAGAAAATGATGTAGCAGCTCTGCATACCTCTGAGTTGGCCGATGATTTATCCCGGATGACAACAACGGATGACCGGGTCATTCCGCCATCGCGCTCACAGACTTTTGCCACCGCCTGGCAGGATCTGGTCCGCGGGTTTCATCAACGGGAATTGTGGTGGCAACTGGGTATCCAAGACATCAAGCAACGATACCGTCGATCAGTCTTAGGTCCCCTCTGGATCACCATCGCCACCGGTGTCATGGCTCTTGCCCTAGGACTGCTTTATTCTTTACTCTTCGGCATCTCAGTATCAGAATTCCTCCCCCACGTCACCGTGGGACTAATCATGTGGGGCTTTATCTCTGGCTGTATTAAAGAGGGATCAGATATCTTCATCGACAATGAGGGTCTCATTAAACAACTCCCATCGGCACTATCCGTCCACGTCTACCGCCTGGTGTGGCGCCAAACCTTATTCCTGCTCCACAATCTAGTTATTTGGGTATTACTGCTCATCATCTTCCCGCGAAACCTCGGCTGGGAGATCCTGCTCGCTGTCCCAGGGCTAGCTCTCCTCATCATTAACGGAGTCTGGGTCTCAATGTTCTTCGGCATCATCGCCACCCGTTACCGCGATGTCTCCCCTCTCCTTGATTCGCTAACCCAACTTCTGTTCTACGTCACCCCGATCGTGTGGATGACCAGCACCCTCCACCAACAAGGCGGCGGGGTGTCCTCACGCGCGAAAATCGCTGAGCTCAATCCTCTATTCCACTACCTTGAAGTAGTCCGAGCTCCCATGATCGGCCAACCCGTCGCCGCTTATCACTGGTGGGTAGTCATCGCCTGCACCGTCGTCGGCCTCATCATTGCGCTGCTCGCTATGCGCCAGTGGCGGTTCCGGGTTAGCTACTGGGTCTAGGAGAACTTGATGGCAACTCCCCACAAACTCTTGACCCTCGCCGCCGCGGCTGGCACATTTCTCAGCTGCTGGGTGGGACTGGCATCAAGCCCGGCTGTCGCTGAAAGCATGTCCCCCAGCCGCGCCCCTGAGCAATGCCCTGCGGTTACCATCATCGCAGCTCGTGGCTCAGAGCAGAACGAAAACCTCGAACCTACTCGTTATCATCCTGACTCCCCTTGGGTGAGCAACGGTTATGAGGAAGAAAACCTCCGCGCCCTACTGCAGGCGGTAGAGGCAAGACACCCTGGGGTGATGAAGAATGTGCAAGTTCTTCCCCTGGATGCGGAAGTTTATCCGGCCTCACTGTATATTCCCCGCATCGCCGAGGTGGATGAGGATGTGACTCCGCAAGAAACGCTCCGACGCGTCGCCACGTTGCTCTCTCATACCCCGCCCCAAGAAATTGCGGCTACTGCCATTAATGGCCTGAGTGATTCTGTCTACCGCGGGGTGACTGGCGTACCACGGGTCGTGGCGGCTAATGACGCAGCGTTGGGATGCCACCCGCAGTATATTTTCCTGGGTTATTCCCAAGGTGCGGTGATTTTAGAAGCAACTGAAAAAGAGGTTCAGAATAATACTGGGGGCCGATTACGCGGTGCTGTTTATCTTGGCAACCCTCTTCTGGCCCCTGGTGATCCCTCGCTTATAGGTCAGCCAGGAACCGGGCATGGGGTGCTCGGGGATTTACCCGTCAACTCTCGCACCTTAGCGGCCACTGACCCATCCCATCGAGTCAATTATTGCTTAGCTCAGGATTTCGCCTGCGACGGCGGACTTAACTCTGCAAGCACAGCTATGAATAATGGAGGCGGCGCCCACGCTAATTACTTCTTAAAACCAGGACCCGGTGATAATGCCACCGTCGATGCCTTAGCTCGCTGGATTAAGGAAGCTTCCCAGTAGCTGCGGTATCTCTCTATCCCGTTATCATTAACTTTCCCCAACTAGCAGAGGACAGCACGTGGTTTCCGTCGATACCTACAACGCCTGCGTGGACTTCCCGATCTTTGACGCCAAGTCCCGCTCGATGAAAAAAGCCTTTCTCGGGGCCGCCGGCGGCGCTATTGGCCGAAACTCCAATAACGTCGTCGTGGTAGAAGCCTTGAAGAATATCAACCTACATCTCCGAGAAGGAGACCGAGTTGGTTTGGTGGGCCATAACGGTGCCGGCAAATCCACGCTCTTAAGGCTTTTATCCGGGATTTATGAACCGACGCGCGGCTCGGCCGATATTCGCGGCCGAGTGGCCCCCGTCTTTGACCTCGGAGTGGGCATGGACCCAGAGATTTCCGGTTATGAGAACATCATCATTCGGGGGTTGTTCTTAGGTCAGACTCGACGTCAAATGAAAAAGAAGATGGACGAGATCGCCGAATTTTCTGAATTGGGTGATTATCTGGCTATGCCGCTGCGCACCTACTCCACAGGTATGAGAATCCGACTTGCCCTGGGAGTCGTGACCTCCATCGAGCCGGAGATCCTCCTGCTCGATGAAGGCATCGGCGCCGTCGATGCTGCTTTTATGGCTAAGGCCCGCACTCGGCTCCAAGACATGGTGCAACGCTCCGGCATCCTCGTTTTCGCTTCCCACTCCAATGACTTTTTGGCCCAGCTATGTACCACGGGGTTGTGGATCGACCATGGAGAAATCCGGAAAGCCGGTTATGTCGATGACGTAGTAGAAGCCTATGAGGGCAAAGCCGCTGGTGAGCACGTTCGTCGACTCATGTCCGATATCGCCGAGAACCGTCGTTAAAATGACACCTATGTCCACCCCTGGTTCTCTATCCGGTGCCCAAAATATTGCTGCAGTCATCGTTACTCATCATCGAGCCGATCTGCTTCGCGCATCCTTAACCCAAGTTGCTCACCAAACCCTAGCGCCCCAGCACATCATTGTTGTTGACAACGGTCATGAAACCGCCGTGCGAGAACTCCTTGCCGAAATTGCCGGAGACCGCGGAGTGTATCTTCCTTCGCGCCACAATTTAGGCGGGGGCGGGGGTTTTGCCTACGGTTTTCTCACCGCCCTAGCCCTAGGTGCTGATGCCGTGTGGTGTGCTGATGATGACGGGCACCCCGAAGACACACACGTCCTCGCCACATTGATGGAATGCGCTCAACGCCACGGTTTAGATGCGGTGTCACCCGTGGTATGTGACTTGGCTGATCCAACTAAACTGGCCTTTCCGCTACGACGCGGTGTGCAGTGGCGACGCTACCGCGAGGAATTACTGGACCCAGATAACCTCTCCGATGATCTCCTTGAGGGTATAGCATCCCTTTTCAATGGAGCGCTTTTTTCCACCGATACCATTGACCGAATTGGAGTTCCAGACTTAAGGCTCTTTATCCGCGGTGATGAGGTGGAATATCACCGCAGGCTGGTACGCTCCGGGCAGCGCTTTGGTACTTGCCTAACCACCGCCTACCTCCACCCCGACGGGTCTGAGGAATTCAAACCCATCCTTGGTGGCCGAATGCACACCCAATACCCCGAGCATGAGGGAAAGAGATTTTTCACCTACCGCAACCGGGGGTACCTTATGAATCAACCGGGGATGCGACGTCTCCTCCCACAGGAATATGCTCGCTTTGCCTGGTTCTTCCTGATCAATCGTAAAGATCCCGCCGGTTTCCGAGAATGGCTTAGGCTTCATCGTATGGGCCGGAAAGAACGTTTCCCGAAACCTGGCGACTAGCCTAATCGGCGCATCACCTAACCGGACCAGGAAGCTGCTTTACGACCGAGAAGTACGAACGTTTATTAGGAGACCTTAAAAATCACGGTTCGCTGAACAATGAAGTTGATGACCGTGGCAATACCCTGGCTAATAACAAAGGCCACCACTAAGGCAAAAACAGGCGCCCACCCCCAGGACAGGAAGAGATGTTCGCCAAGTTTCTGACCACCGACATTGATACCAAAAGTGATTCCGTAGAGCACCGCTACGGCGAGGAAACGACGCCATGATGGTTCGGCACGGAAGGTCCAGCGTCGATTAATGAGATAGGCGGTCAGTGTTCCGAAAATAAAACCAGTAGATCGGGAGGGAACTACATCGAAACCCAAACCTAATCGCAGCGTCCAGGTTAATCCAAGATCTACGACAGCAGCAATAACTCCCGATACCAGGAAACGCATAGCTTGTACCCCAAACCCGTGCTCCTGAGCACTCGGCGGAGTAGGAAGAGGCTGGGCACTTATTGCTGCAGAATTTCCGGATAGATCAGACACGATCCCACAGCCTACTACCCTGCTAGGAGGAATCGGTAAATTTCTAATCGCTCAACCGGAGATAATCTGGCCTCTCCTGCTGGGCAATAGGCCCCCAACTGGTACAGCACCGCCAAAGAATCCCGACATTGGTGGGCAATATCTTCAGCACAAAGCGGCGCTCCACCACTAGACCACCCCAGCGAGTCCATCAATTCCTCGGTAATCCGTGCCTGCTCACGTCGCCCACATAAACAACTCAAGGAGATCAGTGTTGCCCACCAAGAATCCCTGGATAAAGCCGAAGTTTCCAGGGGTAATAACTCCAACGCCCGCTGAGTTCTAGTGCTTAAGGTGGTGGGACGTGAAAGATCCAAGGCCTGTAACAGCGGAATGAAATTAGCGCTTCCGGCCCTGATTACCCAGTCTTGGAGATCAGGGTGAGCAGTAGCCAGAACTTTGGCGGAGTGACTTTCCCCACTAAGCCGGGAATTTATATGCGCCAGGTTAAAATTCCGGCCAATGAATTCCCCGGCACCACCAATGCATAGACGCTCTGGGGTAGCTGTGTCCCGAGGATGGCTATCCACCACATTTAGTTCAAAACACCACAAACCCCACTGATAAAGGAGCCTGTCCCCCGGATAAAAGAGTTGCTGAGAAACCGGATGTTGCGGACAGAGTGGCTGGGGGGACACCGGATCACGGAGAGTATGGGGGGCGGATACCTCATCAACCCCGAGAGCAATAGCGAGAACTTCACCCAGTTCCGCCAAACTAAGACTGGATTTCACGCCGAGGATCCGATACACCCCCTCACCGCGCAGACAAACCTGGAGCACCACAGTGCGTTCCGGTGGCAGCACCTTAGGAGGGCATCCCTGAACCCGACCCTGCCGGGGAAAAGGCAAGATGGCGGCTCGACCGGAACTGGAAGACATACCCCCCAGCGTAGCTTTATTTGGTGGAAGCTTCAGGAAGAGGGAAAGGACGAATCTCTGCGCCAAAACCCTCTCGAAGATATTTCCGACCCCGGCGCGCCCGCTCAATCTCATGCCAGGCGCTGATTAATTCCCCCAAAGCCATGGCCACTGTCCAGGCGCGACGCCCCTGCGTCTCACCATGATAAGCCTCGGCAATCTCAGTGAGATCCGGAGCAGCCGGAACCATAAGACAAGGAACTGTGAGCGAACTTTTCTTTCCGGAATCCGACGATGGCTGAAAAGCCTTAATTCGAGAAACCTCATCATTCAGGGCGGCAACGAAGCTCTCCAAGTGAGGATTGTGGGCATCCACGTGATAGGTGTTGTGCAGCAGGTTCTGGAGCTGATCGACAGGGACGTCGCCCTGCTTCGGGCTCACTACCCAGGCCCCAGAGAGTTTTCCAGAGCTTTCTGCAACATCCGGAGCTGTTTGAACATGCCAAATCACCGTAGTCTCTTGAGACTCAGCGAACGGTTCCTGATCAACAACAGCGATGACGGGGTACTGCAAGGTCATGCATCATATCTTAGAAGGTAGGGTGGCAAGCATGTTTGGTCTCTTTAAGAAGAAGGACACTGCGCCCGAAGAACATATCGCGGCACAACGAACTGACCTTCCGCTCAATGATTTCATGACCCGGCTTATGGCCCAAGAGTTGCCACTATTAGATAGCGTTTCACGGGGCGAGGTGTATCAAATTCTTCGCGACTACGAAGGAGAGCAGATTTGCCAACAAGACCAGCTACCGGAGCGGATTCGCGAATTGATGGATCTCTAGGTCAATCTGCCGTTTTCAGCTAGAGGGGTGGGGGAAGGATAGGTGTTCCGACGCCTCAGTGATATATGTGCAGAAGATTTACTCGACGCACCACAAAGACTTCTGTACCTCATTCCCAGGCTTGAAGCTAACGACTCCTCGTCTCTCAATGTAGTCATCACGATGCCTATCACTTTGGCCAGCACTCGCTTAGCCACCTGCGCATAGAGCAGACTATGGGTCAAGAACCACTGCGGTGCACGTTCAGCCACAGGGCTGATCGTTGAGTTATCCGAACGCGCTTTAGGCCCATATTTGTTAGTACGGTTCCGCCAATAACTATGAATTCACTACGTTTATTGTCATCAGCGGTGGGTATGCGGATCCCGGAGGAAGATCCCATTATCGTAGAAAAACCCTGGTGAGCGGAAGAACTACCTCTATTCGAACCAGGCAGGACGATCCTCTCCGAGTTGTGTAACGCGTCGGGAAGTGTTGCTTGTGCCTGTTGTATGAGCCAAAGGCACCTCTAACCGCTGCCATGTGCTTATTACAACCACCGTGGGTACCACAACACACAGCATCTGAATCACCATATGCCAGATGATCTCCGACTCAGGAGGATCACCAAGCACAATCGCCACATTTATGAGAGAAGAAGCCAGGCTAGACAACATGCCTGTTACTGACAACCACCGGGCTTTCCAGCGTGCGGAAGGTAAAGTTTGCACAGCAAGCGTAGTAAAAAGCGGTCGGTAAATGCCTTTCGTCATTCCCATGAGGACAGCCCCCAGCACGATCACGGGGAGCAGGCCACTGTTAATAAAAATAAGAGCAGATACTGTCCCCGTCGTAATAACGCCAAGCGTGGCACGTAGCCCATGCTTCTCGCTCAATTGCCGAGCGCGAGCACCTAAACCCAGCGAAGATAACATATTCGTGAGGACAAGTACACCAGCCACAGTCCATAGACTGTTGATCTCCGGAAGGCTTACAACAGCGACCAAAATTTGGAGACTGCGGTTAAGTAATTGATTGGCAGCCTCGAATTCTCCCCCAGCCAAACAAATGGCCATAACAACTACAGTCCAAACAAGCGTCGGTCTAATCCGCCAATCGCTTTCGGAAGTAGCTCTTTGAGACATGCCGGTTTCTAGATGCTTATGATCAGCAGTGTGGATCGTCGCGATGAGGCAAGCGGCGACAACTAGAACAAATGCCTGAACACCAAACAATAGCTTGGGCGATACTAAATACAGACCTACTCCCACTAGAAATAAACCACTAGTCAAGAGATAAAAGCGACGATTTAGCTCATAGATCTCAGCTTGGAAATGCTCTTTCGTAATATTCATCAACAGGGCAGTGTCAGATCCTGACATCAAAGCACCTGCAAGACAGATTGAGACAAGATAACCCACGAATCCACCTAAACCACCGATGACTGTGGCAATAAACGCTAAAGCAAAGATCCCCAGTCCTAGTGCATAAGGAATCCGCGGTTGGGTCTTGTCACTCCATATTGACAGCGGAAAGTCAATAGCCAAGGATGCTATTCCTTGAATTGCCATACCTGCAAGGTAAATCGATACTCCCACTCCCGCCTGTTCACTGCACCAAATCGGCAGTACCGGCATCGTAAGGGCAGTGGACTTCAAATAATAGGCAAGGCGGTATCGACGAAGATACGACACTTTCATTGGGGCTAAAACGACCTTTCCACAATGCCCATAGAATTACCGAGATTTTTATCTGGTTATCAAATCATAAATGCGCTCGTCGGTTTTTAACGAAGGCGCCAACTATAGGCGTACTTGTGGAAACTGTATTGTGCTAGAACCGCTCTTGAGGCATCTCATGGCCGACAAATTTTCTATCAAGTACGCTTTCAATGCACACAGGAACATCTATTGTCGAGAGCATCTTATGCTGATGATTCGTGGGATTCTTTGCGCCCACCGCCCCCTATCTGATGCCAACCCCTTGAGCATCTGTCCTCCACGGAGTCTTGAGACTCTTGACAAAAAAATGAAGCCCCGCTGGATCTGTAGAGATCACAGCAGGACTTGTGGATTCTCACAACAGTGGCCTGTTGGCGCCACCGAGGAACGTGAGTTTAGCCGAAGATAGCGTCAACGACCCCCTTGATGGAGGTGCCCAGAGCGCCACCCAGGCTAGCAATGCCGCCGATGATTGCCTGGAAAACGGAGCCAGCACCATCGAGACCAGCGTTGAAAAGGTTGTGGATGGAATCAATCATGAGAGTTTCCTTTCGGAGATTTCTAACTGCACTGCGAGGAGAAGCTGTGTAGAACTTTTCCGTAGCAACTTGAACCCTAGCGCGCTATTTGCCCAGAGAAAACCCCTTTCACCAATTTTGCATATTATCTATCTAAAATCATTTATTGCAGATAATCCCTATTTTTCATCGCTAGCTGCAAAATGTAACGCTGAGAGCATGCATTTTAGTAAAATCACGGGCTTGTACTACTACACCATTTTAGGGGTAGTAACGCCCAACCGCCTGACGTTTCCGCTGTTCTTAATCAATAGTTTTTTATTTTCCATCAAAAGTATATCCGCATATTATGCACTGCGGTCGCTTATCGCTCTACACCCCTAATTCGTTTCACATCCCAGTTAGCGGGCATATTTTTTACACTCTTCTTCACCCTCAGAGCTGCGAAAGGCCTAGACACCTATCGGTTTAAGTCATCCGCACTGACCGCCGACAAACCTGACCAGACCCGGAGCTAGTCATGGAAATCACGCTAGTCCCACAGAGAACAGTCAGATTCTCCGGGTAGGGTAAAAGAACGTAACTTAAGAGTCTAGAGAAAATCGGAAGATGGAACTGCATACCACAGAACAGTCTCTGACCGGCTGGGGGCGGACTGCCCCCTCAACAGCGCATGTTTTGTCCACCCCGGATGTGGAAACCATCATCGCTGCAGTCACCCACGTTGCTGATAAAAACAGCGACAAACCCGAGCACCTGCGTCGGGGAGTCATTCCCCGAGGAATGGGACGCTCCTATGGCGACCCGGCTCAAAATGGTGGCGGGTTGGTCATAGACATGACCGCACTGAACAAAATCCACTCCATTGACCCGGATAGCGCCCTGGTTGACGTGGATGGTGGAGTCACTCTTGATCAACTCATGAAAGCAGCTCTCCCGTATGGGTTGTGGGTTCCCGTTTTGCCGGGCACAAGGCAGGTGACCATAGGTGGAGCCATCGGGCCGGATATTCACGGCAAAAACCATCATTCAGCTGGGTCTTTTGGCAACCACGTGGTCTCCATGGAGCTCCTCGTGGCGGATGGTCGGGTTCTACATCTCACTCCGGAAGGGAGCAGCGATGATCCCAACGGCGAGCTTTTTTGGGCCACCGTCGGTGGAATGGGCCTCACCGGAATTATCCTGAGAGCCACTATCCGGATGACCAAGACGGAAACCGCGTACTTCATCTCGGACACAGATCGTACCGACACTCTTGATGAAACCATCGCTGTGCACTCTGATGGTTCTGAGGTGAATTACACCTACTCCTCTGCGTGGTTCGACGTCATCTCCCCGGCGCCGAAACTCGGGCGCGCCACCATCTCTCGTGGCTCCCTTGCTACCCTGCAGCAGCTCAAGAAATATGCTCCTAAGCTGGCTAAAGACCCGCTGAAGTTTAATGCCCCGCAACTCATGACGGTGCCGGATATTTTCCCATCCTGGACCATGAACAAGCTCTCTCTCATGGCCGTCGGGGAAGCGTACTACCTGATGGGCGCACCGGCGCGCAATAAGATCAAGAACTTAACTCAGTTCTATCAGCCGCTGGACTTGATTGGCGAGTGGAACCGCGGCTACGGCAAAAAGGGCTTTTTGCAGTACCAATTCGTGGTTCCCACCGAAGCAGTAGAACCCTTTAAAGAGATTATTCGGGATATGCAGGCTTCAGGCCACTACTCAGCACTCAACGTTTTCAAGCTCTTCGGACCCGGCAATAAAGCACCCTTGTCCTACCCCATGCCGGGCTGGAATGTGTGCGTCGATTTCCCCATCCGCCCAGGTCTTGGTGAATTCCTCGATGACCTTGACCGGCGAGTCCTGGAATTTGGCGGCCGGTTGTACCTGGCCAAAGAATCCCGAACCTCTGCTGAGATGTTCCATGCAATGTACCCAGGAATGGACGGCTGGCTGAAAACTCGCAATAGCATTGATCCCCATGGGGTCTTTGCCTCCGATATGTCCCGACGTCTCGAATTGCACTAAAACTGCGAACAGCCCTACGTCGAACATTATTGGAACCTAGAAGTTTCTCCAGAAGTTGCTAAAGAAAGGACACTACTCATGCTGAACGCTGTGGGTCAGGCGCAAAATATTTTGCTCCTTGGCGGGACCTCCGAGATTGGGTTAGCCATTGTTGAAGAGTTTTTGCGACGCGGCCCCGCCCGAGTGCTCTTGGCTGCGCGGGAAAATTCTCCCCGCCTAGCCGGCGCCGTTGAGCAACTCACCAAGGCCGGAGCCAGCTCCGTGGAGGTCATTGATTTTGATGCCACGGATATGGAATCTCATCCTCAGGTTATTGATCAAGCCTGGGAACACGGTGATGTAGATATTGCCATCGTTGCCTTTGGCAGCCTGGGTGACCAGGAAGAACTATGGCAAGATCAGGAAAAAGCGGTGGCGTCAGCTCAACTGAATTACACCGGGCCACTTTCGGTAGGGGTCTTATTGGGGCAGAAATTCCGAGCTCAAGGGCACGGCACCATTGTCGCTATGTCGTCGGTGGCGGGAATGAAGGTTCGCCGCTCGAATTTTGTCTATGGCGCCTCCAAAGCTGGCCTGGATGGGTTCTATACCCAATTAGGTGAAGCTCTTCGCGGAAGCGGTGCAAACGTCCTTGTTGTTAGACCAGGGCAGGTGCGCACCAAGATGACCGAGGGTTTGGCAGAGGCACCCTTGACTGTTGATCCTGAACGAGTGGCGAAAGACACTGTAAAGGCCGTGTTGGATGGTAAAGAAGAAATCTTTGTTCACCCTCTCTTTAAGTGGGTGACCACGGCATTTCAGTTCATTCCCAAGCCTATTTTCCGGCGCCTGCCATTCTAAGATTTCCGCCTCATCGCGTTCTTAAGGAGGGGAACTTCGCCCCAACCTAATTCGGTTTCTTAATCTCATGTGTCACACTAGGACGCATGACAACCATCGAATCTAGTTCCGGGTCCGTTCCCGCGGATCCGGATCTTTTTGACCCCCCGGTCAATGAATCCTATGCCACTGATCTTCCCTCCCAACGCGCAACATTGCTCGGGATCCTCGGGGCAGGTCTTGGCGGCGGGGGTTTCGTTCTTGGTTGCTGGGCCGTCCTCAAGCGCGTAGATCTTCCAGCATTTTCCACGTCCATGGTGCTGCGCGCCCTCGCTACCGCCTGCACTATTGGATTATTACTGGTTGTGGGCGGGTTATTGCTGTGGTGGCTATGGGATGAGCAATCCGCAGATGCTGCCCGCCGGAAAAAAATGGGGGAAACCTCCACCCCGCTGCTGGAACTACATCGGCCGCGCTGGCGCATATGGCTCACCCACGTAGCCTGCTATATAGCCCCAGCAGGGTTAGTCTTTAGTAGCACCGGTATCCCGCTCAGCGCTACCCGTCTTTATTTAGAGGGACTTCAAGTAGATCAGGGTTTCCGCACCCAATTCTTAACCAGAATGGCAGAAACTCTAGCGCTGAAGGATATGAACTATGTTGACCTCCCCAGCTTTTATCCCAGCGGGTGGTTTTGGCTGGGTGGTCGGCTAGCGAACTTACTCGGTATGCCGGGTTGGGAAGTCTACCAACCCTGGGCATTAGTCTCCCTGGGGATTGCCGCAAGTATCTTAGTTCCAGTTTGGCAAAGAATTACTGGCTCTTTAACCGTTGCCACCGCCATTGCTTTAGTGAATACCTGTGTCGTGCTGGTGATGGCAGCGGAAGAACCCTATGCGGCAATTGTTGCCCTCGGTGCACCAGCAGCGACAGTGCTGGCGCGCCGAGCCCTTTTAGGATCTCGGTGGTGCATCCTGGCGGTCCTCATTTATCTGGGTATTTCCGCCACCATGTACACCCTTTTCACCGCGTTAATTGCGCTTTCCGTAGTAGCTTGTGCGGCCGCCGCCGCATTGCTTGAAACCCGTTCCTGGTGGCCCCTACTCCGTCTCCTCATCATTGGGGTGGGTTCCATGCTCATCGCAGCAACGGTTTGGGGACCATACCTCCTGGCCCTCCTCCGCGGTGATGCCCACGCCCACTCCACTGCCAACCACTACCTTCCCCAAGCAGGAACCGAAATCCCGATTCCTTTCCTCGCCCCCTCCATGCTGGGCTTGCTCTGTTTTATCGGCCTTATCTATCTAGTAGCTCGCGCCCTCGATCATGATGTTCGCGCTCTCGGCCTTGGACTCATCGTGTTCTATCTGTGGGCGGTGGCCTCCATGGTGATGACCCTGGCGGGAAGCACTCTCTTAGGTTTCCGCATTGACACCGTCATTGTGCTTCAGCTTGCTACCGCCGGCGTGTTAGCGATAGCAGAATTCCGGTTGGTGGGCATTGAACGGCTTTACCCAGACCGGATGACACCGAAGCTATCCCGCACCATCACTCTCATCATGATGGTGGTCCTCATTTTTGGGGGCGTAAAGTACGCCCAATCCATTCCTGAGCGCAACCAGAGCTCCATTGATCACGCTTATACCGATACCGATGGTTATGGGGAGCGAGCAGACCGCTTTAGCGGCGACGCCGGCCAATACTACGGCCAAATCAATGATTTCCTTATTAGCGCGGGCAAAGATCCAGACAACACCGTTGTGCTCACTGATGAACGCAATTTCCTCTCGCTCTTCCCCTACTACGGTTTCCAGGCTGCAACCAGCCACTATGCCAACCCGCTGGGTGAGTTTTCCCGCCGAAATACGCAAATTGAAAACTGGGCGGAGCGTTCCTGGAAGGATCTAGCTGATCCGGAAAGCTTTAAGACTGCGCTGGATAGCGCGCCGTGGCGAGCTCCGGAGGTTTTTATCTTCCGCGGTTCGCTGGAAAATGATCAGGACGGTTGGAAGACTCATATTTCTGAGGATATTTACCCCAATAACCCCAATGTCCGATTTACCGCGGTGCGTTTTAACCCTCACTCCTTTAGCGGTGGTTCATGGGAAATCAAAGAAATTGGCCCCTTCGTGGTGGTGGTCCGCAAGTGAGAACTACCCGGCAATTAGACTCATTGCCCGTGAGGACGCCAAAAAGTATTGCCTCCCGATGGCTTCGTCTATTAACGCTGCTATCAGGGCTCGCCGGATTCTTGTTGTTTATCGCCATCCCGTTTTTGCCGGTTAACCAAACCCAATCCACTTTGCGTTGGCCGCAGCAGAAACTAGATAGTGTGGTTGCCCCGCTGGTTTCTTATGCCCCGCAAGAAATCAACGCCACCATCCCCGTGTCGTCCTTTGATGACTTGCGCGATGGTCAAAACCTGGTGTTAGGCACGCTGCCGGAAAACTCGGAGGAAGCAACCAGCCGCGGACTCTTCGTACGCAGTATCGACGGATCCGTGGATGTGGTTTCTGAAGAATCCGTGGTGCTTCAGCTCCGGCCCGATCAAGTTCGCGCCCTTCCTCGCGATGCCGTCTTAATCATCTCCTCCAGCGAGTCGGAAACCTCTGCCACCATCACCGCCCCGGGACACGAGGACTTGGCCGAAGCCTCCGTGGAGCGCGACGTCCGCCCCCAGGTGTCTGGGATTTTCACGGAGTTAAAGTCCGACGACGCCACCGCCGGAACTCTCAAGAACTCTGGCTTATCCGTCACCGTGGACATCAATTCCCGCTTCACCTCATCCCCCACCCTGCTCAAGGCAGCCGCCATGTGGGGCGGAGTTATTCTCCTCCTGCTATCCCTATGGGGTCTGCATCGTCTCGACCGGCTAGACGGCAAACCCTTCCGCGGTATTCCTCAAAACTGGCGTCGCTTCCGGCTGGTCGACGCCGTTGTTGTCCTGGTATTAGGGTGGTGGCACATCTTCGGCGCCAACACCTCCGATGACGGTTTCTTGCTCACCATGGCCCGGGTTTCTCATAACGCCGGATACATGGCTAACTACTATCGCTGGTACGGTGTCCCCGAGTCGCCTTTTGGTTCTCCCTACTATGACCTCCTGGCGCTCTTCGCCCAAGTATCCCCTAACTCCGTGTGGATGCGTCTCCCGGCGCTTATTTTCGCCTTGATCATCTGGTTCATCGCCAGCCGGGAACTCATTCCACGCATGGGCCCCCGGGTCGATGGCCGCCGCGTCGTCCACTGGTCCGCTGCCGGCGTATTCCTGGCGTTTTGGTTGCCCTATGACAACGGCACCCGCCCAGAACCGTATATCGCCGCCATGTTGATGCTCACCTGGTCATCTTTTGAGCGAGCCATCGCTACCAATCGCCTCCTCCCCGCCGCAGTAGGCACTATTTTCGCTACCCTCACCTTGGCCGGTGGCCCAACCGGTATGTTCGGTCCGGGTATCTTGCTGGTTTATCTGCCGTCCCTCATTACCGTGTTGCGGCGACGGATTTCTCTCCTTGGGGTCCCGGGGTGGCGGGGCACTGTGCTTCTCATAGCCCCCTTCTTAGCGGCCGGAACCTCGGTGCTGATTGCGGTATTTGGGGATCAACCCCTTGGTTCCGTGTTGGAATCCATCCGGGTTCGCTCCGAAGTTGGCCCCTCCTTGCGGTGGCACGATGAAGGTCTACGCTACACCACGCTCTTTGAACAACTTGCCGATGGTTCAGTAGCCCGACGCGTCCCCATGTTGCTGATGGTCACCGCCGTCATTCTGATCACGGCGTGGTTACTTCGCCACCGCGGGCGGATCCCCGGTGTGGCCCAAGGCCCTATCCAGCGCGGACTCATCATCTATTTCCTCGGAACCGCCTTATTGTCGTTCACCCCCACCAAGTGGACTCACCACTTCGGTATCTACGCCGGAGTGGGTGCGGTTCTAGCGGGAGTAGCCGCAGTGGTGTTAGGCCGCATCGTGATGAAAGCGGTATGGGCCCGAACCCTCACCATCGGCGCCTTTATTTTCCTTTTCGCTCAGGCCCTGGGCGGCACCAATGGTTGGTGGTATGTTGCGCACTACGGCATCCCCTGGTGGGATCGGACTATCCAATATCACGGTGTCCAAGCCGCCGACATTGTCTTATTCATTTCACTCGTCGTCATCTCAGTTGGCGTGGTGCAACTATTTGTGGAGCGCCACCGCATTGCTGAAGGTGGCCAACCACGGCCAGTAACGTTCTCTCGCTACGCCCGCTTTAGCCGAGCACCCTTTGCCGTACTGGGATGTTTTATTGTGCTGTTTTCCTGCGCTAGCTTCGCTAAAGGCTTTATTAGCCAATACCCCAATTATTCCGTGGGGCTGGGAAATTTACGCACCCTTAAAGGCGAAACCTGCGGTATGGCTCAAGACGTTTTGGTAGAAACCAACACCAATGATTCTTTCTTAACCCCGGTTAACGGTACGCCCTTGGGACAATCCTTAGAGACTAAGGATTCCTATGGATTTAGCCCCAACGGGGTGCCCAAAGATTTGGAACCAGATAATGCCGACACCAGCAGCGTCGGCTCAATTGGTGAAAATAGCACCACCGGAGACACCACCAGTGAATCCACCGATGAGCAGCAACAAAGCAGCACAACCGGCGGGTTCCGGAAGCATGAAGGGGTTAATGGTTCCAAAGCCACTCTGCCCTTTGACATTGATTACACCAAGGTGCCTGTGTTGGGATCTTATGTCCCCGAGGACGAACCCCAGCAAGCCGCTAAGCTCACCAGCGAATGGTATGCGCTTCCTCAAGCTAGTGAGGACACTCCGCTGGTAGTGGTTTCTATTGCCGGGCGTACCCAGCACCATGACATTAATGGCATTAAACAAGGTGGGCAGAAATTCTTCCTCCAGTATGCCACTCGCGACAGTGACGGACATATCCACGACTCCGGTCAGGTGGAAATGCTCGACGCCGGCCCCACCCCGTCGTGGCGCAATGTACGCTTCCCCTTGGATCGACTCCCCGAGGGAACGAACGTCGTTCGGCTTAAGGTCGAAGACTCCTCATTAGACCCAGAGCAGTGGGTGGCTATTACTCCACCTCGGGTTCCTCACTTAGAAAATCTCAATGACTATATTGGCTCCGAGAAAGCCGGGCTCTTGGACTGGTCGGTAGGACTGCAGTTCCCGTGTCAACGCAGTTATGACCATTTTGCTGGAGTGGCGGAACTTCCCGAGTATCGGATTTCCCCGGACTACGACGGCAAGGTATGGCTTAGCCCCTTCCAGGACTATAACGGCGGCGGCGCAATGGGATCGGTGGAATCCGTGCTGACCTCCTGGGAAAAACCCGCCTATTTGAAGGGGGATTGGCAACGCGACTGGGGTTCCCTCGAAATCTATTCCTTAAGGACTGATTCCCAAGGGAAAACCCCTGATACCGCAGAGATTGATCATGAGGTCATTCGACGTGCCGGATGGTGGAATCCCGGAAAGATGAAGCTTAACGCCCCGGATTATAAGTTGGCGGCCCGATAAAAAAGCGGGCATCCCCCGGAGGGAGATGCCCGCAGCATTATGCGGTAGTTAGGCGCCGAGCGGCTGGGAGGATGGGCTGAGATTAGCCGGTAAGGCTGTTTCTCCCATCAGGTCAGCATCCACGGCGGCGGCGCAGGCTCGTCCTTCTGCTATGGCCCACACGATGAGGGACTGTCCGCGCCCGTTATCGCCGGCCACGTAGACGGGAGTGTCGAAGCCGGGGAAGCGGGGAGAGATGCTGGCGCGGTAGTGGTCATCGCGCATCATGCGACCGCGTTCGTCGAACTTCACACCTAACTCGTGGATGAGGCCTCCACGTTCAGCACCGGTGAAGCCGAGGGCGATGAGCACCAGGTCGGCGTCGATTTCAAAATCGGTGTCTTCCATGGGAACGCGGCGACCATCAACTACTTTGACCTCATTGCCGCACAGTCCTGTCACGCGACCTTGGTCCCCGAAGAAAGAGACCGTGTTGGCGTTGTAGATCCGCTCACCAAGGGACTGTCCGCTATGTCGGAGAGTGATTCCGGGGATCTCTGCTTCAACCTCAGAACCAGTCACCACATATTCGCCTTCTTCGTGGGCCGTAGCGACTCGGTGAACCAGCGGATACATAGGCCAGGGGGTAGACGCCGCGCGGGTTCGTGGCGCTCGGGGGCGGATATCAAGCTGGGTGACACTGGCAGCACCCTGACGCAGCGCGGTGCCAAAGCAATCTGTACCGGTGTCACCACCACCAATAATCACTACTTTCTTGCCCTTAGCGGTGATCGTCGGTTCTTCTGCATCACCTTCGCACACGCGGTTTTGCTCAGTGAGATACTCCATCGCGAAGTAGACGCCCTCTAGCTCTCTACCCTCAACAGGAAGATCACGAGGAACTGGAGTCCCGGTAGCAAGCACTACCACATCAAAAGCCCGGAGGTCTCGAGCGGTGGGAGCAGTGTTGGGTCGAAACTCAGTTCCCTCTTGTTCCATTTGTTCAAGACGTCGATCAATATGACGCTTTTCCATCTTGTATTCCGGAACCCCATAGCGCATCAACCCGCCGAACCGGTCATCCCGCTCATACACCGTGACCTTATGTCCGGCTCGGGTTAATTGTTGAGCCGCTGCCAACCCTGCCGGACCAGAACCAACCACAGCGACCTTTTGGCCAGTGTCGAAACTAGGGCTAATAGGTTGAACCCAATCCTGATCAAAGCCATAATCCGCAATGGCTTGCTCAACGTTTTTAATAGCTACCGCATCACTATTAATAGCTAAGACACATGCACCTTCGCAGGGCGCTGGGCAGAGCCTACCGGTAAAGTCCGGGAAATTATTGGTAGCGTGCAAGCGATCAAAAGCCTCCCGCCAGCGATCCTGCCGGACCAGGTCATTCCATTCCGGAATGATATTTCCGAGCGGGCAACCCTGATGGCAAAACGGTACACCGCAATCCATACACCGAGTTGCTTGTTCTTGGATCTGTTCTGGCGACGATGGTTCATAGACCTCTTTCCAGTCCATGAGTCTTAAGGGCACGGGCCGATGCTCCGGCTCCCGTCGCGGGTGCTGTAAAAATCCTCTTGGGTCAGCCATTATTTCGCAGCCTCCATGATCGCAGCGTTGACGTCCTCACCCGATTCTTCGGCGCGAGCCATCACCTCTAATACTCGCTTGTAGTCGCGCGGCATTACCCGCACCAGATCTTTCGCCTGGTAGGGCGTCGTGGATTCCGTCAGGGTGCGGTGCCGCTCAATAATGTCAGCTAGCCACTGCTCCTCTTCCTCGGATATTGCTTCGACGTCCACCAGGCCTGGATTTACCAATCTGTCCACATCCAGCTCAGCTGGAATATAGGCGATGCCACCGGACATTCCGGCAGCGAAGTTCTCTCCGATTTCACCGAGAATCACAACTCGTCCACCGGTCATGTATTCGCATCCGTGGTTGCCAATACCCTCGGCAACCACGGTGGCGCCAGAGTTGCGAACACAGAAGCGTTCACCCACAACGCCGCGGAGGAAGATTTCCCCGCTCGTCGCCCCGAATCCAACGACGTTGCCGGCGATGATATCGGGGAGGTTATGAATTTGCGCTGGGGCTTCGGGGTTAGGTCGAACTACAATGCGCCCGCCAGATAGCCCCTTCCCGAGGAAGTCATTAGCGTCTCCAACCAACGTCATGGTCATGCCGGCTGGGATAAACGCCCCAAAGGAGTTGCCAGCAGAACCTTGGAAGGTGAGGTTAATGCTGCCATCAGGTAGCCCCTCGGCACCCGCGGCCCGGGTAATCCGCGAACCAGTCATGGTGCCCACCGAACGGTTGACGTTACTGATGGGATAGCTGAGATTAACAGTGGGGGCCTGCCCCGCCGACATCCACGCTGGAGCATTCTTGGAGCTCGCGGCTGCGGCAGCATCGATAGTCAGCTGAGTATCCGCGATGATCTGGTGATCCAGCGCGAACTCCAAACCGTGCTTTTGCTCCTTGGTACAGCGCGACGCCTGAGCCGGGAAGCGGGTCTCCGGACGGTGGAATATAGGGCTCAAATCCAATTTGGCAGCCCGGGCGTGGTGCTCTAATTCTTTCGTCATGCCTAGCACCTGGCATTGCCCGACTGCCTCATCAATACTCCGGAACCCGAGCTGAGCCAGATATTCGCGAACTTCCTCAGCGATGAAAGTAAAGAAATTCACCACGTGGTCAGCCCGACCATTAAAGCGTCGACGCAGGTCAGGATTTTGGGTGGCGATACCAACCGGGCAGGTATCCAAGTGACATACCCGCATCATGATGCAGCCTTCTACCACCAGCGGTGCCGTGGCGAACCCGAATTCCTCCGCCCCGAGAAGGGCAGCGATAATGACGTCGCGGCCAGTTTTGAGCTGGCCATCGCATTGCACTCGGATCCGGTCCCGCAGCCCATTAAGAAGCAGGGTTTGCTGGGTTTCAGCAAGGCCTAACTCCCACGGGCCACCAGCATGTTTGAGGGAGGTCAGCGGGGATGCTCCGGTGCCTCCATCATGACCAGAAATTAACACTACATCCGCATGAGCTTTTGACACCCCGGCAGCAACAGTTCCAACCCCTTGTTCAGCCACCAGTTTGACGTGAATACGTGCCTCAGGATTAGCGTTTTTCAGGTCATAAATGAGCTGCGCTAGATCCTCGATGGAATAAATATCATGGTGCGGCGGTGGTGAAATTAGTCCTACCCCAGGCGTGGTAATCCGCACCTCAGCAATCCACGGATACACCTTATTAGGCGGTAGCTGTCCGCCCTCCCCAGGCTTAGCACCCTGAGCCATCTTGATTTGAATATCCGTGCAGTTGTTGAGGTAATGACTGGTAACACCAAACCGCCCAGAGGCGACCTGCTTGATAGCTGAGCGTCGCCAGTCCCCGTTGGCTTCCGGGGTGAAGCGTTGCGCGTCTTCGCCGCCCTCGCCGGAGTTCGACATGCCTCCCAGTCGGTTCATGGCAATAGCAAGGACCTCGTGGGCTTCAGCCGAGATTGAGCCATAGCTCATAGCTCCGGTGGAGAAACGTTTCACGATCTCGCTAACCGGCTCTACTTCGTCAAGGGGGACGGGATCACGATCTGGGGTAAGTTCAAATAAGCCGCGGAGAGTGGCAAGACGTTTAGACTGATCATCCACGGCGCGGGTGTAATCCCGGAACACGGCGTATTGGCCGGTACGGGTGGCATGTTGGAGACGGAAAATAGTCTCCGGGTTAAAGAGGTGGTACTCCCCCTCCCGGCGCCACTTATATTCTCCACCTAAATCCAACTCTCGGTGAGCGTTTTCTTCCGGACGTGGTAGGAAAGCGCTGCGGTGGCGGGCCTCCACATCCTCAGCGATTTCGGCCAACCCTACCCCGCTAATCGGGGAATTCACGCCGCCGAAATAGTCATCCAGAAGCTGTTGATGCAAGCCTGTGACGTCGGCGAGCTGGGCGCCTCGGTAACTGGCGACCGTAGCAATACCCATCTTGGACATCACCTTCAACACGCCACTGGTGGCCGCGGAGACGTAATTGGAACACGCCTCATCCAGGCTTAAATCTCCGAGCTGACCCTTCATCCGCAGCTCATCAATGGTTTCAAAGGCCATATATGGGTTGATGGCGTCCGCGCCGAAACTAATGAGCATGGCCAGATGATGAACCTCACGAGCATCCCCGGCCTCAATAATCAGGGACGCGCGGGTACGAGTACGCTCAGCCACCAAATGTTGGTGGACCGCTGAGGTGAGAAGCAGCGAGGGGATGGGGGCAAAACGCTCATCAGACTCGCGATCAGAAATCACAATGAGGCTGTGGCCTTCGGCAATAGCTTGGGATACTTCCCGCCGGACCCTGGCAATGGCATCTTTCATTCCCGCACCATGGTGGGCCACCGGGTAGAGCCCATTGATCACCTTGGCGGAGAATGATCCCCACTCTTCTTGGTCATTAGCGTGGATCAACGTCGCGAGAGCGTGATTATCAATCACCGGAGAGTCCAGTCGGATTCTCCGAGCCGCCTCAGCCGTCGGGTTAAGGACGTCGGACTGTGCCCCTAATAAGGTAAACATACTGGTCACTGGTTTTTCCCTGATTGAATCCAGCGGCGGGTTAGTGACCTGGGCAAACCGTTGAGAGAAGAAATCAAACAACATCCGGGGACGCTGCGACAACGCCGCAATGGGCGTATCTGACCCCATCGAGCCAATGGCCTCGGCTCCGTCTAAAGCCATGGGTCGGATAATAAGGTCGACGTCTTCTTCCGTGACGCCGAAGACTCGTTGGCGTAAGACTGCTCGCTCATGTGGCATCCAGTGATAACGAGTTTGGGGTAACCCATCGAGCGGCACAAAGTTTTCTCTAATCCACTGGCCATAAGGTTGGGACTGAGCTAACTCCCGCTTGATTTCCGCGTCGGGGATGATGCGGCCCTGGGCGGTATCTACCAAGAACATCTTCCCTGGTTGAACCCGAGTTCTTTTCACTACATGAGCGGGATCAACATCCAGTACCCCGGCTTCTGAAGCCATGACCACGGTACCTTCATCTGTGATCCACACCCGACCGGGCCGCAGCCCGTTGCGGTCTAGTATTGCACCGATGAGGGTTCCGTCGGTAAAAGCGATTGCCGCTGGCCCGTCCCAGGGCTCCATGAAACAAGAGTGGTATTCATAGAAATCCCGTAACTCATTATCTATAGCAGGGTTATGCTCCCATGCCTGAGGCACCATCATTGCTATGGCGTGGGGGAGCGAACGCCCACCTAAATGAAGCAACTCAAGGGCTTCATCAAAACGCGCGGTATCACTGCCATGAGGATCGCAGATGGGAAGGACTCGGTCCAAAGAACCCAATTGCTCAGAACGCATGACCCCTTCGCGAGCACGCATCCAGTTTTCATTTCCCTTGACGGTATTGATTTCACCGTTGTGTGCAACGAGGCGATAAGGATGAGCAAGGGGCCATGATGGGAACGTGTTGGTGGAAAAACGAGAGTGCACCAAAGCTATGGCAGAGGTGAAGTCCGGGTGTGTGAGATCTTTGTAGAATTCCGCCAACTGCGGGGTGGTGAGCATCCCCTTATAGACAATGGTTCGAGAAGATAGGGAAGGGAAATAGATGGTGGGTTCCCCATCGGTATAACCCAGCTCATGAGAACAACGCTTGCGGATAAAAAACATTACCCGGTCCAGGTCAATGCCGCTTTTGCCGGGGGCGCTTAAGAACACCTGAGCAAAAGTAGGCATAGCGTCGCGGGCCATGGAGCCCAGTCCGGAAGGGTCAACAGGCACCTCACGCCAACCGAGGATCTCTGCTCCTTCTTCTTTGACGATGTCTTCAAATTGGCGGCGGGCGTCAAGCATGGCCATGCGTCGACGCGGCAAGAAAGCTATACCGGTGGCATAAGAACCAGCAGGAGGTAAATCCAGGTGCTGACGATAAAAAGAATCCGGGATTTGGAGTAAGATACCGGCGCCATCACCAGTGGTGGGTTCTGCTCCAGCGGCGCCACGGTGGTCAATATTGATTAAGGCCTGGATACCTTGGTCGACAATGCGTCGAGAAGGTCGGCCGTGGATGTCTGCCACAAAAGCGACGCCACACGCATCACTTTCATAACGCGGGTCATAAAGCCCAGTGCGGACGCTGCGAGTCATCAGTTCGGTCACCTCTTCCGGTTTTCCACTTCCGGTCAACCTATAGAAAACCCTATAAAGTGGGTTTCTCGCAAACTGACACCCGTTGAACAGGGGTAACGGGGGTGTTAGGAAGATGTTGATGATATATCACTAGACACCTCAGACATGGATGAGGAAGGGGAAGCAGTAGTTAAGGAGCCCAGGGACACTGGTGCTGGTGGCCTGGTTTGGGCGGAGAATGAGCGGGCGGAATCCGGGCGCTGAGCAATAGCTTGCCGGATAACCCTGTGCCGAGATACCTTCCGAATTTGGCTCAAGAACACATAACCTGTAAGGCCGTACATCACCACGGCATCAAGGACGAGCCTGAGCGAGGCGAAGGAACCACCATCCCAATTCCAGACGAAGTGAATGGCACACGCAATAAAGAACCACCCTAGGGCGATAGCCCACCTGCCGCGCTTAGTGAGATCTGTCCGGAAGAAAGCCTGCCCAATGCCCCAACCGGACAAAGCGGTGCAACATACATGGAGGTAAGGGCCCATAATCATCCGACCTAGCCAGGTAGAAACCATACCGGTGGCATCGGCATCTGGATGATCTAAAGCCCCCTGGATTGCGTAGTAAATATTTTCTACTGCTTCAAAACCCATCCCAATAGAGGCACCGATAATTAACCCCCACCACGGTTTCCCGCGCGAACAACACCCAAGGATGATGACAACGCCCATGGCTTTGAGTAACTCCTCCGGCCATGTCCCAGCTAGTGGCGCAAGGAGGAATGGCCAATCAAGGCTTTCCACTATCTGCTGAATAGGCTTAGCTAAAACTGGAGCCAGCGCAATGGCTAATCCGCCACCCCAAAGCAAGCCAGCCCACAGGTAGTCGACCTTCTTCAATGGGGTGCATTGCCATAGCAACCACAGCAATCCTATTTGTAGGATCGCAAAGGGGATACTAAAGAACACGGCTTGCCAGGTGAGGAATGACTCCATGCCGAGTTGGAAGAAAACACCGGCCATGCCGCCGATAATCGCTAAAAATAAGAATCTCTTCATGACGGTACTCGGGGAAAGTGAGGGAGAAATAACGAACACGGAACACGAAAACTACGGACGCCGGTGGGCGTCGGGTCAACTAAAAGCTTGATTAATAACATCATTCACCGATTCATCGGGCGCCGCGCCGCTGAGAGCCTGCCAGATAGCGCCCGCCAATGTCTTCATTTCTTCAGGATTCCCCGTCTTATACAGCACGACATTCAAAACCTTGGCCGGGTTTTCAGTCTCACTCCGGTTAACCTCCGATTCCCCCGATGCCTCCACTTTCAGCTGCATGGCCACCGCCCCGGATTGAGACGGAGCTAACAGGCTGACATTTCCACTGGAATAAACCTCCGATACACTCGGCTCGCTCACATTCCGATTTGTGGCAGCCCGAAGCGCGCGGCGCAACGTCCGATCAGAGTTCTCTGGATTCTCAGCAACTGAACTTGTCACATTGGTACTACCGCACTCCCACGTCCGCACATCCGGTTGAGAGGAATCCTTAGATAGACAGCTCACAGAGGTCGGCACAGACACCGTCCACTCATCATTACCCAGGTCAAGCGGCACCGGATGTCGAGCTGGAGAAGCCCCCGCTACTCGCACTACAGCAGCTAGCACAAAGGGAAGCACAGCTGCGGTGAACAAAGCCAGAAGCGCTAACTGAATAGCTCGTGGCTGAGGCCGAGCCGCTGGAGCACATTGATTCTTCGGGATCACAAAAAACAGCTTAACTGGGGAAACTGCCACAACACTCGGAGGAAGCTGCGAATACCCTGCGCTATCCTATACACCACATTTGATTTGTCTTTAGGAGGATTGCTCGTGGCAACTCATTACAACTTCTATCAAACTCTGCAGCTCAATGAAGATTCCAGCACCCCTGAATTGCAGGAAGAGCTTCATGCACGTCTTCAGCGGATGCAGGAAGACAATGTTCCGTTCGGGTCTCCGCAGTATCAGGAGCTCCAAACTGCTCTCACGATTTTGGGAGACCAGCAGCGCCGTCAGAAGTACGACGCCCGGCTGCATGATGAGAAGGCAGAAACAATAGATATCAATGCATTGCGTTGCCTGGCTCAAACCGGTTCTTTCCCCGATCAATTCCCTACCGCTCAACAGCCTGCAGAAGGCACTGTGGGAGCAAGCCCGCGGCCTCATCATGAGGATGCAGCTGACCAGGGGAAGAACACAGGGCTTCCCGCTTAACGACTCATCAGCCCCTCACGATAGCGGAAAACATCACGCCTTACCGGAAGACCTCAATGAGAGTTCTCCCGGATCCCCGTCCGCTCCATTGCAGGGCAGTCCGGCTTTCCCAGATAACTCCCAGACAAATCCCAGCCACAATTTCTCCGCCCCCGGGATGGCGAATGGACAATACCCGGGAACCCCCAGCCTTCCTTCCCTCCAGCGCACGGCGTTCAGGGAGGGGGGAGTGTCCCCCACAATCAATTTGCCAACCAGGATTTTTATGCTCCGACGACAGCTCAATCTCAGCACCAATTCCCATCCAATTCGAGCGAGAAACCAGCCCTCCCCTTCTTCCCAGAGACTAAAACCATGCCTAAACCAGCCAAAAATTTGATATGGCTGTTGACCGGACTGTCGGGTCTTGGTCTATTAGTCATGGTCTTCTGCATACTGAGCGGGATGGAGTACCTCTTTTTCTCCTTGGCTCCATTATTTGCCGTCGTTCACGCAGTCATCCCGGCGATTTCTTTATTCTTCCTTGGCTCTCAGCGCAGCCCGGGATCACCGATCATCGTCGCATTTCTTCAGTTCACCATGCTTCTCTTTGTCTTCGGGGCAGCAATGGAAGGATTCAGTGAGCTGTACTTCCCCTTCGCATCGGGTTTGGGCGTGATCCTTATGGTGCTGTACTTGCTGGGGTGCTTAGTCGCGATGATTTTAGCGCTTCTTACCTCTACCCGGCAGTGGTACGCCGGGATGGATGCTCCGAGCTCAGGCCAGGCAGGTCAGCAGACTTCTCACGACCAAGGTTTTTACACTGATTTCCCGCAGAATAATGGCCTGGGTGGCGCCTACCCTCAGGGAGGAACCGGGAATGCTGGGAATGCCGGGAATGCCGCCGACCAGGGCTTTAAGGCAAACCCTAACTCTGCCCCCGGAAGCGCTCCTGGAAGCGCTTCCGGAAACCCAACGAATAATTCGTTTTAGCCTAGGGGTGTGGGGGGGGGAAGCTAACCAAAAATTGCCCGGAGAGCAACGACTCCGATTGCGGAGACGACTGCCGCCGCTGGGAGAGTGATGATCCACGCCAAGGCGATTGGTTTCATCAATCCCCAGTTGGCGGCTTTGTTCACGATACCGACACCTAATACAGCTCCGATGAGGATGTGAGTAGAGGAAACGGGCAAACCAAGAACCGATGCACCCATGACAACGCCGGCAGCAGCAAGCTCCGCGCTGAATCCGGATGCTGGGTGCATCTCAGTTAATCCAGACCCGACAGTCTGGATGACGTAACGGCCAATAAACCAGAGTCCGCACACCAAGGCTAAGCCCATAGCAAGCATGACTGCCGGGGGGACAGTTGCCTTTTCGCCGATTTCGCCGGTTTTCAGGACATCGAGGATAGCGGCGAAAGGACCAATAGCGTTGGCGATGTCATTGGAGCCGTGTGAGAAGGCGAAGGCGGAAGCGGTAAAAACCTGCATCCACGAAAAGAGTAGGAACGTCGAACGCTCTAAGGCGTGGCGACGCAAAGTTTTAGCGAAGATGAAAACAGCCATCCACACTGCTGCGCCGATCATCCCTAGGATGATCATGTTCCCCACATTATCGTGCGCTAAGTGCAGGTTTTTTAGTCCTTTGAACAGCATCATCGAACCGATGATGATTGCGCCGAGAGCTGCTAGCAGCGGAACCCACGTCTCTAAAGCCCTCGTGGCATTAACTTTCTCAGCCTCAGCGTTGAGATCATGGAGCTGGCGATAATAGTCAGATTCAAGATCTTCGCGGGAATATTCTCCCTGAGCAACAGTCACAGAATCTCGCGCCATAGCATTGGTATATGAGATTTGCTGCAATTCCGTGAGGCGCTCAAAACTGGACTTTTGTTCTTCTTTCAGCCGCGCACGTTTTGTTTTCAACTCTCGAAGAGCAACATCTGCTTGTTCGTTATAGACGAGGATATAGCGCTTGACCATGCTAAATAGCAGATATGCCACGATACCGCCCAGGAGCGGAGACAGCACCCAGGAAATGACGATCCGACCAATTTCTCCCCATTGGATCATGCTCCAACCACCAGTTCCATCCATGAAGCCAATGGTGAGCGCTGCGCCAACAATGCCACCGATGATGGAATGAGTTGTCGATACTGGCCATCCCATTCGAGTAGCTACGAGTAACCAAATGGCTGCGCCTAAGAGGGAGGACATCATGATAAAAGCGAAGTCCATTGGTTGCAGGTGGATGGAGTTTAAGTCAACGATCCCGGATCGCACAGTTTCGGTTACTTCGCCTCCCGCCAGCACCGCGCCGCCGACTTCGAAGACAGCCGCCACCAGTAGGGCTTGCTTCATGCTTAACGTACCGGCACCCACTGATGTTCCAAAGGAGTTTGCGACATCGTTTCCACCAATGTTGAAAGCCATGAACATGGCGAACAGGATGGTGACGATGAGGATTGCTCCTCCCGTTCCGTTCCCGACATACCCACGCGACCAGAAAATAAAGCTGATGAGAGTAACGGCGAGGATGCTACCGAAGGTTAGATGCCACAATATATCTCCAAGACCGCCAGGGGCTTTCGACGGCACGAGAGTTTTCTGCACCACGGTTGATCGGGTCCTTTCATTAAAACGCGAGCAGATGTCGGTATCTCAAACAGCCAAGATCCGACAGTACTTTCACGTTTCAACATGACAAACAGGTAACATCTACGAGCCTTCAAGGTAAACAATCAGGAAACATTGCTATCTTCTTAGTCCGAGGAAATTTAAAGTTTTCTAATAAGATTCCTTCTTAAAGTTCGACTGTCAAAAAAGTCCCCTCGGCCCCCTACCCGAGACATGTTCAGCGCCGTCTCCGGACAGACGGGACCTTAAAAAGCTTTCCGTAGCACAGTTTCCTTAATGCCAGCGGGCAGGCACAATTCTTTGTTGCCTAGCTGTCTAACCTGGCAGCTTGAATTGACAGTGTTTCTTGGGTACGGCTTTAAAAGAAAGCAGACTCAAACATAGTTCTCTGTTCCGGTTGGGGCGGGGAATGCTGTGACTGACTTCGCCGGTATTGAGCTAGCAATCTTTGCTTCGCTGATTGTTTTGCTCTCATGGAGTCATTTGTCTTGAGCTTTGGTTTCGGCCAGGCCGGTGAAGCCGCCGGACGGTAACCAAACTCTCCCGACTCTCTGTTTCGATCATAAAAACCTCGATTACGGTAATGATCTTTTCGATCATTGTTGTTTCGGTGGTGATGATGGCAGACAGTAATGAGATTGGAGATATCCCGTTTCTCCACCTTTATTCCAAGGTTGAAGGTGATGAGCTTGGCAATGCGCAAATGCTTGATCACAGCCGGGATGTTGACAAACCAAGTCCCGCGCAAAAAGAGCGATACGTTGGTAAAGATTTGCTAGCCGGCTAGTTCTTCCTAAATACAAAGGATTACCAGTGTCTTCATCATGTAGCACGATGTAGTGATAGCGGTGTTGTCCAAGTTTAAGAAGATCCAACCCTGTTAACACGACGTTAGTGTTGGTGGGAAAACGTTGTTCAGTCATCCCTTGACCTTGAGAAAGATGAACAATATCTGAAGCTGTCAGCGAGATAATGACACTTCCTACTCCCCTACTAGAATCACGAGCGCTCGCCTTATGCTGAAGAATATAGAAGAGGGCATCGAACCTACGTTGAGAAATGGTTCTACTATCTTTTGCCGCTTCAGATTCGGGAAGCAAATGCCCAAGATTTTTCGCCGGGGCTATAAGGGCTTGAAGTAATGCCAATTGCGCTCGTGGTAAATAGCCACTAATTCTTGCTCCGCCATCATGGTCAGGATCATGAATCATAAGGAAGCGTCGCTCCGTATCACGATGTGCATGATTGTGATCAACCTTCTGATTTGCCAGCTCAACCCGACGTCGGACCCATCGCTGCAAATCCTGTGGAGCGCGAAGCCGAGCCTCTTTCATAGCGTCGTGATAGATCTCTTGCCTACAGTCTTGAGCAGCTTTGCTCAGATGGCGTAATTCCGACGCGATGATGCTTTGCTTTTCCTCTGAAATGCGGTGTCGCTTTTTACCCTCATCATTTGTCGATGCTCTAGAAGGCTGGGGTCTTGGCGGCTGCGTCTCCTTAGGTGATTGCTGATCTGTCGGAGAGGGCTCGTCCGGCTGACCGTTATGATCCGGATATGCCAGAAGCGCATTATCAATACGTCGCTGAGCGGTTCGACGAGACAAACCCAGTTCTTCCACGAAATAATCTATTACAGTGCGTGATCCCACCCGATCGCCAGCTTCGGCAAGAATTGCCGACTTAGTTATAGCGTTGTCCACATCCGCTTTGAAGTTGAGAATATGCTCTAAGACTCGGATATCCTCAGCATTTCGCTGGAAAGCTTCCGATGTAGGCGGAGAAAATACATGGAAAATCTGATCCAAACAAGATCGGAGTGTTTCCACACATTCCTTAATATCTGACTTTTCAGACATATTCACCTCTCACCCCCTTACCGTCCGCAATAGGCACCCTCCCTACCGCACTCCTTGGTGAATTGTTCTCATCCTAAAACAAACACACACTATTTAGCAAGCCTTTTCGAGAAAAATTTTTCACAACCATCTCTACCCGCTTTTTCCTGCACATTAAACTTCCATCATCGCACAATTTAGCACACTTTTTCTACTTCTATAGAAGGTCCAAATATACAGTCTGAGCTGCACTATCTGCCCATGTCCACTGAGATGTTTAAAGTAGTCGCTATGAAGGATCTTTATTACTACGTCAATGGCCCTTGGCTGAAGTCACACACCATTCCGGATGATCGGGCTGTCGATGGCACTTTCCATCAACTTCGCGACCAGGCTGAACAAGATGTGCATGAACTAGTAAAGAAAGACCAGGGCAGAGCCGGAATCTTCTATTCCGGTTTCATGGACACCGAGGCTATTGATGCCGCTGGGATGGCCCCATTACGCCCAGATCTTGAGCTTCTCACCTGCAAAAACATCGATGAATTTGCTGAAAATCTGGGGCGCTTAGACAGAGCAGGAATACCATCTCCTCTGACCTTTTGGATTGAAAAAGACTCTATTGGTGAAAACGCCATTGCCTACTTGATTCAGAGCGGACTAGGGCTTCCAGACGAAGCCTATTACCGCGAAGAGGCACATGCCGAGACCTTGGAGAAATACCATCAGCACATCGGACATATGCTGGAGTTCTTAAGCGAAGAGGAACTCTTTGGCTTGGATGCGAAAACTGCGGCGGATCGAATTTTCTCTTTAGAAAAGGAAATCGCGTCCTATCACTGGGATGTAGTTTCCACGCGCGATGCCATGAAAACCTACAATCCCACCACCGTTGACCAGCTACCAAGCATTATTCAACGCCTTCTTCGCGGTGCTGGCATCACTGAGGGCGCCGTCATTTCCATGATGCCTAGTTTTGTCGATCACTTGGCAGAGATGCTCAGCGCAGATCGGCTGGCGGACTGGCAGTTGTGGGCGACATGGCAAATCCTCAATGCCCGTTCTAATTTGCTGCCGCAAGAAGTTGGTAACCGGAACTTCGAATTCTACGGCACCGAATTAAGTGGTGCGACGAAACAGCGGGATCGTTGGAAGCGTGGCGTGGGACTCGCAGAACGTATGGTTGGCCATGAAATTGGTCAATTGTATGTCGAAAAGCACTTCCCAGCTTCGTATCGAGCTGAGATGCAGCAATTAGTTCACTACCTCATTGAGGCTTATCAACAGCGTATCTCTCAATTGACCTGGATGACGGAGCCGACGCGTCGTCGCGCGCTGGTGAAGCTCGAGAAGTTCAGAGCGAAAATTGGCTACCCTGATCAACCGCGCAGCTATGACGGTATGGAGCTGAAACCAGGCGGAGAAAACCTATTGGAGAACGTCCGAGTTGGTGCCCGGTATTTGCATGATTATGAATTAGCAAAATTAGGGAAACCAGCTAATCGAGACGAGTGGTTCGCGACTCCCCAAACGGTAAATGCTTTTTATAACCCCGTAGTCAATGACATCACGTTCCCCGCCGCCATTCTGCGTCCCCCCTTCTACAACCCAGATGCTGACGCAGCAGAGAACTTCGGAGCTATTGGCGCTGTTATCGGTCATGAAATCGGCCATGGCTTTGATGACCAGGGATCGCGCTACGACGGCGAAGGGGACCTCAACTCCTGGTGGACAGATGAAGACCGGGAAGCGTTTACCGCCTTGACCGACAATCTTGTCAACCAATACGACGGCCTAGTGCCGACGGTATTAAAAGAGGCAGGGATTAATTCCAAAGGAGTCAACGGTAGTTTTACCTTAGGGGAAAATATCGGCGACCTCGGCGGCTTAGGAATCGCAGTTGTGGCCTATCAAAATTGGGTTAAGGATCACGGTGACTGCGAAGCCTATACATTTGATGCCGAAGGTGCAGATCCTGAGTTACAGGAGCGTTCTTTCACCGGGATGCAGCGACTATTTCTGTCGTGGGCCCGGATCTGGAGAACTGCTATTCGTCCACAAATGGCGCAGCAGTATCTGGCCATTGATCCGCATTCACCAGCAGAATTCCGTTGCAATGTAATTGCGGGGAATATCGACGAGTTCTATGAGGCTTTCCCTGAGATCGATGAAGACTCGTCGATGTGGATTGCCCCTGAAGATCGCGTCACCATTTGGTAGCTAAGGAAGGCGAATGTCAGAACAACCGCGGCTAGAGGAAAAAGCCCTGCTAGGAGAGGCTGAAGAACGGGCTGCTTTTCAGGTAGGAGGCCGAGAGGAAAAGCTCAATCCTGTTCAGCAATTGGCACAAATCGGCACATATGTGGACGCTCACCATCCGATGCCCGAGCTCATCGCACCCTGGGTAGAAAACAAGCAACCTTCTTCTCCGGCCGAAGCAGTGGATAATTACTTAGCCCGGTTGCCAGACCGTCTCACCCACTCAGCCATGCTCATGCTAGGTTCCGGTTTGGACCATTCCATGCCCGGTGTTTCCTTCTTAGGCAATATCCAAATAGAAACGCACCCCGACATCAACAGCACTATTATGCTACCTTCCAACCCAAACGGGCATTGGGCTATTTCTCTGCATGGGGGACAATTCTGGTTTGGTTCCGGCTCAGCACTAGAGTTCCAATGGCAGCCTGAGATCGCTGGGTTAGCGGAGAGATCAGGTACTACCATCATCGACGTGGACTACCCACTGGCCCCGTCAGCACATATTGACGAGATGCTAGAAAGTGTTGCCGCCGCAGCAGCCTACGCTTGCGCTAACACAAATTTCCCTTTGAGCCTGGTGGGATTCGAAGCCGGAGCTGCACTGGCAGTTCTTTCTTCTCGTCATATCAATGACGTATTCGGTGCAGATACTGTGGAGAAACTGGCCTTGATGTTCCCAGATTTCTCTGCTTTTGCTGAACTACCAGAACGCTTCCGGGGCTCCTATAACCTCCCTGCCCCAGAGCACTGGCCTCACACATTCTGGCAAATCGCCGGTACAGAACCAACCCGAGTCCAGGGGTTAGCCGGAAGCAGAGAAGTTGAACTCCCGCCACACGTTCGGAAAAAGGAGTATGTGTCACGACAATGGATTTCTACGCCTGAAGTAGCTCGAGAAAGAATAGCTGACCTAGCGGAGTTTTTAAGAAACCCAGTAGAGGAACAGGGGAATATCCAGGGGAACATCACCGACTCGGCTTCCCCATCATGACCTGGCAGTCAAACTTCCCTAAACCATGATGGCGCGGTACCCAGAAGCCAAAGGCACGCGGTACCCAGAAACCAAAGACAGTAGTCGGCTACGTGGACTACCGCCACGACAACGGAAGCCCCAGTAGCCGGCCGCAGAATAGTTAGTACTGGAATTGACTGAGATCTATCCCATGGAGGGGGTCAGATTCTGCTCCTTCTTCCACCGGAGGAGCTACTTCACAGACTGTGACTGTAGCTCCGGTGGAATCAGACAGAATCAACATTCTGCCGAATTCGGAGTTGAACGGGCCCCGGATCACTTCCCCGCCTAGTTCCGGAACTTTCTTAGCTATGTCCTGAACATCAGCAACACCCAGATATGTTTGCCAAAAACTAGGAACCTGAGGGGGAAATTGGCCTTGGACATCTCGAACTCCGCAAAATGGAGCCCCGTCCATGAGTGCTGTGGTATAGCGAAAATCCGAATTTCCGGCGTCGTCGTTGCTATCGATGGAGTGGGTCATCCAGTTGAAGAACTCTTCATAAAAGGTGATGACGGCATCATAGTTAGTGGTACAACTTAACTCATGCCATACCGGGGTGCCAGGCTCCCCGGCGGCCACAAACGCTTCTTCACCAGGTGGTTCAATCAGACCAAGGAGAGCTCCCGAGGGATCAGCTAATAATGCCATTCGACCTAGGCGAACATCCGAAATGGGGCTAAGTATTCGAGCACCCAGTTCTTCAGCGTGATTCACCTCTGCGTCAAGGTCATCGGCTAGGAAATATGTCACCCAGGTATCTGGGAAGGGAGCTTCCTCTGGCTGTTGGACTATACCGGCCACAGGTAATCCCTGGACCCGAGCTAGACGATAATCATCACCCTCGAATTCCCACCCGAGTAGACGAGAATAAAAGTGCGCGGATTTAGCCGGACAAGTGCTCGTTAATTCCACCCAATAGGGCATTCCGCCTAGGGCACCAAAAGCTGGCATGACTAAAGATTCCTCCACTTTTCTGGATCAAAATCATCATCAGCAGTGGACTCATCGAAATAGTCTTCGATGTCTTCCGCTGCGGACACTCGTCCGCTACTCAAGGCTGAGCCAGACGTCGGATCTATTACTGCTACTACGTCTCCAAGATGAAGGCTACGACCTCGGCGAGTCTCTGTCTCACCATTGACCCGGATCAAACCTGAGGCAATAAGCTCTTTTGCTTCGCCTCCGGTTTCTGCCAGGTTGGCCAGTTTGAGGAACTGACCTAGCTTGATAGATTCGCCGTTGATAGGCACATCGGGTGCATGCATGAGGGCCAGTCTAGGTCATAGGGAAATCCATCATGAAACGGCTGAACCTAAAAGGGAAAACTATATCTGGTCTGCCGGCATAATGTTGAGACTGTCAATGTTAACCCTGGGTGGCAGGGAGGCGACCCAACGAATTGCCTCGGCAATGTCTTCGGCCAGGAGATTGATTTTGTCGGCATACACGGCATCGGCACGATCTTGATTGCCGGAAAAGCGAACGAGCGAAAAATCGGTGGCGACGCGGCCCGGGTCAATTTCACAAACTCGGACCTCGCGCTCAGCGTTTTCTATGCGCAACACCCTGGTTAAGGCACGCAGCCCGAATTTCGCGGCGTTGTATCCGGAACCTCCTTCATAGGGCCGGAGTGCCGCAACTGAACCAATGTTGATGATGAGACCGCGGGCTTCACGAAGCTGCGGGAGTAGAGCTTGAGTGACCCGAACCGTGCCGAGCACATTGGTGTCATACATCCACTGCCAATCCTGCAGAGTGGTTTCTTCTACCGGTTCTAGCCCCTTGGCGCCCCCGGCGTTATTGACTAACAGATCCACGGCCGGGATACGCTGAGCAAAATGAGCTACTGATTTATCATCGGTCACGTCTAAGGTAATAGCAGTAGCACCAATTTCTTCAGCAATTTTCGCTAGACGGTCTTCCCGGCGCGCGGCAATGATCACCTGCCAACCATCCTGGGCGAGGGCTCGGGCAGCAGCCTCACCAATCCCTGAAGATCCGCCGGTCACTACAGCCACGCGACATGACGCACTATTCGAGCCGGTGTCTGCTGCGGAAGATGTGGGGTTAGGGGTAGCCGAAGTATCGTCGGGTATAAGAGTCATGTTCCCAAAATAAGCTATCCTCCCCCAGGTACACCACTATGAACATTCCTTCACACCATTCTGCTAGTTCCTCTGGACACCAGAGCACCGGACCTTGCCGCCCGGATCACAATTCTTCGGAAACACCAGCGTGGACGGGTTTTGATCGGATGGCTGCCGGGCAGTGGCATCTCACGGAAGCTCCAGAAACCCTAGGCCGCCAGCGATTAAAGACTGCCGCGGCCCTGAAGAAGTTTAATGATTTAGCAAATACTGATCCACGCCAGGCCGCTGACATCTTGCGCTCTATTCTTGCTCCGGGCTCGCAGCCGATGGGGGTCCATGCTCCCTGTCAGATTGAATATGGTTTCCATACCTTCCTCGACGAAGGAGTGTTTCTCAACTACAACACGGTCATCCTGGATTCCGCACCGGTGCGAATTGGGGCTTACTCCATGCTGGCACCTAATTGTCAGTTACTTACCATCAACCACCCGGTCCACGATGTTGCGATGCGACGAGCCGGTTGGGAACAAGCCAAACCCATTACTATTGGTAAAGATGTCTGGCTAGGTGGAGGTGTCACAGTATTGGGTGGGGTAACTATTGGCGACGGTGCGGTGATTGCTGCTGGGGCGATAGTGAACCGAGATATCCCACCACGCACTCTTGCAGCGGGGGTTCCAGCACGGGTGATTCGCGAACTCCAGCCTGATCACTGGGAACGCCAGGAACTTCCCGAAGCTGCTCGCCATACTATTACCGACGACCCACACTTATAACACCCCATGCCCCAGATTCCTGCTGCACATGAATTTGATTGCGCCCGGATTGGCGCTGGCCTCCCGGTCACGCAATCACTCACCGAGATTTCCCGCGCCCTGACCACCAGCAAGGTGTCTATTATTACTGCACCTCCTGGAACGGGGAAAACCACCGCCGTACCTCCAGTTTTTGCTAATCAGATCATGAGGGCTCAGCCTTCTGGAACTCATGATTCCCCCGGACGCGTGCTCGTTACTATTCCTCGTCGGGTCGCTGCTCGAGCTGCTGCGCGTCGGCTTCTGCACCTCGATGCCCCAGGCAACTCTCCTTCTTCCCCAGTGGGGATCAGTGTTCGCGGCGAGCACCGCCCAGGTACCCGGATCCAGTTCATGACACCCGGCGTGCTTTTAAGAATGCTCCTGAAAAACCCGGAGCTTCCCGGTGTCTCTGCCGTGGTGCTCGATGAAGTCCACGAGCGAAATGTAGACACCGACCTGTGCCTAGGGATGCTTCTTGAGCTTCAAGAGCTTCGCGAGGATCTTCATGTGTGCATCATGTCGGCAACATTAGATGTGCGACGCTATCGCGACCTCTGTGGACCTCATTGCCAGGTCATTAACATCCCCTCTCCACTTCACCCGGTCGACATTCAGTGGTCCCCACACCGGC
The DNA here is from genome assembly GCF_014522205.1 of Corynebacterium poyangense. Taxonomy (NCBI): domain Bacteria; kingdom Bacillati; phylum Actinomycetota; class Actinomycetes; order Mycobacteriales; family Corynebacteriaceae; genus Corynebacterium; species Corynebacterium poyangense. The sequence goes on along the minus strand of NZ_CP046884.1, from coordinate 166,052 downwards.
ACCGAGTTCACGGATCACCGGATTTTTGGGAGCATGTCGCTGAACAAGCGCGCGGTCTTTACGTCGACCTTGCTCCTCACCAACAATCCATCATTGTTTTTGCCCCTGGAGTTCGAGAAATTGACCACGTTGTCGCGCATCTTCAAGCTCACGACATCCCTTCTTTTCCGCTTCATGGTCGCCTCAATAATCAACAGCAAGATCAGGTTCTTACCCCCTGCTCTCAACCGAGAGTCATCGTGGCTTCAGCAATAGCGGAATCTTCCTTGACGGTCCCTGGGGTTTATGGAGTGGTGGACTCAACGTTATCGCGACAGGCGCGGCGTGACTCTCAGCGCAATATGTCTGGCTTGGTTACTCTTTCTGCGTCTCGTGACACCATGGAACAACGAGCAGGACGAGCTGGCAGACAAGGACCCGGGAGGTGTATCCGTTGTTGTTCAGAATCAGAATTTCACCACGCCCCGGCTCATAGCACCCCGGAAATTCGGACTACAGATCTTAGTTCCACCGCCCTCTATTTGGCGTGTTGGGGGACGCCACGGGGAGAGGGGTTAGTTCTTCTTGATTCACCTCCGCGCCAAGCTATCCAGGCTGCGGAGCAGAACCTTCAAGCAATCGGAGCAGTGGATGAACAAGGTCGAGCTACCTCGCTGGGGAAGCAGTTAGCGGAGCTTCCTTTGGAACCCTATCTGGCGGCGGCTTTATGGAAATATGCGTGCACTACTACACCCAAGGTGGCACATATCGTGGCCGCAACTATTGCAGCGCTGAGTGACAGAGTCAGTGGTGACGTGGCTCAATTTCTTGACAACGGCCGTATTCCGGGGCGCATACAGGCGGAACAGCAGCGCTTAGAAAAAATTATGGAACGGTGCCGGAGCACTGAGCCAGACCAGAATATTTCTTCAACCCCCACTCCGGGAGAGATCATTGCCACAGCCTTCCCGCTCCAAGTGGCTCAGCAAGTCACTGCGGGATCTTCGGAATATCTACTTGCCTCGGGAACCCGAGCCCGTCTCCCTCAGGACTACCGCAGCTTAATAAATCAGCCGTGGATAGCAATTGCGGAACTCAGCAAGTCTCCTCACGGGACTGTTATTCGTAGCGCCGCCAGGATAACCCAAGAGTGCGCTGAGGCGGCCGTCGCACCCGAGGAGTCTTTGACAGCTGAGTTTCACGACGGGAAACTCCGGTTTCGTTGCTCCCGCTCACTTGGCGCCATCGAGCTCAGTTCCACCCCCCTTTCTGCAGCTCAGGTTGCAGCTACCCACCCCGACGCCGCGTCGAGCGCCGTCTCCCAACTAATCCAACACCACGGCTGGGATCTTTTTCATTTTTCGCCCCAAGCCCAACGCTTAAAAGAACGCATGGAGTTTCTCCACCGCCAATGCGGTGATCCCTGGCCCCATCTCCCCCACTATCCGCCAGAGACCTATGCCGCTGCGGAGCTCTCGGCGTTGGCCCACGGCGCTGCCGTTGACTCCATTGATATGGTTCCGGTTCTCCAACGACTACTTCCCTGGCAGCACATCCAGGAGTTTGAGCGCTTGGCTCCCGCGGAGCTTAAACTCCCTAGCGGACATCATCACCGGATAGATTATTCTCAAGGACGCCCAATTATTCGCGCTAAGCTGCAAGAGTGTTTTGGGTTGCAGGAAAGTCCTCACCTTGCCGGCGGGATCCGCATTCAATTTCATTTACTCTCACCTGCTGGGCGGCCGGTAGCAGTCACTGAGGACCTAGCTAGTTTTTGGTCTGGACCATATCATCAAGTTCGTGCCGAGATGCGGGGCCGCTACCCCAAACATCCTTGGCCTGAAGATCCCCGCCAAGCCACTGCCACCGCAGCAACAAAGGCACAGGTTCGACGCCACAACAGCTAGGCGCTAGCCAACCTTGACCCGGGAAGCAGCACGGGAGAGTTTCACTAAAGCCCCTAAACCTAATTCCGTTGACCCAGGATAGTCAGGGACGTGGCCCGGCCCCATCTCATGAATTTGGAAAACGGGTGGCAGCTCCGACTGTTGGTAGGCTTCCCTGGCAAGGTCCGGAAGGACATCAGTCGGGACGTACAAATGGACGCGGGAAAGGCCTAGAAGGCGAGCCGCTAAACACACTCCGTGGATAAGTTCTCCAGGCTGCGGGATGGGCGTATCAACATGTACCGAGATCACACCGCTATCAATCATCGTTTGCGTTTTCACGGTTCCCACCCTAGGAACCGCACCTGTCCAGGAACGAGGTGCTCACTGAAAATTGCCTGCCAATTGTTCGTAGCTCAGATAGGCCGCCAACACTAAGACCATGCATAAGAGAGCAATGCGGACTAGCTTCGCCCCTCCTCCTAGTACCGTGCGGGCGCCAAGTTGTGCCCCGAGGATATTAGCTACGGCGAGGGAAAACCCTAGAGCCCACCAGATGTGCCCCCCGATCCCAAAAACCACTAAGGCTCCGAAATTTGTTGCTGTGTTAACTACTTTGGCCATCGCTGCTGATTGGAGAAAATCTTGGGAGAGTAAAGCAGTAAATGCCATGATGAGGAACATGCCGGTGCCGGGGCCGAAGATTCCGTCATACCCAGCAATGATCCCCACCGCGAGCACTGCCAGAATCCCACGAACACTGCGTTGACCTGGGATATTGTCAGCTCGTTGCAAACCAAATTGGGGTCGAAGCATCACAAAGATCCCCACTGCCACAAGGAGCACGATAATAATCGGCCGCATGATGTTCTTATTAACCAGTGTGGCTGCAAAGGCACCCAAGGCAGAACACACCACAGCGACAGAAGCGTAGCGGACTAAGAGGAGGGCTGGCGGCCGGGTGCGTCGAACCATCACAACGGCAGCGGAGGTAGTCCCCGATACAGCGGCGACCTTATTACTTGCCAATATGACCACTGGGGCCATGTGCGGCAGAGTGGACATGAGGAGGGGAATAAGAATAAGACCACCTCCCCCAATGACAGCATCCGCCCATCCGGCTAGAGCCGCTCCACCCAGCAGAATTCCTAAGGAAGATAAGTCAATTCCACTCAACAACCACATACACAAGCCCTCCGCATGGAAATTCAGGAATACTGAAAAGGGTACAAAAGCAAAAGAATATCGGTCAAGGAGCGTTTGTCATGGTCAAGATGCCGCAACCAGGCTTAAGAAGAGGCGCTGTGGTCTTAAGCTGTGGTGTTATTGCTGTGCTACTGAGTAGCTGCCAGACCGCTGAATACCGCAGCAGCAACGCCGCGATGACCCAAGAAACGCAGGAACAATCTCAGCTTCCTCAGCCATCATTAAATAATTCCACTCCCCAACCAACTATCAATAATGAGCCTGAACCTCACCTTTCAGCGAACCCCCAGGTTGCTGCCCCAACACTAGATCAATCGCAAATAAAGCAGAAGCTAGAACCAGGTTTTTATAGTTTCCCCATCTATGACGGCAATCTCGATTGCGAAATAGGTACCGGCGGAGCCACCCTTGCCGATTGCTGGGCTCATTTCACCACCACCTGGAAAGAACAGCAAGGAGAACATCGGCAAGTAAACCACATCCAATTTCTCACGGAGCCGGCCGATATTGCAGTCAGCGGGACAGACACCCCTCCGCCACATGACTATGCCCCGGTATCTGCCTCCGGCCCCATTCAAATTGGTGATGTCTTAGTGAATTGGCCCGACGCTAACCAGATCACTATGACCAGGGACAATACACATATCTATACTGTGGGCCCGGACTACTACACAGTCGTAGCCCATTAACCGCTCCAGGTGAGTTCATCAGCGCAGCATCTGGGACCGCAGGATAGACATGGGGATTGACCCATAAGAAAGGGCCTCATCATGGAACTCACGCAGGCTCATTCCCTGAGATAGACAATCATCCCGCAGCCGCTCCCACATTCTTTGACCGATGGCGTATGAGGGTGCTTGTCCTGGCCAGCCTAAGTAGCGGTTCAGTTCAAAACTTAAATTAGCGTCGTCCATCGCGGTGTTGTCCCGTAGGAAACTACGTGCATAGGAGGCATCCCACACAGCAGTTCCCTCAGGGGTTTTCTTCCCCAGGTGGATTCCAATGTCCACCGCTACCCTGGCAGCCCGGAGCCGTTGGGCGTCGAGATAGCCCAGACGAGTGGCTGGATCTTCGTGATAGCCCAAGTCAGCCATGAGTTTTTCGGCATATAGCGCCCAACCTTCTCCGTGTCCGGAATTCCAGCAGGCTACCCGACGCCACAAATTAAGCTTGGAACCTTCAACCAGGGTTTGCCCGATTTGTAGGTGGTGACCGGGTACCCCCTCATGGAACACAGTGGTGAGTTCCTGCCAGGTGTGGAACACATCTTGGCCAGCAGGAACAGACCACCACATCCGTCCAGATCGGCTGAAGTCATCACTGGGTGGGGTGTAGAAAATACCACCATTACCTGCTGGGTCAATGCGGCATTCGATGGTGCGAATCTGCTCGGGAATATGGAAGTGCTTTCCGTGCAATTCAGCAATAGCCCGGTCCGCTTGGGTTTGCATCCACTCGACGAGGGCGTCGGTGCCGTGAAGCTGGTACTTTTGTTCCGCGTTGAGTTTCCGGAACGCCTGACGCAGGGTGCACTCGTCCCCATAGAGCTCGTTGATAATGTTGCGCTGTTCGGCGTTGATTTCGTGAAGCCGATGCAATCCCCATTCATAGGCTTCATCGAGATCTACTCGATCTCCCACGAAGAGGTGGGAAAAAAGTTCATAGCGATCACGCCCCACCGCGTCTCCATGGGGGGCGTGCGGGGCGAGATGTTCGCTGAGCCAATCAGCCATTTCCCCGAAGGCAGCTCGAGCATGTTCTACTTCGGCGCAGTCCGCCTCAAGTCCTAGATGTTCAAGTAAGGATCCGGAGTCTGCCAGGTTTTCACATTGATTGACCACTTCATCGACTTGGCGATGGGCGGCTACCTTACCTTGAGCTGCCGCCTCAGACAGGGATTCTTGGTATCCCTTGAGCGCTGCGTCAATTTGAGTCAGTCTCGCCCTGATAATCTCCTTGTCCTCGGCTGTTTCCTGGGGCATTAATAAAAACACCTGAGAAAGGGCTTGCACCGGGGACGCAATATTGTTGAGCTGACGGTGGTATTCCATCCGGTGATGCAGATCTAATTCCAAGCAGAGCCGATCTCTTAGGGTTTCGGCGGTGACATGATCTACCTCATCGAAGTTATCATCATCGTCACTATCATCGGTGCAATCATCGAAGGCGTCAATGTCTGCGATCATCTCGCGGATACGGTCGGCTACGGCATCCCAATAGTGAGGGGAAAAATCCTCTAGTTTGTCTTCGTACCCGGGGATTCCCCATTCGGTTGCAGAGATGGGGGACAACGCAGCTAAGTCATGCACAAACCCTTCGCAACTGGCATCCAGGAGAGAAGGGGAACGCTTATCAGCTTCGATGGAACTCATGGCTAGTCAGTGTACGGGGTAGAGAGAAGCAATTCCAACCGCGTTTGTGGGCAGTATCCCGCCAGTTCATAGAGCTATTGGTCCCATTTTGCTCCGGGGTTGTTCCAGGACGAGAAGGCGTCGAGCACGTCCACCGGACGCGGGTTAACTACCAGACTGGTGAGGTAGCGGCTGGGGAGAAAGCCGGAATGCACCATTGTTTCTAGCTGCGATACCAGCGGCTGCCAATAATCATGAGTGTTAATTAACCCGACCGGACCATAGCCAAAGCCTAGGAGTTGCCCGGTGAGTACTTGACCCAGTTCCTCGAGGGTCCCTAGTCCTCCGGGGAGCACCACAAAAGCATCGGCCAGTTCTTCCATTCGGGCTTTGCGCTGGGCCATCGTATCCACAGTTTCTAATACCTGGATTCCCCGATGCGCCATTTCTCGGTTCACCAATTGGGTGGGGATAACTCCAATAACCTCGCCGCCTGCGGCTAAGGTCGCATCGGCAACTGCCCCCATCAACCCGATATTCCCCCCACCATAAACCAGGGTTATTCCGCGCCGAGCCAACTCGGTGCCGGTGTCCCGGGCAGCCTCAACGAAAGCGGGATCATGACCATGAGCGGAACCACAGTAGACTGCGACGCGACGGATGGGCTTGGTGGGGGCAGAGTTCATGCCAAGGATTGTAGCGAGCCAGTCTTTAGCCTCTCACCTAAAGCCAGATTCTTTGACTTCCCCCAGCAGAGATCAATTAGTGCTCGTCCCAATGCCCATCATGATAGGCATGGCGGTGCCCGTCGTGAATATAGTCCACGTGGTCTCCATGAGGCACAGCAACGTGACCACAACCCGGCCCATGCTGGTGCTCGTGGTTCTCATGGACTATGTGCTCGGTGGGTTCACATTCATCCCAATGCCCGTTGTGTTCCCGGTGGAGGTGCCCGTCGTGAACATAGTCCACGTGATCTCCATGAGGAATAGCAACATGGCCGCAGCCGGGCCCGTGTTGGTGGGTGTGGTTTTCATGAGTCTTGCATGTCATGATGTCATCCTTCCTGCTAATGAGCATATTTTTCATTAAGGATCTCTTATTGAAAAATCACTACGTACAGGTTGACACACTCACCGTTCATTGTCAATAAGTTTTCAACAAGGATTCGGCTTCCTCATCACTCAACGTCGCCTTTTCCAATCTGGCCAGCAAATCCTGAGCGTCGAGATCAATACCAATAAGCACTAACTCATTGCCGGGTTGCAAATCCGTTCCCGCCCATTGAGCCGCCGGACTAATCTGTAAATTCGGTCCTGCTTGGTGCCAAACCTGCACCAGATCCAAACGATCAGAAATCCAGCAATACCCCTTGGACCGGACTAGACCCGTCGTCGCCCTTAATGCCTCAATCAAACGCTGCCGATCAAAAGGCCTATCACCGCGGAACACACAAGAGGAAATCCCATATTCTTCCGTCTCCGGCGTGTGCGGATTCGCCAATTCCTCGGTGTACCCCTGGTAAGTCCGCGCGGTATCCACGTTATAGAGATGCGCCCCCAAAATTTTCCCGACGCTCACCTCACCGTGCACCAGCTCCTCAATGCCTGCTCGCGGATTCATAGCTCGCACCAGTTCTTTAGTCCGCTCGACGCGTTCCTTCTCTACCAGATCAGTTTTGGTCAAGAAGATAAGGTCCGCAAATTCCACTTGGTCCACCAGCAAATCAGCCACCGTCCGATCATCCTCTGGCGTTGCGGCACGATCCGCCTCTGCTAGCGCTTGGTTTTTCCGGATCTGATCCAAAAACGTCGTGGTATCCACTAACGTCACCATCGTGTCGATGGGGGCAATATCCTGCAGATGGGTGCCGTCCTCCCATTCCCACTCAAAGGTGGCGGCCACGGGCATGGGCTCGGAGATCCCCGTGGACTCAATGAGAATATGGTCGAAGCGGCCAGAGCGAGCCAGTTGACTCACTGACTCCACCAAATCTTCTCGGAGCGTGCAACAAATGCAGCCGTTAGTCAATTCCACAAAGCGATCTTCGCCGCGAGTGAGATGCCCCTCCCCGGCAATCAAAGCAGCATCGATGTTGACCTCGGAAAAGTCATTCACAATGACAGCTATCCGACGCCCCTCCCGGTTGGCTAATACGTAGTTGAGTAGGGTGGTTTTCCCGCATCCTAGAAATCCCGACAGAACAGTTACCGGCGTTGGCCGAACATTGGTGAAAGTCATGGTGCTTAATGGTAATGGTTTTCAGCTATTCTGGTGATATCCGCATACCCTAAAACCATGTGGGATGCACAACTAGAACGCGCCATTACCCTCACCCAACAGGCTCGACGCATTCATGTGTTCACCGGCGCCGGCATGAGCGCAGAATCCGGCCTAGACACTTACCGCGACGCCCAAACCGGAGTATGGAGCAACGTCGACCCCCAGGCCATGGCCAGCATCGATGCGTGGGCGAAGGATCCCGAGCCGATGTGGGCATGGTATCTATGGCGTGCCCGATTAGCGAGCGAAGCTGAGCCTAATGCCGGGCACCGAGCTATCGCCGCCTGGCAACAACTTCCTCAGGTTGACGAGGTCATAGTCACCACCCAAAACATCGACGACCTCCACGAACGCGGGGGCTCTTCCCACGTCACCCATCTCCATGGCAGCCTTTTTCGATTCCGCTGCACCATCTGTTCCCGCCCCTGGAAAGCACCCATCGACTATCCGGACCAGCCGGTAGAAAGACTCACCCCTCCCACCTGCCCCCTATGTCACAACCCCATCCGCCCGGGGGTTGTGTGGTTCGGCGAACCCCTCCCCAACCATGATTGGCAACGCGCCGAATCTGCAATGACTAACTGCGATGTTCTCATCATCGTGGGAACCTCCGGGGTGGTCTATCCCGCTGCTGGACTCCCTCGCCTAGCCGCAGCTCTAGGTACTCCCATTATTGAGATCAGTCCCGAACCAACAGAACTCAGTGACATAGCCACTTTGTCGTGGCGGTCCACTGCTGCTACTGCGCTGCCCCAACTTGTCGATAGCCTAGCTGGGCTTACTTAGTTTGCCGAACACGGTTCTAGAAAATAGTGGCATAGACCACCCTAAATAGACTCAACAGTCTATATTTTCTAGACTGCTTTATATGCACGCAGTATCTTCCCGTTTCCGCGGGCCAGATCCAGGGTCGATTTTCACCCGCCCCCACACACCGGCGGCTCGATGCCTTCACCTGCTGCGGCTTAATCCCCACCTATTGCGCAAAGACTTTTCCGAGCAGCTCCACCTCTCCCAACCCACCATCACCCGTACCTTGATGAAGTTGATCGACACCGGGTTTGTGCAAGAGGTAGACATGGCACCCGGTCCACGACGCCAGGGGCGACCCGCTATTCCGGTTGAGATGACGTCGAAGAACTATTTTTTAGTCGGAGTAGCCATCGGGACCTCGCGGTCATACTTCTCGCTCTACAACCTGCGCGGAGGTGTGCTTGCCGAGTTCACGAAAAGTATTCCCATTGCTACCCTTCCCCCCGCTACGGTAATTGAGCAACTACTATCTGGGATTCAACACCTTAGCGAACTAGCTAGCGGACGGCTGTTCGCGGCACCCAAGATCGTTGGAGTTGGGATCACCACATCCGGAGTAGTCAGCCACGAAGGCACCGTTGTTGCCCCAAATCTAGGTTGGAATAAATTCCACCTCACTAGCCACTTAGGGCAGAAACTCTCGGTCCCCATCACCGTCACCGCAGCAGTTCCAGCAATTTTAGCCGCCGAATTACAATCCACCCCACCAAGTAATCACTCGACTCCCACCGCGGTATTTTTTGCCGACGACTCACTCGGCGCGGCAGTATCCCATGCAGATGACGTCACTCTGCTTCCCCACATCTCCGAACTTTCACTACGCCACCACTCACAACACCCGGATGACCCTCACGACGTGGCATACCTCAGTAACCTTGCCTGCCAAATAATTGAGGAATCCGGAGCAACAACGATGGTACTTGCAGGTTCTCAATTCACCGAGACACCTCACATTGCCCATCATGTCGCCGCTGCAGTACGTCGACAGATTGATCATCCACCACAGTTTCGGCTTATTCCCAGCCATCAAGAAATAGTGCGGGCAGTGGCGAGGGCAGTAGCTTCTGATCAGCTACTTAGAGACCCTTACCAACTGGCTATCGAGAACTAGAGACAGGTCATGGGGGCACAGGAGGCATCGTTAGCGGCTCCACGGTTTGTTGATTAATAAAGTCACCGCGTTGATGAGGAACACTGCAAGAAGAACTGGCCATACTCCCCACGCCGAGGCGCAGAAGCCACCAAGTAGGCTTCCAATAGGTGCACTACCGATTCCTAAGAACTGAAACGCCGCGTTGACTCTTCCTAAGACCATTAGGGGAACACTGCGTTGACGCTGACTCATGAGGTTTACCGCGAACAAGGGGGTAAAGAACCCGGTGAGTATCCACGTGGCGGCGAGGAATGATAAGGAGGCGGAGAGCAATAGTGCGGCGTCACTAAGAACCAGAGCAGTTGCACCAAGAAATACCGCGGCTGAAAAACCCAGTGCGGTGCTGAGTTTTCCGGCAAGGTAGCCACCGGCAGCAGAGGCTACTCCTACTAAGGACCACACTATTCCTAGATGCTCTGGTTTGATGTGAAGCTCTTGGAGAAGATAAACCATTCCGACTGCTCCGGCAGCAGAATTCATGATATTCAGGGTGCTGACGCTCAGTGCTGTTCTGCGGAGCCAGTTGTTCTGCCACAAGGCTTTAAGGCCAGCACCAGCCAACTGCGGAGAAAGAGGTTCCGTGATTATTGGAGCTGGCTGGTTCAGGGTCAACGCCGGGAACACCATGAGTAGTGCGCCTAGTGCAGCTCCACCTACCACCCAGGAGAAAGGAATAGTGACGAGGAACCCAACCACAGCGGGAGCGAGTAGCGAGGCGCACACTACCTGGATACTGCTGAGAAGGCCATAGCTTCGTACCAATTGAGCCGGAGGAACGCACTGGCCGAGGTAGGTTTGGGCTGAGATGTCTGTTGCCATATCTACTGCACCATTGATGAGTGCCAGCACTACCCAAAGCAGAAATGACCAGTCGGGAGGAAACTGGGAGATCCAATGACAGAGGGCTATCAGCCCTATCGCTGTGGGCCGGATGAATGTGACTATGCGCAAGACCCTAGAAGCGCCTAGGTGGTCGAGGACGGTGCCGAGCAACAGACTAAAAAGCCAGGGGGCGACAGCGGCTGCTGATATTAGGCCAACCACGGCTGGTGATGCCCCGGAAGCTGCCGCAGACATGATGATATAGCTGCCGAGGATCCCATCGAGAAGGTTAGTCCCCGTGATGCACAAATAGAATGTGAGTGTCGGATACATTGTTATCCCTTGATAAACAGGGCCGCTCTCGCCAAAAAACAGCGATGAACAATAACGCCCCACGAAACGACGGCATGGTTGTTATTGGGGCGGGACTTTATTGTCCACTCGCCCGCTAGGTATCAACCATTTATGCCGTCATAGGGTGTTCTCCCCGACACTCAAGGTCCGCGGTGTCACCGCGGAGAAGACTACTAGGGCTTTTGCTTACTGTAGCAAAATTTGTCGGAATATCTTTAGAAAGATTCTGCTACAAGCCGGTTAGCTGCACGCCCCGGGTGAGTCGGAGCTTCATTGGGGTATCCGGCCGCTACCACTAATCCGATGGAGCGATCACTACGCCCGGCCAAGCCGATAGCAGCTTTCACTTTTTCTTCGTCCCAGCCAGTCGTCGGACTTGTAGCCAAGCCCACGGACTGAGCTGCCACCAAGAGGAATCCAGCTAGCAAGAGGGCATCTTTTAGCCCAGCCTCACGGAGGGCGGATTCGCTCATCCGAGAGCGAATTCCGCCGATACCGGCGACTCGCTCCGCTCCAAGAATGTCTTCTGCATCATCCGGCATTACTTCGCTGCGCCCCACGCAGACAAAAACCACGGGCGCGTCTAAGAACTGCTGTTGACCAGAGGCGTCAAACAGCTTTTGTTTCTGCTCGGTGTCTCGAACAACAACGAGATCGCGCATTTGAATATTAAAAGCACTCGGAGCTTCGAGGGCTAGGCGAGCTACTTCAGCAATGACCTCGTTGCTAGGAACCTCGGCAGTATAAGAGCGCACCGCACGGCGCTGATCAATTGCTTCTTGAACGTTGAGAAAATTCATATCCTTGCTTCTTTCTCTGCCTTTCGGCAGCTACACTAATCACAACCATGGTAGCTATTGACTTTTTCTTGCCCGCCGACCAGGTTGCTCCGCTCCTTTTGGGAAGCATCCTGCACCATAACGGTGTTTCCTTGCGGCTGACCGAGATCGAGGCTTATCTAGGAGCAGATGACCCTGCCGCCCATTCCTTTCGAGGCCTTACCCAACGCAACGCCGCCATGTTTGGGCCCGGAGGCCACATGTATGTGTACCTTTCCTATGGAATACACCGCGCAGGCAATATTACCTGCGGCCCAGAAGGGGTTGGGCACGGCTGTTTATTACGAGCCGGGGAAGTCATGTCTGGCCACGCGGAGGCATTCCGACGCCGGCAGCTGCCCGATACCCCTTCCCATTATCACCGGCTTGCCCAAGGTCCCGGCAATCTCGGCTCAGCCCTAGGTCTTACCCTCAGTGATAACCACGCACTCGTTTCCCAACTTCCCCACGACGATCCCCAGAGTTTTTGGATCTCGGCTCCCACCAGTCAACCGGAATGGGCCTGTGGGCCCCGAATAGGCATTAGCCGTAACACCGAAGCCCCGCTGCGATTTTGGATTCCCGGGGAACCTAGTGTCAGTCGCTCACGTCGCCGACCTACCCTGAGCTAGGACTTATCAACCAAGAGTGCACCAGCAATAGCTGCTAGCCACACATCTTTAGAAAGAGATAGACCGGCTTCGCTCGGGCGAATACCATCTGCCTGGGTCATGTCTTGATTTCGGAAATAGATACTTAACAAACCAGCGCTAAAACCAGCTAAGCCCAGTGCCGCTAGTTTTTTAGGAACCACTGGAGCCAGCAGCGCCCCACCAATTCCTAGCTGAGAATAGGCAACAAATTGCCGGAATTGCGCGGGGCTAAGTTTCTTCATCTGCGGTACACCCGTAGCAGCAAAATCCTGCAATCCCTTGGCGGCTTCTTCAGGAAGATCCTTAAGACTCCAGCCGGACTGAAGAAGATAGGCTCCCGTGATTCCGCGCAAAATACCACTAGAAAGAGACATAAAATTCCTCCCTACTATCTTTGTTGATACATCACCTACCGCACCAATACTAGGGCACGAAAAGATTTTTTAAAAATTTTGACCCCTTCCCCACTACACCTCGCTACGAAACCGACGGGGTAATTTTGCGAACCGTAATTTTTTAAGCTGCAACTATTAGGCTGCCCTATGGCCGAAAGGAGATCAGACAGGTAACCTTTGACCCCCTAGCTACGAGTTTGAGGTATCTAAAGTAACCACAAACTTGGGCCTTTCGACCGTAGTGCAACGCCATCTTTGCCACTTAACATGAGTCCAGTTCTTGACAAACAAGCTTATGAAAGAGGTTTTTCCATGAAGATTCGCAACGCCGTCGCAGCTGGTTTGATCGCCGCTTCCGCTTCCTTTGGAGTAGCTACCGCAACCGCCGCTGAGACCACCCCCGCCAGCGAGACCGCCGCTGTGTCCACTCCGACCACCGGCACCACCACTGGAACCACCACCGGAACCGAGTCCGGCTCCAGCTTCGGCGACGGCAGCTCCTCCCTCGGCAACACCGGTTCTTCCGACAAACTGAGCGCTCTGTCCTCTGAAATCGACTTCAAGGACATCACCGGCGTCATCAACACCCTCGGTTCCTTGGCTCAGTCCATCATCGGCCTGGTCACCGCCCTCGCTGGCTAAGAGTAACCAGAAACGTCCACACTACAGCTCAAGGAGAGATTCATGGGTGCTGACACTAACCCCAATGACGGTTTGGCCCTGGACCCCACCACTGATCCACTTCCCATCTTGCACTGGGGATCTGAGGTAGGACCCTCCCTCGTCGAGGTCATTAAAGCCATGCTCGGTTTCGCTGCAGGCATCGTATAAAGGAGATTAAGACCGATGAAGTTCCGTCGCACCGCAAGCGCTATTTTGGCGCTAGCTTTTAGCGGTAGCATCGCCGCTCACGGAGTTGCTTCAGCAGACCTACTGGGAAGCAGTGGCCCCGGGGGAGGACGTCCATTTTGGGATCCGACCCAGGTGAATGAAGCAGATGTCAAGCCGGATCATGCTGAAGGAAAATTTGGCCCGGTAACTTTTACTGACGCTGGCGATGGCGACCACGTCATTCCGTTCTTGGAAAAGGCTAATGCGGGTAAAGGCCCCTATTACGGGCGAGTTCAGACCGTAGCTACCGGCTACACCCCAGGACAGTATTACACCGTCCGGGTGACTCTGCGAACCGCTGATAACGGTGCAGATTGGGGCGTGTACACCTGGCAGACCTATCAGGCCACTGCACAGGGTGAACTCCATATTGACCTGCGTATCGAGTTCCCGTCACGGGCTCAGGTAGGCGAACGCATTGTTGCCGCTCCGGCGGTATATAACGCCAATGACATTCGTCGCGACGGCCGACCGAACAAGGTTGATCCCAAGTGCGTTCTCAATTGTGAGCGGGTAGCTCCGTTGACCAAGTACAAGGATTACTCCAACCCGGATTCCATAATCACCATCGGCCAAGCGGAGTAATTTCCCCACTCACTGGTCTTTGATTTTCATTACTCATTCTTGAAAGGATCCTCATGCCTACTGGACAGCAACCTTTCCCTGGTTACTTTGACTCCGACGCCCTTGATTTCGCAGTGAAGATTGTTACCACCATTTTGGGTGGAATTGGGAAAATCTTCGGCGCTCTGAGCTAAGGGCTCGGGTAACTCGGCTTAAAAAAGACACATATCTCAACGTTCGAGGAGGCTTATCGAACTCTACTTATTCGGTTCTCTTCGCGATCCCCTTCCCTGCGGTACCGACACCTACCGTCCTTGGGAAGGGGTTTATCGCGCCTCCACTAATAGACAGAGTAGTATGTTTTTACTAGTCTACTTGGTTAACTTGGTCACAATACTTAGGTCTAGGGAATGATATGCCCGACACCTGACGTTGGACATCAAGAATGCCAGAAGCGTTCCCACCATCAATTACTCATGAGTAGAGGGAGAACACGTGTCGCAGCAGAAGCGTCATGGCTGGGCCACCGGGTTCGGTGCCCAGGTCATCTATGGTCTCATCATCGGGCTTATCCTCGGGTTTATTGCCCGTTCTCTTAGCCCTCACAGCAGCGAGCCCGATAATTGGCTAAGTACGTGTCTTTCCTGGGTGGGAGATACCTATGTTCAACTCCTCAGAGTCATGGTTCCCGCGCTCGTCTTTGCTGCGGTGGTAACCTCCGTCGCAAAACTACGAGAAGTCAGCAACGCCGCCAAACTAGCGCTATCAACTATTTGGTGGTTTATGATCACTGCCTTCTTCTCCGTGCTTGCCGGCTTATTAGTTGGAGCGGTCATGAAACCGGGGGTTGGTACCAGCGTTAACCCAGGAAACGCTGCAGAACCATCAACTATCGGATCATGGTTTGGTTTCCTCAACTCCATCGTTCCGGTCAATATCCTTGGACTTAGCGCAAAGGTTTCCGAATCCGGCGTATCCCTTAGTTTCAACGTGCTTCAGATCCTGGTGGTGTCTTTAGCTATTGGCATAGCTTCAGTCAAAGCAGGTAAAGCCGCTGAGCCGTTTCTTCACTTCACGGAATCATTCCTCTCCGTGGTCCAAGTGATTCTGTGGTGGATTATCCGTCTCGCCCCCATAGGCACCGCAGCACTCATCGGACACGCCGTCGCCGCCTACGGTTGGAGTGCATTAGGCAGCCTCGGGAAATTTGTCCTCGCCATCTATGTAGGTTTGGCTTTGGTTCTGCTCCTGATCTACCCAGCTATTCTGAAAATCCACGGACTTTCCCCCATCGAGTTTTATCGTCGAGTCTGGCCGGTGACTTCCCTCGGCTTTATTACCCGGTCTTCCATGGGAGTCATGCCGGTGACTCAACGAGTCAGCGAACAGGCTCTTGGAGTTCCTTCTTCCTATGCCTCTTTCGCTATCCCGCTTGGGGCGACCACAAAAATGGATGGGTGCGCCTCTATTTATCCAGCGGTTGCTGCTCTTTTCGTCGCCCAATTCTTTGGCGTTGATCTTTCTGCGGTGGATTATCTTCTCATCATCGTGGTCTCGGTGATCGGTTCAGCAGCTACCGCCGGCACAACAGGTGCCGTCGTTATGCTTACGCTGACTCTCTCCACCCTCGGTCTACCTCTTGCGGGTGCAGGACTCCTCCTAGCTATTGAACCCATCATTGATATGGGCCGGACGGCAACCAACGTCACTGGTCAAGCTCTGGTAGCAGCCGTGGTGTCACACCGAGCCGGAATCCTAGACCGTGAGGTGTGGAAGCGCGGAAAGGATCTGCAGGCAGCACCAACGGTGTCTTCATCATGAGCACCCGTACCACCTAACACCTTTGACCCCCATTTCCTTCTGATCCAGGTCAGTAGCTGTCAAGCTCCTGAGCTTCAGTGTCCAATTTCCGCTCTAGGGTTAGCTACCACTAGCTTTCCGTCGTCTTTGTAGTAGGGTGTGACGCAGCGTGTCAGCCTGAAAAACGCCGATGCGCCTAGCGCACGGGAGTCCCCTACCGGGGCTGAGAGGAAAGCACGGATGCTTTCGACCGTTACAACCTGATCCGGATAATGCCGGCGCAGGGAGCGACGACTTTCCCGTGTGCTCTGTGAACCCGATATTTCACTAAGGAGCACACATTATGACTTTTACATCTGCTCGATCCTGGCGGATCGTCGATATTGTCACCGCAGCGGTCCTCGGAGCCGCCATATCTTTTATCTTCATGGTCTGGAATGTGGTGGGCGGCAACCTCTATGAGGTTTTTAACGCCATCACCCCTGGTCTCGGCGGGCTTCCCCTCGGCCTCTGGCTGATCGGCGGGCTCTTCGGCGGACTCATCATCCGGAAACCCGGCGCCGCGCTCGCCGTCGAACTCATCGCCGCCATCATTTCCGCCATAGCCGGCAACCAATGGGGCATCGGC
Source organism: Corynebacterium poyangense (assembly GCF_014522205.1). Taxonomy (NCBI): domain Bacteria; kingdom Bacillati; phylum Actinomycetota; class Actinomycetes; order Mycobacteriales; family Corynebacteriaceae; genus Corynebacterium; species Corynebacterium poyangense. The sequence continues at coordinate 149,456 of NZ_CP046884.1, read as the reverse complement.
ACGGTCTACTCCGGTATCGCCCAAGGACTAGGCGCGGAACTCATCTTCGCCCTTTTTGCTTATCGACGTTTCACCCTACCGGTTTCTCTCTTAGCCGGAATGGGTGCCGCAGCAGGCGCCTTCATCCTCGAATTATTCCTGGGCAACTTCGCGAAATCCTTAGAATTCAATGTGGTGTATTTGTTATGCACCCAACTATCCGGGATTATCCTCGCCGGACTTCTGAGTTATTTTGTGGTACGCGCCTTAGCTAAAACCGGGGCTTTAGACCGCTTTGCTGTTGGCCGTGAACACCGGAAACTTATCTAATATGACCCCACAGATTCGCGCCCGCGGATATGGATGGCGTCATGCCGGCAGAGCGAAACCCGCTCTAGCCAATATTGATCTTGAGATAGAACGCGGAGAACGCATCCTCATACTCGGCACCTCGGGTGCCGGGAAATCTACTCTTCTCGGCGCCATAGCTGGAGTGTTGGGAAGCAGTGAAGATGGTGAAGCCGCCGGAGAACTAGAGGTACGTGACCGGGTGGGTCTAGTCCTCCAAGATCCAGATTCCCAAGCAGTATCAGCTCAGGTAGGCGATGATATTGCTTTTGGTTTAGAAAACCTTTCGGTGCCCCCAGATGAGATGTGGCCACGGGTGCGTCGAGCCTTAGAGTTGGTGGGGTTAGACCTTCCACTCCATCACCTCACCAAGGAGCTTTCCGGAGGTCAGCGGCAACGACTCGCCCTAGCCGGTGTGCTTGCGATGCAGCCGGGGATTATTGCTCTCGACGAACCCACCGCCAATATTGATCCGGACAGTGTTCCGGATTTGGTGGCTGCCACTGCACAGGCTGTTGCTGAAACGCACGCCACGCTGCTGGTGGTGGAGCATCGAGTTGCAGAGTGGCTGCCGCTTATTGAGCGGGTTATAGTCCTGGGCGATGCAGGGCTTATAGTGGATGGACCGCGTGACGTCGTTCTGGCAGAACATGGCGATGAACTGCGTGAACACGGAATCTGGATTCCAGGACCGGCGCCGGTTTTACCCCAGGCGCAGGCTATCCCAGAACACCCCGACACCCTGATCGAAGGGGTAGAGCTGAGTCTAGGGTGGCCGGGTTCTCCAGCGGTGCGAAGCGATATGAACGTGGCGCTGCCGGTGGGACATGGGGTGTGCATTACCGGGAAGAACGGCAGCGGTAAATCAACTTTGGCGTTGGCCCTCGGAGGTTTATTGCCACCGCAGGCTGGGCACGTGATTGCCCATCCCCGCTTGCGTGGATCATTATCTGAGCCTTCTCCCTACCGGTGGCGCTCCCGTGAGCTTTGTCAACGGATCGGCTCGGTGTTCCAAAATCCCGAGCACCAATTTCTCTGCCGCACCGTTCGGGAAGAGCTAGCCTTTGGTGAAACTCCAAAGACCCGGGTTGACGAGTTATTAACTCGGTTGCGGCTGGAACATCTGGCCGAGGCTAATCCGTTCACACTCTCCGGTGGGGAAAAGCGACGCCTATCAGTGGCAACTGCCTTAACTCATGCCCCACAGCTGCTGATTCTTGATGAACCAACGTTTGGCCAAGATCGCCGTACCTTTAGCGAGGTAGTGCACTTATTAGATGAACTCTGCCGGGAGGGCACTACCGTGTGCACGATTACCCATGACCCCCTGGTGGTTCAGGCGTTGGGAGAACAGGAGATCCGGTTGTGAGTACGTCCATGTTTAATCCGGTAATGCGGCCTCTCGCCCTGTTCGTATTTACTACCCCGTTATTAATCTCTATTGATCGGATTTCTGCCGGGGTGGCATGTATTCTCGTGATACCACTCATCGTGATCTTGGGTTTCGGTCCCCGCAAGTGGATTCGCCATGCCTGGCCGGTGCTTCTCGCAGCTATTCTCGCTGGGGTATCCATGACCCTCTACGGACGTCCGGAAGGACATGTCTATGCTTCCTTCCTCAGCGCCCGAATTACCGATAACTCCATCTACCTGGGAGAAGCAATTATCTTGAGAGTCCTGGCTATAGGCCTCGCCTCAGTGGCACTGCTGCGCGATATTGATCCCACCTATTTGGGAGATGGTTTAGCCCAGAAACTTCACCTGCCCTGGCGCTTTGTTCTTGCTACCGTAGCCGGGTTAAGACTGATTTCACTCTTTCGCCAGGATTGGCAGGCTCTTAGTCTAGCCCGACGCGCCCGCGGCCTCGGCGATCACAACCGGATCCGACGCGGGGCAGGCCAGGCATTTTCCCTCCTGGTTTTTGCCCTACGTCGAGCCAGTAGCTTAGCCACCGCCATGGAAGCCCGAGGCTTCGGCGCCTCACCCGACCGAACTTGGGCCCGTCAATCCATTATTACCTGGAAAGATTGGACCCTCATCGGAGTGTGCCTGGGGATCGCCACCACAGCTATCGCGCTCAGCGTATGGGCCGGAGAGTTCCGGTTCCTAGGGGTGGCCTAAACCGCACCTCAAGACAGGGTTTAATGGATAGTGCTCTGCACCCAGTCATACACATTGGCAATATCTTCAGCGTCTGCGGATTTTTCCGTGACCAAGCCGGTAAATCCAACCACTTCATTGCCGCGCATAATTGGGGCACCACTATCCTTACCGGTTTCTAAGCTGAAGCTTTCCGGAGCACCATACCAGCTCAACCAGGCATTATGACCCTCGACCTTAATGTCCGAGGTACCGATACTAAGCAGGTGATTTATCCCTTCTTCACCGTTATAAGCTGCAATTCTGAGGGTCTCTCCAGCCTCTGGCGCCTTGGTGCTTAGCTTGGCTGGGGTTACCCGTTGCACTGGCTCAGCGAAATGAACGAGCATCGCCTGGCTTTCTTCAGGGTTCTGCGACTTAAACTCTTGGCGATCAATACTGACCGGGTCATGACTATCTGCGGTACCGGCTACTGCGCCAGAACAGGTCATCGGCCCTTCAAAGGTTAAAGCCCACTGACTATCCACCATCACAGCGGTGCACACTTGATTTCCGCTGCCATCGGTCAGTGCCACAATCCCTGGATTGTTTTCTGACTTGTCACCTCCTACAGCAGCATGAGCAATGGGAGTGGCCAAAGCCATAGCCACAAGACCCGCGGCCGCAGCGGTGGTTCTTAGACCTTTCAACATAAAGCCTCCTTAAGGCATTCCTGGTTGGTGCGAGCAAAACACCGTCCTTATTGAAAACGGTTGTCACTAAGCATAGGGCGAATTGACCAAAAGGCTCCACCCATCCCCCAAATTAGGTCAACCTATCTAGTTGCTTAGTGCTAAGAACAAAAGCGGTGAGTATTACTCTTTCCCGTCCACCAGCTTCATGACGGCCTCACACAGACTCTTGAGCCCCCACTCAAAAGGAGGATTGGCGTAGGGATTAGGGGAATGATCCGCCGAACTACGTGGCTGCGCATCTAAAGCTTGGCGCAAGGTTGGAGTAACAGCTTCATCATCACCCGGTGCGGACCGGAAAATATCGGCCGGAGCATGAACATCCATAGCTGAGCCAAAAAGAAAAGACTCAAAGGCAACTATGACTGGCATAATCTGGCGCATTGGCACACCTGCTGCAGCTAAGGCTGCTGCCACTGACTCATACATTGCCTGGGTAGCAGGAGCACCACCGACCGGTAGCGTCGCAATGAGCGGCACCAGTCCGGGATAGCGAGCAAAGGTTTCCCGGTAAGAATAAGCCCACTGCCGCAATCCTTCATCTAAAGCGATCTCCCCCGCTACCACCTGTTTAAGGCCGACGTCATCTACCCTCGACATCACCACGTCCTGGATCAATAGCCGCACTTCGTCTTTACCAGAAACATGGTTATACAAAGCAGAAGGCGCTACGCCCAGATGCTTCGCCAATCGAATCATCGTCACTGCGCTATCACCTTCACTATCTGCCAAGTCCAAGGCGGCTAAGGCGATGGTCTTTCGATCCAGAACTGGTAACCGCGGGCGTCCCACAGAGCGTCGAGCCATATCTCAGAATTTTAACGCTATGACCCTTGCCACATTCGGGGCAGGGGTTGTAGCATGCCATAAATGAATCCCATTCTTTTTATGAGAGGAAACTTTTTCGCCAATGACGAAGACGCCTAATAAATCCACTATCGAACGTGACGTTGTTGTTATCGGTGCCGGTCCAGCCGGTCTCATGGCCGCATACACCCTGAAGAAAGCCGGCCGAAGCGTAGCTGTTGTCGAGGCGCGCCACCGCGTCGGTGGTCGTACCTGGAATGGGAAAGTCAAGGACCACGCAGGCGTCGAGCATTTTATTGAAATCGGCGGCCAGTGGATCTCTCCAGATCAAACTCGGCTTATTGCTTTGGTCGAGGAATTAGGGTTAGCGACTTTCCAGCGCTACCGAGAGGGGAAATCGGTGTACCGATCCCCCGACGGTGAGCGTCATATTTATTCCGGCGAGGATCTGCCGACAAGTGAAAAAACGCTGGCAGAAAGCAAGAAACTCATCGCTTTGATGAATCAGGTAACGGCCGAGGTGGGGGCGCAGGAGCCGTGGGCAGCACAGCGTGCCAAAGAATTAGATGAAATCTCTTTCCGGTCATGGTTGGAACAGCATTCGGATGATACAGAAGCTATTGATAATGTTTCTATTTACGTAGCCAGCGGAATGTTGACTAAACCAGCGCGCACTTTCTCAGCGCTGCAAGCTGCCCTCATGGCTGCTTCTGCTGGGAGTTTCGACAATCTTGTTGATGAAGACTTTATCCTAGACCGCCGAGTAGTCGGCGGAATGCAAAGTGTCTCTCTTGAACTAGCCCAAAGAATTGGCGATGAGGATATTTTCCTTGGCCAACCTGCACGAACCCTCCACTGGGCTACACCTGATCCGAGTACAGCCGATGACCTTAATGCTGTCCCAGCAGATGTTCGCAATGGAGTAAAAAATAATGGCGCGGCCGGTGATGTCCTTGTCGAAACCGATGATCTAGCTATTAAAGCCAGGAACGTGGTGCTAGCTGTCCCGCCAAATCTTTACTCGCGGATTCAGTATGTCCCCCCGCTACCCAGAGAACAGCATATTGCCCACCAACACATCTCCATGGGCCTCGTGATCAAGGTCCATGCCATCTATGACCGTCCGTTCTGGCGGGAGGAAGGCCTATCCGGAACCTGCTTTGGCGGCGGACATCTAGTCCAAGAACTCTATGACAACACCAATGTCATAGCTACCGAAAGCGGACCTCAGGAAGAAGAATATGGCACCCTCGTCGGCTTTGTCTCCGACGTCTTCGCTGAGGAAATGTGGGCCCTGGATGAAGAAAGTCGCAAGGAGCGCATTCTCCAAGAAATTGCCAGCTACCTGGGAGAGAAAGCCAAAGAACCGATCGCTTTTTATCTATCTGATATGGCTGCCGAAGAATGGACCCGAGGCGCCTACGCCACCAGCTATGACTTAGGGGGATTAAGCCGCTGGGGTCACCTCCAGAACCAGCCGACCGGACCTATCTATTACGCCTGCTCGGACATCGCAGCCGAAGGCTACCAGCACGTCGATGGCGCCATTCGCCAAGGGGAAAAGGCCGCTCAGCGCATTCTGGAGCAAGCATGAGTTGCATTACTGTTGGCTATACCGCCACCGCAACCGGAAGAGATGCCCTTAATCTAGGAATCGCCCTAGCCAGAGGACTAGATTTCCCTCTAACTATCGCTATGGTCGAGCCCCGAGATGACCTTTTTGGTGCTCCAGATACCCACGACGCCGGCTATGAAAAAATCATCCACCACCAGCTTCAAGAATGGCTGGATGATGCCATTAACCAAGTACCGAAGGATATTTCTGCCGAAGGGGTCATTGTTCGTGCCTGCTCGGATGCTGAAGGTATTCTTGTCGCCGCCCACCAGGCACAGGAGAAGCACCACGCAAAAACCTGCATTATCGTGGTGGGATCTCGCTCCGGCGGGTTGTTGAAGCGGATGGTCATTGGCTCTACGGCACGTGAACTTCTCCATACTGCGGACTTCCCGGTGGCTCTGGCTCCTACCGGCTATAGCCGCCAGGAACCAGTGAGCCGGATCACCGGCATGTTCGGCCCCCGTCCCGGCGCGGTAGACGTTGTCAGTATTGCCGCTCGCATTGCACATCACCGGAACATTCCGCTGCGGTTGGCTTCTTTAGTCACTGAGGAACAAGCGGAAAGCATAGATAACCGCGTTCGGACCATGGTGGGTGAATTACAGCATGATCCACACGTCACCGTGGAGTTGGGTAGTGGCGCCACTTTAGAGCAAGCGATAACACAGTTGAGCTGGGATGATGATGAGATCTTGGTGCTGGGTTCAGCCCGGATAGCCCCGCGCGGACATCTCTTCTTGGGTCGAAATGCCCACCATATTGTGCGCCACTCCCCCGTGCCGGTGGTCGTGATCCCAGCTGGAACAGGAGATGATTCCGATGGCGGATAAAGGTCTAGCTCCAGGTCAGGTGGGAGTTCTCGGAGCGGTAGTCATTGGGGTTTCCTGCATTGCCCCCACCTACACTCTCACCTCCGGTTTAGGTCCCACCATAGCCGCCGTGGGCACCCATGTACCGGCTATCTTGCTCCTAGGTTTCTTACCTATGCTGCTGGTTGCCTTCGGCTACCGGGAGCTAAATCACCGACTGCCCGATAGTGGCACCTCCTTTACCTGGGCTACCAAAGCATTCAGCCCTTGGATAGGGTGGATGGGCGGCTGGGGGCTGATAGCTGCCACAATCATCGTGCTGTCCAACCTCGCAGCGGTAGCAGTAGATTTCTTCTACATCCTTTTGGGCCAGATCTTCGCTCACCCAGAACTTGCTGATCTACGTACAAATATGTGGGTGAATATCCCAACTACCTGCATTCTCTTAGCAATTGCTGCGTGGATCGCCTGGCGCGGCATGGAGTCCACTCAAGCGGTGCAGTATGTCCTCGTAGCCCTGCAATTGGTAGTCCTCCTTGGTTTTGCCATCGCCGCTTTATGGCAAGCGCACAACGGTTCCGCCTTCAACTCCACCACCATTGACCTCAATTGGTTCAACCCGGCAGATCTTCCCGATATCGGCACCGTTGCCGCAGGAGTGTCGCTATCCATTTTCATGTTCTGGGGCTGGGACGCCACCTTAACCCTCACTGAGGAAACTAAGGACCCCCAACACACCGCTGGACGCGCATCAACCATCGTGGTGCTCATCATCATCGCGGTATATATTTTGGTCGCCATCGGTGTCATCACCTGGGCAGGGGTAGGCGATACCGGCCTTGGCGCCGGGAATCCCGATAACCAAGAATCCCTCTTTGCCGCACTCGCGCAACCTATCATGGGACCAGCAGCAGTACTCATGTCTATCGCCGTCATGGCCTCTTCCTTTGCTTCACTGCAATCCACCATGATTTCACCCTCCCGAACCTTGCTCGCAATGGGGCACTACCGCGCTCTACCACCCGTTTTCGCCAAAATTAGCCCACGCTTCCGCACTCCTTCGGTCGCGACGTGGGTATCCGCGCTAGCCTCGGGAGTGTTCTACACCGTCACCCGGCTGATTAGTGAAAACGCTCTGTGGGATACCATCACCGCCCTTGGCCTCATGATCTGCTTCTACTATGGCATCACCGCCTGCGCTTGTGTGTGGTATTTCCGACGTGAACTTTTCACTTCTCTCCACTCCATCATCTTCAAATTCCTCTGCCCCGGATTAGGCGGCATCATCTTGCTAGCAATGTTCGCTATTACCGCCTATGACTCCCTCGACCCCTCCTACGGTTCCGGTTCTTCCGTCTTTGGAATAGGTGCCGTCTTTGTTCTGGGTATGACGGTCCTAGGTTTAGGCGTCGTCCTTATGCTCTGGACCCGGCTCCGCCACCCAGAGTTTTTTGCCGGCGAAACTCTAGCTCGCTCTGAATCAACCTCTGACCATGCAGATGTTCTCTCGGAGGGGTAACGACAAACTCACACCGCCTGCACAAAAACCGAAACTCAAGCATACTGGCCTCTAATGGCCATCATCGATAACCTCTTAAGGAGTAATTCAAATGTCAACATCCCCTAACTATGTGGCTATTAACCCCGCTACTGGTGAACAAATCAACGCCTTTGACCATGCCTCTGATAGCCAAATAGCTGAGGCCGTGGCCCACTCTGCGGAGGCTTTCACGCAATGGCGCTCCCGCCCCATGTCTGAACGAGCTGAGATTGTTACCAAGGTGGCAGAATTATTTGAGGCTCAGGCCCAGGAACTCGGCGCCCTAGCCACCCAGGAAATGGGTAAACCTATTGCGGAATCAGCGGGTGAAGCGGAGTTCTGCGGCGCTATTTTCCGTTATTACGCCACCCATGGTGAAAAGCTGGCGGCAGATACTGTTCTTGAAGAAAATGATCGAGTTAAGTCAGTTATCCAGCGACGCCCCTTAGGGCCGATCTTGGGCATTATGCCGTGGAACTACCCCTTCTATCAGATTGCGCGATTTGCTGCGCCTAACTTGATGTTGGGTAACACAATCCTCCTGAAACATGCGGAATCAGTGCCTGGGTGCGCCGAAGCGGTCCAAAAACTTATGGACGAAGCTGGAGTTCCGGCCGGGGTCTATCAGAATATCTTTGCCACTCATGAACAAATTTCCGCGATTATTGAAGACCCGCGGATCCAAGGTGTTTCCCTTACTGGATCAGAACGGGCCGGAGCTGCTATTGCCCAACAAGCTGGAGCGCAGCTCAAGAAAGCGGTGTTTGAGCTGGGCGGATCTGATCCGTACGTGGTGCTGTCTAGCGATGATCCGCGGAAACAGGCCCGAAAGGCTGTGGCAATTCGGATGGAAAACACAGGTCAGGCGTGTAACTCCAATAAGCGCATTATTGTTCACGAGGATATCTATGAGGAATTCCTCGATGAAACCATCGCGTTAATCTCCGCGCTTACCCCTGGGGACCCGGCGGCAGGGGAAGAAGGAACCTTCGCCCCGCTGTCTTCTGAAGCCGCTGCAGATAAACTTGCTGAGCAAGTACGACGTGCGCGCGAGGCCGGTGCCACTGTCCATGTCGGTGGTGAACGACTTGACCGACCAGGATTCTATGTCTCGCCTGGGGTCATCACCGATATGCCGCGCGGGGAGGATATTTCTTATGAAGAGTTCTTTGGGCCTATCGTGCAGATTTATAAGATCAGCAGTGATGAAGAAGCCCTTGAGTTAGCCAATGATACGCAGTATGGATTGGGGTCTAGCGTCTACGCGGTTGAAAAAGGGCGCGCAGAAAAATTTGGTGAACTTCTTGATGCCGGGATGGTGGGGGTTAACCGTCAAACCCCTGAAACAGAGGACATGCCTTTTGGTGGAGTGAAACGCTCTGGCTACGGCCGAGAGCTTGGCCCGCTCGGCATGGATGAGTTTGTGAATAAGCGCCTCGTTTCCATTCGGAAGAAGTAACAAAACGCATTTCCGCCCCTTAACCCGACGTCAAGGGGCGGATTTTTATGCCCTTCGATACGCAGCGGAATTGAACGTGGACAAGGCGGCGTCGAACCTTTCTAACCCGGTCCGCAGCTCATCTTCTTGAATGGTCAATGGCGGAGTCAGATGGAACCGGTTGCTCACCATGAGGGGCCATACGCCGCGCTCGACGCAGGCAGCCATGAGATCTTTCATGGGTTGAAGCTGTTCTGGTTGTGGAATGAACGGAACTAACGGCTCCTTGGTTTCTTTATCCCAGACCAGTTCCACTGCCCAAAACATCCCAAGACCACGAACATCACCGATGATGCTATGACGATTCATCATCTCTTCCAATGCTGGGCGTACTATTCTGTCCCCTAAGTCCTGAACTCTGCCAAGAATATCCTCATCACGAAAGACCTTGATAGACTCAACCCCCACTGCGCAGGCTAAGGGATGGCCAGAATAGGTTAAACCACCGGGGAAGGGCCGGTGGGCAAAGGTATCCCGAATCTCTCGACGCATGATTACCCCACCGAGAGGGACATACCCTGAATTAACGCCTTTAGCGAAGGTGATTAAATCAGGTTCGACATCAAAGTGTTGAAAACCAAACCACTGGCCAGTTCGACCAAACCCAGCCATGACTTCATCGGCGATATAACAGATGCCGTAGCGGTCACACAGCTTCCTGAGGCCCGCTAAATAACCAGGTGGAGGCACTAAAATTCCGTTAGTACCCACCACTGATTCCACAATAATTGCGGCGATGGTGTCTGGGCCTTCTAATTGGATCTGACGTTCCACATGTGCCAAGGCTCGTTCAGCTTCTTCTTCGGGGGTTGTTGCCCAAAAAGCACTGCGGTATAGGTACGGTCCGAAGAAATGATGACCGTGGAAAGAATCCCCAGTTGATTTCTCATTATCCCACCGCCGGGGGTCTCCGGTGATATGGATCATCGAGCCAGTAGCACCGTGATATGACCGGTACATGCTGAGGACCTTCGTGCGGCCGGTGTATTCCCGCGCCATTCGGATGGCGTATTCATTAGCGTCTGCCCCGCCGTTGGTAAAGAAAACATAATCAAGCCCGTCCGGGGCGATCTCGCTTAAGAGATACGCCAGTTCAGAACGGGCGTCATTGGCAAAAGCCGGGGCGATGGTGGCTAATTTCTCCGCCTGTTGCTGAACGGCAGCAACAAGCCGAGGGTGTTGATGCCCGAGATTGGTATATACCAACTGGGAGCTGAAATCTATATATTCCTTACCCTGATAGTCGCTAAAAATAGCCCCGTCGGCTTGAGCTACCGCTAACGGGCTTATCTGATCCTGCGCAGACCAGGAATGGAATACGTGTTCCCGGTCCCATTGTTGCACTTGTTCTCCACTGATACCCATTGTTTCTCCCTCCCTTTCTTCTAGGGGTTGCCAAGGTCTAAACCAACTCATATTTCTATAGATTAATAGTTATATCCTAAAGTGATGTGCATCATAAGAAATCAACTCACCTCACCCACTACTCGCCATATTTTTCTTCACTTAGTGACTTAGATCATGCCATAATGTGACCAGGACAATAATGAACGACATTCACTTACCAGTGGAACATCTAACTGTTCACACACGTAATTAAAGGAAAGCCATGACAACACCAGATAGACCAGTGTTAAGGCTGGACCATGTAGAAAAGAAGTACAAAGATGTCACCGCTCTTTCCGATGTCCACCTCGACGTCCATCGTGGCGAATTTCTTTCTCTTCTAGGCCCCTCAGGCTGCGGGAAAACCACGCTCTTGCGGATGATTGCAGGTTTTGAACAACCTACCGCCGGACGTATTGAGCTAGATGGCAAGGATTTAACTGCGCTTCCCCCCTATCGCAGACCGGTAAACACCGTCTTCCAATCCTATGCCCTTTTCCCTCACATGAGCGTGGCGGAAAATGTGGCCTATGGACTCAAAAGAGCCAAAGTGCCGCGTCGAGAAATGCCTCCACGAATCAAAGAGGCTTTAGAGCTGGTGCAGATGGATCATCTTGCTAACCGCCTACCTCAGCAGCTTTCCGGTGGGCAACAGCAACGAGTAGCGCTGGCTCGCGCACTGGTCAATAGACCTACGGTGTTGCTTCTCGATGAGCCGATGAGTGCCCTAGACCGCAAACTTCGAGAAGAGATGCAGCTAGAATTGATCCGGCTACATACCGACCTGGGGCTAACTTTTCTTTTTGTTACTCATGACCAAGAAGAAGCTCTAGCTATGAGTGATCGTGTTGTGGTCCTTAACCAAGGTATTGTGCAGCAAGTGGGTTCCGCCGAGGAGATCTACCAGCACCCCGCCAATAAATTTGTCGCCGGTTTTATTGGTACCCAAAATTTTGTTCCCGCCACCGTCATAAAGCGAAACTCCGATAGCTTGATCCTTCGAGGTGAACGAGAATTTCTCAAAGTGTCCGGCCACCACCCTTCCTACCAGGTAGCGGACAAGGTTTTAGCAGCAATCCGCCCGGAGCATATGAAAATCAGGGCGGGGAATCCCAGCAGCGATACCAATGAAGTGGGCGGCATTATCATTGGCGAATCTTTCCGAGGTGATGCCGTTGCCTACCTAGTTCGCCTCCGCGATGGTCATGAAATTTTAGTGCGAGTTCCGGCTCGAACAACCCCGGATATTTCTGAAGGGGATTACGCCACAGTGAGCTGGGCTGAGGACGCAGTGCAGGTGTTCCATCATGACTAAATCACAGTTCCGAGTTCTTGCTCCCCGCATCAGCCGTCGCCAACTGCTTCGAGGGATGATCTTGGGTTCTGGATTATTGTTTAGCAACGCACTTCAAGGCTGCACTGCTGAACGTCGCATGGCCCCAGCTACTAGCACCGACGGCCAGCTGGAAAACAAATTAAATATCTATTCCTGGGGTGATTACGATGACCCGGAGGTCCTTGCTGACTTTGGCCAGCGCTTTGGCGTTAAGGTTCACGTGGATTCTTATGGTTCCAATGAGGAACTGATTGCCAAGCTAGCTGCTTCCCGTGGAACCTCGGGATATGACATCGTAGTCCCCTCTAGCTATATGCTGCCGCAGATGGTGGAGCATGATTTATTGCAGCCACTTAATCATGATTTATTGCCCAACCTCAACCTGATCGCTCCCCGATTCCGGCATTTATCGGTGGATAAGAATAATGACTATTCGATTTGTAAATGCTTCGGAACCACCGGATTCATCTATGACTCTTTAAGTATCCAGGGCTCCCCTACCTCATGGCAGGACTTTGTGGAGCTAGCTCAAGGCGAAGCGTCGGGGAAGGTCGCATTATTGGAGGATGCCTGGGAAGTGGTCGCCATTGCTTTAGGTGCTAAAAATCAGGACCTCAACACCACCGATCCGGGGGTCTTGAAGCAATGCCGAGACCTTGTGGTCGACGGGCTTGCGCCACATGTCAAAGCCTATATCGGCAACGCAGCAACAGCCATGTCTCAAGGCGGGTTTGTGCTGATGCACGCCTTCAATGGAGATGCTCGCCAAGGAATCTTGAACGCCAAGGACCCTGATCGATGGAAATTTGTCTTCCCCACCCCCACCGCAAATTTATGGTACGACGTCTGGTGTATCGCCCGCGGGGCTCCACACCCGGATGCAGCCCATGCTTTCCTCAACGACATTCTCACGCCCGATAATGTCTTATCAGAAGTAGACTATATCGGATATTCCACCGGAGCAGCCATTCTGCATAACCACCCCTCCCAAGATCAACCCGAGACAGCAGATTTTGAGCTTCCCGAACTGATTTTCCCAGATGAACAAATCCTTAACCGGCTAGTCGAGTGTGTCCATGATGAGACGATGTCCACCCGAGTTGATATCTTTAGCGCCGCTCAAACAAGGAGTGGAACATGAATAACTTGAGAAAGAAATATCTACCCAACACCCTCGGCCCAGCAGCTCTCTCCTTCCCCACCTGGGCTTATGCACTATTTTTCTTCCTCATCCCGGTAGCCATGGTGCTCTATTACAGCTTTGGCTACAAACCAGATGAGTTTTCTGCAGTAGCAACAGATCACCTCTCCCTCACCAACTATCGTGAGGTCCTTCACGGCCCGGTGTTTATTACCTTCCTCCACACCCTTCGAATCTCAATTACCGGCACCTTATTATGCCTACTTATTGCTCTGCCGTTTTCCTATTGGCTAGCGATTAAGGTTCCACCTCGTTGGCGAGGTATGCTCCTAGCCCTAGTGATGGTGCCATTTTGGACAAATTTCCTGGTCAGAACAATTGGGTGGCATGTGATTTTATCCCCTGAAGGCATTATCTCGCGCCTTTTAGGCCATCCCATTGATCTGCTCTACACCCGTAATGCCGTGCAAATAGGCGTGGTATATAACTACCTACCGCTCATGATTCTTCCGCTTTTCGTCGCCATAGATCGAGCTGGAGCAACGTTAAGAGAAGCGAGTTATGATTTGGGAGCTGGGCGGATTGCAACATTTTGCTACGTCACTTTGCCGCTCGCTCAACCCGGAATCATAAGCGGCTGTCTCCTCGTATTCATTCCCCTCACCGGGGACTACGTCACCGCTAGCGTCCTGGGCGGAGCCAGTGGTTCGATGATCGGACAAGTTATCGCCCAACAATTCACCACTGCGCAAAACTGGGCCTTAGGTTCTGCGATGGCAGTCACCCTCATTATCGCCACCCTCAGCGTCATCCTTCTCGCAGCTGTACTGGGGTGGCTAATTCGCACCATTATGCGTCGGTCTCAAGCCATTGATGTGATTGAAGGAGCCCACTAATGAAAGCACTATTAAATATCTGGGGGTTGCTGGTCTTCATTTTCCTCTTCTTCCCCATCGCCGTCATCGTCGTATACTCCTTTAACTCTGGCAATATCTTGGCTTCTTGGAATGGCTTCGGGGTGGGCGCCTATGTCCGAGCAATCAATAATGATGTGATTGTCAGTTCCGTGGTGACGTCTCTCCTTGTCGCGGTGTGTTCGGCTGCTTTATCAGCACTGCTAGGCACCATCGGCGGGGTGGCCTTAGCCCATGCTCCTCGAGGAACGTGGTGGGCACTAGGGCTTAGTGCAGTATTGGTGTTGACCTTGGTTACTCCGGAGATTGTTGACGGTGTTGCCTTTCTTCCCTGGTTCGTCACCTTGGGAGTTGATGCTGGGTTAACTCCTATGAATAACGGGCTCGTGAGATTGATCATTGCCCATACCATGTTTTCGGTAGCTGTGGTGACCTTCATTGTTCGAGCTCGGATGACGGGAATTGATCGGCAAGTCATGGAAGCCGCCGCAGATCTCGGCGCAGCTCCTTGGCATGTTTTCAAGGACATCACCTTACCTATCGCGGCTCCCGGAATCCTGGCCGGTGGTCTCATGGCTTTTACCTTGAGCCTGGATAACACCATTCTTTCTAGCTTTGTCCAGCAGCCTGGCTATACCCCATGGCCGGTATATATTTTCTCAGCTGTGCGAGTGGCCCTCAGACCTGAGGTAGCGGCCATGTCTACCATCATGCTGGGCTTAACTTTGTTGGCGTTGGCATGCGTGGGGGTGGTGCTGCGTCGAAGTGGCGCGTCAACTGAATCAGTGATTTCTACGATGGCGGGAGCCTAAGATGAGTACTCAATCCTTATACCCCAAGCTAGATGTCAGGGCTTCCTTGGCCGAAGCCAGTTCTATCCCCCTTTGGTTCGATGATCCTCGACGCCCCGAACCGCGTCCTAGTTTGTCTGGAGCCCATAGCGCCGACCTCGTTATCGTTGGTGGAGGATTCACCGGGCTATGGGCAGCTTTATTAGCGAAGGAGCAACAGCCTGATCGTCGAGTCATTCTCATCGAGGCAAATACCGTAGGCTGGGCAGCTTCGGGACGAAATGGCGGTTTTTGTTCCGCTAGTTTGACTCACGGATATGACAATGGCAAAAAGCATCTTCCTAATGAGGTGGATGTCCTTGAGCAGCTGGGAATGGAAAATCTCGCTGAGATCGAGGCCACTATTGCTCGTTACCAGATGGATTGCGGTTTTGAGCGCAGCGGAGAAATTATGGTGGCTTTGCATCCTCATCAAGAGCGTGAATTAGCGTCTGCTCATGATCCCGATAACGGCCAATACTGGTTGGATCAAACTGCCCTCAAAGAACATATTGATTCTCCTCTCTTCTTGGGTGGTCTGTGGGATACCCAGCGAAACGCTCTGGTTAACCCTGCCCAATTGTGTTGGGAATTAGCTCGGGTCATCACTGATCTGGGTGTTGACATCTTTGAAAATTCTTTGGTCACACAGGTCAGTTCCACCCCCTGGGGAATAAAAGTGGAGACTCGAACCGGGGAGGTCCGTGCCGCTAAGGTGATTCTGGGCACCAATGTATTCCCTTCGCTGATCCCTGCGCTTCGCTTTCATACCGTCCCGGTCTATGACTATGTTCTCGCCACTGAGCCACTCACCCAAGAGCAGCTTGAAGCTATCGGCTGGTCTCGGCGACAGGGTATTTCAGACGTCGGAAATCAATTCCATTATTTCCGTCTTACTCCAAATAACAGGATCCTTTGGGGCGGTTGGGATGCCGTCTATCATTTTGGTCGACGCATAAAACCGGCCTTTGATCAGCGCTCGGCCACTTTTACAACTCTGGCTACGCACTTCCACCACACCTTTCCTCAGCTATCCGGGGTGAAATTTAGTCATGCGTGGGGCGGCGCTATTGACACCTGCACTCGGTTTTTCCCCTTCTTCCATTCCTCTCACGGCGGCGCAGTTGTCTCTGCCCTCGGATTTACCGGTCTGGGAGTTGGCGCTTCTCGATTCGCGGCACGGGTAATGCTCGACCTCCTCAGCGACAACCCCAGCCCCCTCTGTGAACTGGAGATGGTACGGCAAAAGCCCCTACCGTTCCCACCGGAACCTCTTGCCTGGCTAGGAATCCAACTAACTACTCGCGCATTAATCCGCTCTGATCAGCAGCACGGCCGCCGTGGACCTTGGTTGAAAATGCTTGACGCTTTCGGTGTAGGCTTTGATTCTTAAAGCGCTCTATTAAATTCAACGTAATAAATAGTGGCCAGCGTCACGTCATAGGTGTACGATCCTAAGAAGGTTTGTACATATCTTTCACTCGGACTGCACAGGATGAATATTATGAGTGCCGAACAAGACATCGTCATTGTGGGGGCCGCACGAACCCCATTCGGAAAATTTTTGGGAGCTTTATCCACTCTGCCAGCCACTGAGCTGGGGGCCATCGCTATCCGCGGGGCATTGGAAAAATCCCAGGTCAGCGGCGATCAAGTTGACGCGGTGATTATGGGCGAAGTGCTTCAGGCCGGTGTGGGTCAAAACCCCGCGAAACAAGCCGCACTCAGCGCGGGAATCTCGCCTCGAGCACATACCACCACGGTCAATAAGGTGTGCCTTTCTGGACTGAGCGCCATCATCGATGCTGCTCGGCTGCTACGATCCCGCGAAGCTGAAGTGGTGGTCGCCGGGGGAATGGAATCCATGAGCCTATCCCCGCACCTTCTTCCACGTTCTCGTCAGGGTCAGAAATATGGTTCCTGGGAAGCTATAGATCATCTTGCTCATGATGGTTTGCGGGCCGCTGACCTTGACATTTCGATGGGCAAGTTATCTGAGCGTCATGCTGAACGCTACCCTGTCACCCGCGCCGAGCAAGACCACTGCGCCGCTTTATCTCACCAACGAGCAGAAGCTGCTACCCAGGACGGAATATTTGAAGATGAAATCATCCCAGTATCGGTAAAGCATCGCAAGAATACGGTGTGCGTGAATCAAGATGAAGGTATTCGCAGCGGTGTGACCGAAGAGTCCTTAGCGTCATTGTCCCCTGCTTTTGTTAAGGACGGAAGTATTACTGCTGGTAATGCTTCACCGATCTCCGATGGAGCTGCAGCGGTGGTGCTATGTCGGCGAGAGTATGCCGAAACCCATAACCTGGATATTCTTGCCACTCTCCGGGCTGTGGGGCAGGTCGCCGGTCCGGATAGTTCACTGCAAGCTCAGCCAGCTCACGCTCTCCAGGCGGCACTGTCCAGGCAGCAATGGGAAGCTAAAGACCTCGACTTGATTGAGATCAATGAAGCCTTTGGCGCGGTGGTAGTTCACTCCGCTCATGAATTAGGGGTTGATCCGGACCTCATTAATGCGTGCGGCGGAGCAATTGCGCTGGGACACCCTATCGGAGCCTCTGGTGCCCGGCTCGTTGTCCACGCCGCCCACCAGATTAAGGCGAATAAGGCTCGACGCGCCGGAGTTGCCCTTTGCGGCGGAGGCGGGCAAGGTGAAGCCTTGCTGCTCGAGAACTAAATCCGCGGAGGAGTTAATCAAAAAGATGTCTGAACACGTAGTGATTACTACTGAGGGAAAAGCAGGAATTATCACTCTCAACCGTCCCAAGGCGCTGAATGCTCTAAACCTAGACATGGTGAAAGAGATGAGCGTCGCCCTCAAAACCTGGCGAGAGGATGACGATATTGCCCTCGTCATCGTGCGCGGCGCCGGGGAACGTGCCTTCTGTGCAGGTGGTGATATTGCTACCCTATACCAGGACGTCAAGGATGAGTCCGTAGACGCCGGACTCAACAGCGCCGAGTTTTTCCGCAACGAATATGAATTGAACTATCTCATCGCCACCTACCCCAAACCCTACGTGGCACTGATGCATGGAATAGTGCTGGGAGGCGGAGTCGGGGTGTCCGCACATGGCTCCCACCGCGTTGTAACAGACTCCACCCGCCTTGGAATGCCTGAGGTCGGCATTGGTTTCGCCCCTGATGTGGGCGGTACTTTCTTGCTTGCACGCTCCGCGGATCGCCTAGGCCGCCATCTGGCATATACCTCTCTCCACGTCGCTGCCGCCGAAGCCATTGACCTGGGATTTGCCGACTACTATGTGCCAGAAGATCAACTTGAGGCCCTGACTGAAGCTCTCATCTTCTCTGGTAATGCTGCGGTCATTGAGCGATTCTCCCGCGAGATCGGCCCTGGTTTTGGTGACGACCGCGCCGAAATGGTGCAGGTGTATTCCGCAGCTAGCCCGGAAGAAACTCTTCTCCGACTAGATTCCCTCGCCCGAGCTCACGGCCCTGAGCATTGGGCGGCGAAAGCAGCTAAGAAGATTCGTACTCATTCTCCGCTAGGGATTAAAACCACACGCTACGCCCTGGATAAAGCAGAACACCAGGACTTAGCAGAAGCTTTAAGCACGGAGTTCTGGACGTCGATGAACCTGATGCTGGAGGGAGAGTTCGTAGAGGGGGTACGGGCTCAAATTATCGATAAGGACCGACAACCTCGGTGGGCTTATCAGAGCCTGGAAGCTGTACCAGAAGAACTTGCTGTACGAATGCTTTGCCCGAGAACAGGCTCGACGTTCACGCCGCCGCAGTTTAGCTAAGAAAGGAACACCATGAGCAACTATGACAATATTCTCCTCGAAACTCATGACCGGGTTGGCCTTATTCGTCTGAACCGGCCCAAAGCTCTCAATGCACTGAATAAAGCGACCATGGAAGAGGTGGTAGCTGCCGCACAAGAATTTGATCAGCGATCTGATATCGGGGCCATCGTGATTACCGGCTCGGATAAGGCCTTTGCTGCGGGGGCGGACATTAAGGAAATGGTGAGCAAAACTGCCACGGATATGTACCTGAGTGATTGGTTCGCCGGGTGGGAGGGGTTGACCCGAGTACGCACTCCGCTGATTGCCGCCGTTAATGGTTATGCCCTGGGCGGCGGTTGTGAGCTGGCCATGATGTGTGACTTCATTATCGCTGGTGATGGTGCGAAATTTGGGCAGCCTGAGGTGAATTTGGGAGTTACCCCTGGGATGGGTGGATCGCAGCGTCTCACCCGTGCTATTGGCAAAGCTAAAGCTATGGAGATGTGCCTGAGCGGCCGGATGATGGATGCCACGGAAGCTGAATGCAGTGGTCTCGTGGCACGCGTAGTTCCGGCTGCGCAACTTGTGGACCAGGCCCTAGAAACAGCAACCGCTATTGCGGCGAAATCATTCGTTGCTACAAGCATGATCAAAGAACAGATCAATGCAGCGTATGAGACAACCCTCCAGCAAGGGCTTCTCTTTGAACGGAGAACTTTCCATTCCATCTTTGCTTCTGAGGATCAGAAGGAAGGTATGGCTGCTTTCGCCGAAAAGCGTGAGGCGGAGTTTAATCACCGTTAGGCCCTCAAAGAAAGGCAGCCCCTCCCGTGACAACGGGCGGGGCTATTCCACGACGTCACCGACTTTTCGACGCAGCTTCGCGGCAATTGCACGCAGCTGTGCCTGATCTTGAGCATCGAGTCCAATATTTTCAAAGTACTTATTGACCTGCGGGGTTGCCGCACCAGCTAAGGCAATACCTTGATCAGTCACCATCACGAGGACAGAACGGCGGTCTTCCCGATTAGGGATCCGTTGCAAAAGTCCTAGTTTTTCCAGCCGGCTTACTGCGTGCGTTAATGAGGCCGGGGGCAATTGCAGACGGGTACTGATCTTGTTCATAGATAAAGCCCCGGACTTGGCATACATCAGGACCGTAAGCAGCTCAAATTGATTAAAGGTAATGCCAAACGGCTTCAAGGCTTCCTCAGCCCCGCCCCATAAAATATCCGCAGCCCGCACCGTCGAACTTATCGTGGCCAGCCCTTCTGCTGCTGCACGAGAATGACGCTTGGCCCACTGGCGTTGGCCTTCCGCGATCGCATCGAAATTTGTCGCGGTCAGAGAACGATGGCTGGGCTGGGGCATAATGTGCGTCTCCTTAGGCCAACTAGGGTGCTGGGGGGCAAAACACAAGGCTGGGCGAGGAACCAACGCTGAAGTATTCTAACCCTTAAGGGAAGGGAAATCACTATCCGCATATTCGCTGGACACCGTGTTCTTACCTCCATCCTCAGCATGAATCTCCGTTTCCCTCTTCCGCAGTTCAACCCGGCGAATTTTACCCGACACGGTCTTAGGAAGCTCATAAAACTCTAGCCTCCGGATCCGCTTATAGGGCGCAAGATTTTCCCGACAATGCTTCAAAATAGCTTCCGCTGTTTCTGCCGTCGGCTTAAAATGCGCAGTCAACGCAATATAGGCCTTCGGCACCGCCAAACGAATGGGATCCGGAGAAGGAACAACCGCAACCTCGGCAACAGCGGGATGCTCAATAACAACAGATTCCAATTCAAAAGGCGACAGTCGATAATCCGAGGCTTTAAACACATCATCGGCCCGGCCAATATAGAAAATGTATCCATCCTCATCCCGCTCCGCTATATCACCGGTATGGTAATAACCATCCCGGAATACCTCCGTATTCTTTTCCGGAGCATTGGCATATCCGGGGGTCAACCCCACTGGACGAGGATCTAGCTGAATACAGATTTCCCCCGTATCGCCCAAGGCATCAGTGGCTGGATCTTTGAGAACAATCTCATACCCGGGCAAGGGCTTCCCCATGGATCCAGGTTTTACTGGCTGGCCAGGAGTATTAGCAATTTGCACAGTAGTTTCAGTCTGCCCAAAACCATCTCTCAACTCACCACCCCACGCCTTCTTAACGGTATTAAATAACTCCGGATTAAGCGGCTCCCCGGCGGCAATAAGCTTGGTTGGCGGAGTTTTCAACCTTGAGAGATCTGCCTGGATAAGCATTCGCCAAACTGTAGGGGGTGCACAAAAGCTACTCACGCCTTCTTCTTGCATTTTGTCCATCAGGGCTAATGCGTCAAAGCGGGTGTAGTTATAGATAAACACGGTTGCTCCGGCGATCCACGGGGTAAAGAAATTGGACCAGGCGTGTTTAGCCCATCCAGGAGCAGCGACGTTAAGGTGAATATCCCCTGGCTCCAAACCCAGCCAATATAGGGTGCTGAGGTGCCCCACGGGATAAGAAGTATGGGTGTGCTCCACAAGTTTGGCTTTCGAGGTAGTGCCCGAGGTGAAATATAGGAGCAGTGATTCATCAGCACTAGTGGGTTGTTCTAACTCAAAATGAGTGTCTGCCTGGTAAGACTCCGAATAAAACAGGGTGGGGTGAGCGCTTTGGGCAACGTCCCCATCCTGAATTTGGATGACTGTGAACTCACCGGTGACATCCTGGAATTTCTGCGCATCATCATGATTGACAATGACCCATTTAATCTCTGCCGCCTCAGTGCGCTCCTGAAGATCAGCAGCACCCAGCATGGCTGTAGCCGGATTCAGCACAAAACCCGCCCGGATACAGGCCAACATGGATTCCCATAATTCCACTTGGTTATTCAGCATCAGCATGACCCGGTCGCCACGCTGAACACCCTGATCACTCAGCCACCGCGCAAGTTGGCACGAACGTTGAGATAACTCGGAAAAGGTTCGACGACAGCTGCTTCCGTCCGCCTCACAAATAATCAAGGCGTTCCGATCCGCAGACTCCGGATGTTGAGCAAGATAGTCAAACCAATCAGTGGCGAAATTGAAATAGTCAAAATGCGGCCATTGGAATTCGCGACGGGCAGTGTCATACTCCACGCGGTGCTGAACAAGATAGTCGCGCGCGGCTAGGAATTTTTCAGTAACCGTAGTCATGGTGCTCCTCAGACGAAGGGAATGAAGACGCATGCCAGATGGAAGACCACGTGGGTGGGTGAGACGACGGCACAGGGGCCAAAAGTGTGGTCTTAAAGTTGTGACTTGCAACCAATGTGATCTGCGTCCCACCCCACTATAATTTGACGTCAAAATAAATTCCACACCTTTTTGGACTTTTTTCTCGCCCACCCCCGCTTCAAGCCACTGGCCCATCAACAAAACCCAAGATAACCGCAGTTCAAGCGGTTATTTTAGAGTTTCAAGCCGTTCAAAATAATTTGCCCCAAAGCATGATACGCCTCCGTCGTCGGCAGAGTGTCGACATAAACTCCCTGTTGGATATCCTCTAGACTGCGCTGAATAAGCCGCGACGCAAAGGGGATAGATTCCACCGAAAATTCCCCGGCAGCAACCCCCCGCTCCAGTAGATCACTGATGATCTGATAGGCCTTTTGGGTATTGAGATCATAGATTTTCCGGGCTACTGGTTCATGGGCAAGATCAAACATAAACTGCGGACTAGCTGGGGAAAGAGCAACAGTGATCGCGGTAAAATAATCCTCTAAAGCCGCGCGATAAGAACTCACCTTATTCAGTTGCGGGGTAGTCCTGCGAGCCAGCTCTTTGAAATAACTGACCAGTACGCGTGAGATGATTTCATCCCTGGTGCTTCCAATCCCATAAATAGTGCTCTTAGAACAGCGATAACGCTTCGTCGCGCTTTCGATCGTAAATTTCTCAAAGCCTTCAGCTTCGAAATCTCTCAGGAGAGCGCCAAAAAGTTCTCTCTGACGTGGCGTTAAGGGCATTGTCGCGGGAGCAATCACCACAGTGTCATATCCTCTTCAATCTAGATTTTAAGGGGAACTTCCAAAAAGAAATCCGATATTTTTAGTGACGGTGAACACATTTAGGTGTACTCTGATTAGAAAAATCGTACAGTCTATCTTTTGGATGCACGTTGGGAGAATTTTTCACCATGCCGCCTATTTTACGCAGTGACCACCCCCAGAGCGCTATTTTCCAGAATATTAAGTATCCCCACGCAGACATTCTTGGAGTAGCAGACCAGCTTTCTGAGGCCGAAGCTCAACAGCTTCAGCGCATTCACGAATTTCTCCAAATCGAAATTCGCCCCGTAGTGGCTGACTATTGGGACCGCGAGGAATTCCCTTTTGAGCTTCTCCCCGCCTTGGCAGAATATGGACTAGGTGAAATCCAGACGTCGGACACCTCACACTTATTCCGGGGTTTGGTTTATGCCGAAGTCACTCGTGCAGACGTTTCCCTCTCTGCCCTGGTAGGGATCCATAATGAACTGGTCTTAGGGCTCATTAATGACTTGGGTAGCCCCGCCCAAAAGGAGCAATGGATCGATGGATTAAAGAAATTCCGTCACGTGGGGTGTTTTGCGTTAACCGAACCAGAGCACGGTTCGGATATTTCCGGTGGACTGTCTACGACGGCCGAAAAGACTGCCGACGGGTGGATTATTAATGGTGCGAAACGGTGGATCGGGGCAGGTACTTTCGCCGACTTCGCCATTGTTTTCGCTCGTGACTTGGCAGATGACGCCATTAAAGGCTTTATCGTTGAGATGGATCGCACTGGGGTATCGAGCACGAAGATCTCCCGGAAGATGGGCCTGCGGATAATGCAAAACGCGGACATCATCTTCGACAATGTCTGCATCCCCCATGACAATCTCATTCCCGGAGCTGAAACCTTTGCTAACACCAATGACTTTCTCTGCAGCTCTCGCGCCTGGGTGGGGTGGCAAGCCGCTGGAATCCAGCTAGGAATTTTTGACCGAGCCAGAGAATACGCCGTGACCAGGCAACAATTTGGCCGCCCGCTTGCGAAATTTCAGCTTATTCAGGAAGCCCTGGTAAGGATTCTTGGCAACGCTACTGCATCGCTATCCATGATGACGCAGATAGCCCGCTTACAAGAAGAAGGCCAGTTAGAAATGCCCTATTCTGCGCTGGTCAAAGCCACAACCACTCGCTTAGCTAGGGAATCTGCTGCCGCAGGGCGCAATATTGGCGGCGGTAACGGAATTCTTAGCGAACATGAGCTCTCCAAACTCATGGCGGATACCGAGATTCTTTACACCTATGAGGGCACCTATGAAATCAATTCTCTGATTGTGGGGCGAGCCGTGACCGGAATCTCAGCATTCGTGTAATCTACCTCACTACCTGCTCCATCTACCAGCTATGAAGAGAGGAAACTCATGCAGCTAAATGATAGTTATTCCGCCATTGTTACCGGCGCAGCCTCAGGATTGGGGGCCGAAACCGCCCATGCTCTGCAAGAAAAAGGAGTCAAAGTTCTGGGGATTGACCTCCCTCAGGCACTCGACGCCCTCGACGATCAAGCCATCCCAGGGGTTGAATATCAAGGCGTAGATGTCACCGACGTTGATGCGGTCCGCAAAGCCGTACGGCAAGCAGCCTCTCTCGCCCCGCTGCGGGTGGCCGTCAACTGTGCCGGAATTGCCCCCTCTCAGCGTATTCTGAGCCGTCGTGGACCTCACGACCCCCAGCTGTTTAGCCGCACCATCAACATCAACCTTCTTGGCACCTTCCATGTTCTCAGCTCCGCAGCAGAAATTATCGCTGAGTCTGATCCCTGGGGTGAGGATGGGCAACGTGGTGTCATTATCAACACATCCTCAGTGGCAGCTTTTGAAGGTCAGGTGGGGCAAGCCGCCTACTCAGCGTCCAAAGGAGCAGTCCACGCTCTCTCGATAACGGCCGCACGGGATCTTGCTTCGATGGGGATTAGAGTCAACGCCATTGCCCCTGGCGTGGTGGCGACCCCCATGATGAAGCAAATCACCGAGGAATTCCGTAAAGCCCTGGAAGCTAATGTTCCGTTCCCAGCCCGCTTGGCGAAACCCGAAGAATTTGCAAAATTGGTGCTATCGATCATTGATAATGATTACATCAACGGCCAGACTATCCGCCTTGATGGGGCGTTGAGAATGCCTCCTCGTTAGATGCTGGAAGCCCGAGCTTGCCCCTTAGCCATAGGGTTGCAAACCCCAATACGGGAAAACGGAGCGGCTCGTGGCAATGAGCGCTGAGCGCGGCTGGGTGGGGTGGATTTGGGTGGGGTCAAAACGATCCGCTGCGGTGTTCTTTGTGAGATCACCCATAAACGCTGCTGCCGGCGGAATTGACTCAGAAGAATGAGAAGAGCCAGACGGCAGAGCGCTCCCGCCAAATCCTCCGCTGCCTACCCGATGAGCCCAATTCTCTGGCATCGGGGTGTGGGGATCAATCTCCTGGTGAGACACAGCCGCTAGGACATTAGCCCAAGCCCGCGCCACAGAATCTCGACGGTAACCGCCCCCACCTAGGGCCACCCATTTGCCGTCGGCATATTCCTCCGCCCACGTGGCCATAGAGTGATACGCCCGAGCAATAGCCTCCATGCTGATATTAAGATCCGCCAATGGATCATGCCGATGAGGATCTGCCCCATGCTGGGTGATGATTAATTCAGGGGCAAATTTCTTTAATAGTGGCGGAATGAGAGCATGAATTCCCTGCAACCATTCCTCATCATCACACTCCTTGGGTAAAGCCAAGTTCACAACTGTACCCACGGCGTCCGGACCGCCTATCTCATGAGCAAAACCTGTGCCAGGGAATAGGTAAAGTCCGGACTCATGTACTGAAATAGTGAGCACTCGGGGGTCATCCCAAAACACTTTCTCCACAGCATCGCCGTGGTGCGCATCGAGATCAATATAGGCAACGCGCTGAGCTCCACCGAACTGCAAGAGCCACTCAATAGCGATAGCAGCGTCATTGTACATGCAGAATCCGCTCATATAGCTGGGAAAAGCATGATGCAATCCGCCTGCTAAATTGACCGCCCGGGGTGCGCGTCCTTGCCAAACTTCCTGAGTTGCAGCCAACGCACCGCCACAAATCCGAGCAGCTACCTCAGATAGCCCTGGGTTTAAAGGGTTGTCATCAGTGCCTATTCCAAATTCTGGTTGAGGAGTAGTAGAGCGCGTAGCAGCTAAGTATTCGGCACTGTGTACAAGCTCCAACGTGGGGTCATCAGCAGGGTCTGGATGAAGAGTACGAAAGGCGTCAGACAACCCCAGATACTCACTCAACTCCAGCGCTAAGGTAACCCGGTCTGGCCCCATGGGGTGCTGGTCACCCAAATGATAATGGTGAATTTCTTCGGTATTTATTAATAGCGGTTTCATGGTCATTTCCCTAAATCAAGAAATCTTTCGAACCAATGGATCTCGATGTTCACTCAGCGGCGCTATTCGCATTCGCGCTCCCACAATGTCAGTATTCACCACTCCGGCAATAACTGGGGTGAGCTCTACTTCGACAATGCCGGCAATATCATCTTTTAATCTGGCAAGCTGCATAATCACTCGTTCTACGCTGTCCAAACGGGAAGGTTTGGATCCGCGGTAACCAGTAAGCAACGGGGCAGCTGATAATTGCAGCACCATATCTTTGGCGTCACTGCGTCGTAGAGGTGGGACTCGCCAGGCTTTATCTTCAAGTAGGTCATTGGTTATTCCCGAAATACCCAAGGAGACTACCGGCCCAATCACCGGGTCTTCTACCGCTCGAACGGTGAGCGCCGCACCGGTGGCAACCGTGGTTTGAACCACGGGTTCCAATGCTGATAAATCATCGCTATCAGGAGATATGAGCTGTAGTTCCTGCGCCATGAGCTGAAGAGTCTGCCAAGCCTCGGCCATGGCTTCCGCATCACGGATGTGGCGGATCACCGTGGGCCATTCGGATCGTCCGCGAGCCAGGGAACTGACGCATTTGAGTACCACATCCCAGCCGTGTTTCTCTCCGGCTGCCACTGCCTCCTCTAGGTTATTCACAGCTACCCAGGGAACTATGTCAATCCCATAAGCAGCCAGAATCTCGGAGCATTCAGTATCAGTAGCCCATCTCCCCTCGGGACAGTCTTCCAGTACACGCTCCACCACCTCTAAGGCATCCTCTTTAGCACCTTCGCCAATCTCATCTTCTGGCTGGGGTCGAGCCTGGGCGCGTCGTCGCTCATTATCAACAATTAGTCCCAGCGTTTCTAGGGCATCAGCATAGGTGGGAAATAGTGGTAGTTGCCCCTGAGATTCTTCAGCCGGCATGACAATATCTGGTTTCCCAAAACCTACTAAGGAGGCGATCACTGGGGTATCGGTGGTTCGAGCCGCCAATTCCGCCAGGCGCTCCGCAGCAGCCGTGAGTACCGGTGCATCAGGTTCTATCCCCACCTCAACCACGGTGGCTAAGACTGCGTCAATGCCGTCATCGTTCAGACACTCTTCGATCCGAGCTGCGATCCCCGAAACCGGCTCTTCTAGCACGGTAAAAGGATGAGGTTCCAACCCAAAACGCCGCGCTGATTGTGCCATTTGTTGAGTTAAACCAGCGGAGTTAGAAACCACAGCTACGTTATTTCCGCGGGGCAAGGGTTGACGCGCAAGAAGCTGCGCTATGTCATACATCGTGTCTCGGCGCGTGACTACCATCGAACCCGTCTGACGAATCACCTCATCAAGAGCGTGAGGACCAATAGCCTCCAAGGACATTCCCTCAGCTTCCCCATAGTGACGAGCAGATTGCAGCGCCCGAGATGGAATAAAGACAACCACGTGCTTTTCTAAAGCCAGACGATGTAAAACCCGGAAGAATTTCCGTGGATTGCCAATAGAGTCTAAGGAGAGCAAGCAGATATCGGTGTTCTCATCATCACCCCAATACTGGATGACATCGTTGCCGGTGACATCGGCAAAAAGCCCAGCTCCCACAAAGGAACTTAAGCCACAGCCGCGCTCAATGGCGTGAGAAAGAGCCAAGGTTGCCACCCCCGCTGATTGAGTAAATAACCCCACCTTGCCTCGCCGTGGCATCGGGGCGGGGGTAGCGTTCAAACTCATCTGCGGGTCAGTATTAATCAACCCCAGGGCGGCTGGCCCTAAGGCTCGCAGACCGTAGTCACGGGCTTTAAGTACGACGTCCCTAGCTTGGTCATGACTTAGCCCAGGGTTTTGGCTATTCGCAAAAATCACCAAACCAGTAGCGTTCTTCCGCGCCGCAGCCGCCATAATCTGATCCAGTTGCTCTGGGTTGTGCTCCACCAACACCAAATCCACTGAACTCGAGAGTCGATCAAGACCCTCTGCCACGGAGGTTTCCTTGGTGGGAGTGGTCACGATATGCAATTGGCCTTGGTAGCGTCCAGTAACTAAAGACGGGATTAACGCTCGAACGCCATCAATTTCCCCAATCACCGCTACCGACGCTGGGTTGAGCAGCCGCCGAATAGAATTGGCTTCGGCTCGCATTTCCCGTCGCTCCATAACTTCTCGGGACTTGACATTGGGTTCAATGGTGAAATCCACGGTAACAAACCCATCAGCTAATTCTGGCGTCGCCGAATACCCCGCACGGATAAACACCTGCGCCATTTGTCGGTTTTGGGTCAGCATTTCAGCGAAGAATCGCTCTACCCCACCTTCACGCCCAATTTCGGCGAGGTGTTCCAATAAGATATTCCCCACCCCACGGCTATGGTGGGAGTCCTGGACGAGGAACGAGACGTCGCCCACCCTTGCCGGAAGAAACTCCGGCACAATTTCATACCCCGCCACGGCAATAATACTGTCGCGCTCAACCATAACTAAAGTGACCTTGTCATAGCTATCAGTGCTCATCCACCGTTCAAGGTCTTCATCACTTAACTCAGGATGAGTAGAAAAGAAGCGCAGATACTTAGATCGGTCCGATACGCGGGAATAAAACCGCCGCAAGGCCTCACCATCACCGGGGGCAACCGAGCGCAACGTAGCAATCCCCCCATCATTTAAGATCACATCAGCTTCCCACCTAGCCGATGCAGAGGATTTTTCCAGGGCGCTACCAGCCCCAACAGGCTGCGATTTTTCTACATTCATAGTGACTACTCAAAGTTATTAGAAAAGGGTTGTGGGACAGCCTACCGGAGAATACCCCCAGTCCGGGGGAGAACAAGCAGGAAATTCCCAATAAATAGTGTTTCGCATCACTATTTTAGCTAAGGTGGGCAGTGTGACTCGCTAGGGTGAGCGACGCACAACCAACAATCGACGACAACATGCCCTGGACATGTCGGACGTCGGTATTTTTGGAGGATTATATGCGCACCATTCAACACTTCGTGGATGGCACAGATTACCCCGGCACCTCGGGGAATACCCAACCTGTTCTCAATCCCTCTCTGGGCACACCCCAAGCAGAGGTAGCCCTCGCCAACAAGGTAGATGTGGACCACGCCATCGCCAACGCAGCCAAGGCGCAAAAGAAATGGGCACAACAGAATCCACAAAAGCGAATTCGGGTCCTCATGGCGTGGATCCAACTCATTCATCAACACATGGATGAACTGGCGCGAACCCTCTCCTTGGAACACGGCAAAATATTCGAAGACGCCAAGGGTGATATCCAACGCGGAGTGGATGTGCTGGAATTTGCGCTAGGCGCACCACACCAGCTCAAAGGCGAGTATTCCTCTGGGGTAGGCCCTGGAATTGATACCTACTCACTACGCCAGCCCTTAGGTGTCGTGGCCGGCATAACGCCGTTTAATTTCCCCGCCATGATTCCCCTATGGAAAGCAGGACCCGCGATTGCCGCCGGTAATGCCTTTATATTGAAACCTTCTGAGCGAGACCCCTCCGTTCCAGTTCGGCTGGCCGAGCTATTTATAGAAGCCGGCGGACCGGAAGGGATCCTCAACGTAGTGCACGGCGACAAAGAAGCCGTGGATGCATTATTGGACTCAGAGACCATCCAGGCCATCGGGTTTGTCGGCTCCACCCCTATTGCGCAGTACATTTATGAGCGCTGTGCAGCAAGCGGAAAACGATCCCAGTGCTTTGGCGGAGCCAAAAACCATGCCATTGTCTTGCCCGATGCTGATCTTGAAGCCACTGCAGACACCCTGGTGGGGGCAGCTTTCGGCTCAGCGGGAGAGCGGTGTATGGCGTTGTCGGTGGTGGTACCGGTGGGGAAAGAAACCGCTGAGAAACTCCGCGAAGCTTTAATTCGGAAGATCCCACAACTGCACGTGGGACACTGCTTAGATCCCAGATCTGACTATGGTGCTCTGGTAACCGCTGACGCCAAAGAACGCGTGGAGCGTCTCATCACTGAAGGCGTGAACGATGGCGCTGACCTGGTGATAGATGGCCGCACCTTAGATATGTCCGACGCCACCTTCGAAGGAGAATCCCTTTCTCAAGGCTTCTACACCGGTCCTTCCTTCTTCGACCATGTCACTACCGACATGAGTATTTATACCGAAGAGATTTTTGGACCTGTCTTATCCATGGTCCGGGCCGAAACCCTAGAAGAAGCCATCAAACTTCCCAGCGAACACCGTTATGGCAATGGGGTCGCTATCTTCACTCGCGACGGTGGTGCCGCTCGTGACTTCATCACCAACGTCGACGTCGGCATGGTCGGTATTAACGTTCCCATCCCAGTTCCTATTGCTTATTACACCTTCGGCGGATGGAAGGCTTCCGGGTTCGGGGACCTTAATCAACATGGACCAGATTCCTTCCGCTTCTACACCAAGACCAAAACCGTCACCGCACGCTGGCCGGAGAATGAATCCGCCGGTCCGCAATTCACTATGCCAGTCATGGATTAATCACCCCACCAGATGACGAGGAAGGCTAAAAGATGAGCGAGTACAATCAGACCGTCGCCTTTATTGGTCTGGGGAATATGGGTGGTCCGATGGCGGCGAACCTGGCGCGCGCCGGGGTCCGGGTTCGTGGCTTTGATGTGAGCGAACAAGCTCGTCACGAGGCTGCCGCCCAAGGAATTGAGATAACCGATACCGTTGTTGAAGCCAGCGAGGGAGCACAAGTTGTCATAACAATGCTGCCTAATGGGGCGTTGGTCAAAAGTGTTATAGACGAAATTCTGGCCGCACAACCAGATCCTCGCCTGTATATTGACTCTTCAACTATCGCGGTGAGCGAGGCTCGAGACATTGCCCACAAACTTGAGGAAGTCGGCTCTCGGTTTATTGATGCTCCGGTATCGGGCGGGGTGCGCGGTTCCGTAGCCGGTACCCTCGCCTTTATGGTTGGCGGCCCGGCGGAGGCATATCAGGAAGCCACACCACTGCTTGAGATTATGGGTAGTTCTCTTACTCACTGCGGTCAAGCCGGCAATGGGCAAGCGGTTAAGGCCTGTAACAACATGATTCTGGCTGTGCAGCAAATTGTGTTGGCGGAGGCGCTGGTGCTTGGTGAACGATTAGGGCTTGACCATCAAGCCTTCTTCGACGTGGTGTCGCACGCTACTGGTAATTCCTGGTCACTATCGGTCAACGCGCCGGTGCCGAAGGTGGTTCCTAGCTCTCCAGCAAATCATGATTTCCGACCTGGATTCTCTGCGGCATTGATGCTCAAGGATTTGAAATTGGCTATGACCTCTGCTTCAGAAACTCAGACCGACGTCACCTTAGGACGAATGGCCGCGGAGATTTACGAGAAGTACGTTGCCGATGGACATGGTGACTTAGACTTCTCCGCAATAATTAATGAAGTCCGCGGGGACTAAGACCAGCACACCTATGGGCGTGGACAACGCTATTTACCCTGAGGGTATGCTCCTTGGTGTTTGCCGAGATGCAACCACGAGGAGCAACTCGGCAATCACGAGGGGATCATGAAGATCAATTTCACAGATTTCCGCTATTTTTGCCATCCGGTTCCGCATGGTATGTCGATGCACGCCCAGTGCCTCTGCCGCTGACCGCAGATTGGTCCCGGCCCTGGCCCACGCTGCGATAGTCTCGCAGAAATGAGATCCTTGTTCTTTGTCCACCTGTACGAGTCGATCCCAGGTGACATGCGCCCGTTGGTCCAAGATCTCCGCCACTGCCGGGGTTCTTAACCACACCTGCCCGGAATCAGCTTGGGTACACCACTGCCCTAATTGTTGGGCGCGACAAAGTAGCGCTAGGTCATCCACAGTGGGTGCGGTTAATTCGCTAAGGCGCAGTGCAGATCCAACACAAAGCCGAAGCCGAGACTGAAGTGAAGACATCAACGTCGCCATCTCTGTGGGGGTTCGAGCACCCCGAAATAGCGCCATAAAAGTAGTATCATCCAGCGTTAAGGTGGTACTTAGCCGCTCTTCTCTTCGAAGAGCCGCCTCTAAAAACCTTTTTGCCCGGCGCATCGTGGCTGGTTGATCAGCATGAACCACCATCGGCCGTACCCGTCCTTCAGCGTCCACTACCTCCTGAAGAATGTGGGCAATAACCTCACTATGCTGATCCCTCCCCAGGTGGAGAGCCAAAGCGTGACTGCGCAATTGTGCGCCGAGAGACTCCGGGTCATCTGCTCTACGCAACAAAATATCCGCCAATCCTGCGGCGTGTTTTACTAAGAGGCGATCAGACTCAGACAACACCCGCGCAGAACAAATAGAAAGTATATGAAACCTCTTGCCGGTGGACATCATTTGTTGGATGAGGTTGCCCGGACCAAGACCGCTGCTGCCATGTCCCCGAGAAAGATAGCGTCGAGCTTGGTTCAGCGCGCGTTCTCCAACCTGGGCATAGATGCGCGCATCATCATCCACGACCGCGAGATCTGCGTCCAACGCTTCTGCTAGGCGGGCCATTAATCCTGAGAGACCATGCGTTACTGCCGCCTGGTCTAATGCGGCTTGGGTTCGCGCAGCCTGGTCGCGTTGTCGTCGGGCGCGGCGAGCAAATTCCTCAGATACGAGGGAAGTTATGGAGAGAAACGCGGTGGAACGCGGCACTTCAAAGAGCGCAATTCCGTGGTGGTGGCAGGCATCAATGAGGTGAGGGGGAACCTCGGGGAAGACCATTCCGGTGCCAAATCCGACGCCCACTACGGAGTTTTCCGCTAGATGAGCCGCATAATCCCAAAAATCCTCCGGGTTTTTTTCAAAAGCCATGCCCAGAGTTAAGACAATGCTCGCATCCGGCAGAAACTCCCCCGGCATGTGGAGCTCACTAGTGTGAACGGCGCGGAACTTCGCGAAATGTTCCCAGATGGGGCGCAGCTGCAACCGGGTTTGCCGCAACAACCACCGCAGCTCCAACGCGTCTGATTGTCCAGCTTGGCGAGTAAGGGCGATAGATTTGTCCACACTGTATATTTTCCACATCATTACGTGCGTCACATACTAGGGCCACATGATTCACTGTCACATCTCGATTGTTTGGAGGGAAAATGCAGGATCTTCACTATCGTCTTCCGCAGGAACGCCGTATTAGCGGTGATCTTCCCGGCGCTCGTTCCCAGGAGCTGAGCGCTCGGCGTGAAAAAGCTGTAGCGCGAGCCCTTACCCCCGGATTGCCGGGATATATTGTGGACGCCGATGGCGGGGTGTTGGTGGATGCCGACGGAAATTCTTTTGTGGATTTCGCCTCCGGAATTGCAGTAACAACCGTGGGCGCCTCGGATCCGAAAGTGGTTGCTGCTATCCAAGAAGCAGCTACCCACTTTAGCCATACCTGCTTTATGGTTTCCCCGTACGAGGCTTATGTCGCAGTGTGCGAAAAACTCAATGAGCTGACCCCCGGGAGTTTTGACAAGAAGAGTGTGCTGTTGAACTCTGGGGCTGAAGCAGTAGAAAACGCGGTGAAAATTGCGCGCGCCTACACCAAAAAGCACGCAGTGGTGGTTTTTGATAACGCTTATCACGGCCGCACGAATCTCACCCTTGCGATGACTGCTAAGAACAAGCCTTATAAATCAGGGTTTGGCCCGCTATCTGGCGGTGTGCATCGAGTGCCTATGTCCTACCCACTTCGGGATGACCTGAGCGGGAAAGAAGCCGCTGACCGCGCTATTTCTAAGATTGAAACAGAAATTGGTGCAGAGAATCTCGCGTGCGTCGTTATTGAACCTATCCAAGGCGAAGGCGGTTTTATTGAACCAGCAGAAGGGTTCCTCCCCGCCTTGGTGGAGTGGTGCAATTCCAATGACGTGGTGTTTATTGCCGATGAAATCCAGTCTGGGCTGGCACGAACAGGGGACTGGTTTGCCTGCGATCACGAGGGCATTATTCCTGATTTGGTGACTATCGCGAAGGGTGTAGCTGGAGGAATGCCGCTGTCCGCAGTTACCGGCAGAGCTGAAATTATGGATGCCGCCCAGCCCGGAGGATTGGGGGGAACCTATGGTGGCAACCCGGTTGCTTGCGCTGCCGCACTCGCCACCCTTGAGCGGATGCAGGAACTTAACCTCAATGGCCGTGCTCGAGAGATGGAAGACATCATTCGGGAAGAGTTATCGCCTCTGCTGGACTCTGGACGGGTTGCTGAGATCCGGGGACGCGGTGGAATGATCGCATTGGAGTTCGTGGAAGCCTCGGGTGCCCCAGACGCTGCCACCACTACGGCTATTGCTGCTACGTGTAAAGAGGCCGGAGTGCTGATTTTGACCTGCGGAATGGACGGCAATGTTATTCGACTCTTGCCGCCGTTGGTTATGCCAGAGACCCTCCTGCGCGATGGGCTCTCCGTGTTAGTGGAAGCTTTCCACACCGCCATCGCTGGACAAACTGCGTAATTCTCGAGGAAAGTAGGACACGTGCAGGATCGTCGCAAACCTTCCGAGACCGCCAAATCGGCAGGTAGTACGGTGAATAACGGCAATAGTGGGCCACGACGCGCACACCTTAGCGTCGCCCAAGGGGTTGCCCTCATTTTCGGCACCAACATTGGAGCAGGGATTCTTTCCCTACCCTATGCTGGCCGAAACGGCGGATTTTTAGCTCTCACGGTAGCGCTCATCATCGCCGGTATTCTCACCACGATCTCGATGCTCTATATCGCTGAAGTGTCCTTGAGAACAAAAGAGCCCCTTCAGCTCTCCGGATTAGCGGAACGCTATCTTGGCCATTGGGGACGGTGGATCATCTTCATCGCCATCATGGTCAACAGCATCGGCGCCCTTATCGCCTACGCCACCGGCAGCGGTGAACTCATCGCCAACTTAAGCGCAGGCCTTATTCCTCCACTAGCAGGAACGCTATTCTTCTTCGCGCTCGGCAGCTTCATCATGTGGAAAGGACTAGAAGCAACCGGTGTAGCTGAAGGGCTCATCACCTCCGGAATGGCGGCAATAATCCTCATCTTATGTTTCTGGACTTTCATCGGTCCGGGGATTTCCCTCGATAACCTCATTGTTTTCCACCCCTATTTCATAGTCCCCATAATGAATCTGGCGGTGTTCACCTTCTTGGCCCAATACGTGGTACCTGAAATTGCGCGAGGTGTAGACCCCGACGCCCCCTCAGCCGTTCCGCGTTCCCTAGTCCTCGGTATGGTTGCCACCGGATTTACCTTAGCCCTTGTTCCCTTTGCTGCCCTTGGCTTATTGGGAACAAACGTCTCTGAAGTCGTCACCCTCTCCTGGGGCGAAAACTTAGGCCGCAGCGCTTATTATTTGGCGAATATTTTCGCCTTGTGCGCTATGTTTACTTCCTTCATCGCCATCGGCTATACCGCCATGCGCAATATCCTGGACGTTTGCCACTGGGCTGAGCACGGTCCGCGTCGCCCCTGGGCGGTGGCGCTCACCGTCCTACCCCCATTATTCATCGCCCTCATGGGCTGGGGTGGGTTTGTTGCTGCCCTTAGCTATGCCGGCGGCTTTGCCGGCGCAGTGATGTCCATCCTCCCAGTTGCGCTGCTCCATGCAGCCCGACGTCACGGGAACCGCCAACCAGTCTGGGTCAACACCTGGCAAGCACATCCCGTGATTCAAGGAGTGCTGATTTTCGTCTATCTCCTAGCTTTCCTCTATTCCATAGTCTCGATATTGGGATTAGTACCGGCTGGGTGGGCCTAATAACCTGATCCCTCCTGCTTGCCGTTTTCCAGGACGGGCACTCACCCTCAACACCTATCCGGCAACGCTATCCTCGCCTCTCTGCATTGTGCCCCTGGGGTTAGACTTATCCTCGATGAATGTCTTCCCCCCAGTTGGTCACCGGCGCAATTCCACTGCTGATTTCGCAATCCCAGCAGCCCCCTCCTCTCCTACCCCGCCACTCAACGCAGCTATCCATCTCTATGGCGTCCTCTTCGGGCTGGTCAGCGCCCTCATCATGCGTGGTCACCAACAACCAGATGACTGGTCAGCACTCTGGATCGCGGGGTTAATCACCAAACAGGGAAACACCTCTGAGCTGTACCGAATCGACCCTCAAGATTTTGCCCGATGGACCGGTCCGGTGTGGGAAGAAACAGTGCGCCACGCCGAGGCGTCGGCCTTCCCCCACCCCTTTGTCCATATTCCTTTTTTAGCGGAAGTGATGTCCTGGTTAACCCACCTGATGTCATTCACCACCTCCGTCTTTCTCCTCACCGCTATCTCTGGCTGGGCAATCATCGTGCTCCTGGCATCCGCATGGAATCTCTGGACTCAGCACCCCATCCCCTGGATCATTCTGGCACTAGCAACAATCATCATGTGGGTGAGCGAGCCCTTCCATAGCTCCCTCTACCTAGGCCAAACAAGTCCCCTCATTTTTGCCGGTGTGGCCTACGCCCTCGCCGCAGTCCGGCACAAGCCAATAATTGCCGGAATAGTCCTCGGCCTAGTCTCCGCCATCAAATTGACCCCCGTGCTACTTATTGCCCTCGCCCTGGGGTTCAAAAGTTCCCGACGCATGGGTGTAGTCGCCCTATTATCTGGGATGGGGATGGTTATCGCATCCCTTATCACCCCTGGTCTTCACACTCTCCAAGACTGGGTCACAACACTGCGATTAATCGGCGATAGCGTGCAAGTTACACCGGTGAATGGTTCACTCACGTCACTATTGAGCAGTCCCTTAGCCTCCGGCTCCCAAGCTATCGTGCCTGTGATCCACCATCCGCCCCTCCTTGCGATATGGCTTCCCCGCTTACTGGCCGCCGTTCTCTTCGCCTTGGTGCTGTGGGCCGCGTATCGCCAGCCACACTACCGCTGGCCGCTTCTGAGCGTGGGGTTGTTCTCTATTGCTACCACGTGCAGCAGCATTCTTTGGAGCCACTATCTCCTGGTTGCAGTTCTGCCACTATGCGGGATCCTCACCTTTCCCGAGCCTGAGAGCTCCAACTCTAGTGGGCAATTCTCTTTCCTTAGAGCCGCTAAACTCATCGCACTCGCCCTCATTCCACTTCTTCTCCCACCTTTAGCCGACACCACCTCTGAGATGTATTTTCCCTGGGGAAACCTCATTCCCATGGTGGGGCTAATCACTTTGTTATCCCTACTCTTTTCTGCCCTAAAGTTACCCCCATCACCCCCAACAAGTAGGTAAAAGCCACGGACCCTCGTACCATACCGATATGCAATCTTGGATGCGTGTTTCGTTAGCAGTATTCATCATTGCTGCTGGCGCAAATATTTTTGCTCCGCTCTTGCCGGTCTACCGGCTAGTCGATGGGCTCAGTGAACCCCAAGTCACTTTTCTTCTTGCCATTTATATTTTTGGCCTCATTCCAGCTCTTATCCTTGGCGGACCAGCTTCGGACCGATACGGGCGTCGGGCATTAATTCGCCCCGCCATGATCTTGTCCCTTTTGGGTACGTCTATTACCGCTATTGCTCACTTCTTCGGCCCCACCTGGCTTGCCACAGGACGGTTACTCACCGGAGTGGCAGTGGGTTTTGTGATGTCTTCAGGAGCATCGTGGATTAAGGAATTGTCCAAACAGGATACCATCGGAGCTCGACGCGCCACAGTAGCCTCCAGCTCTGGTTTTGCCATCGGCCCCCTAGTGGGAGGCATAGTAGCGCAGTGGATCCCTTATCCCGATGTCTGGCCGTTGATGACCCACCTCATAGGTGTGCTTATCCTCCTCCCCGTGGTGTGGAACGCTCCCCAGTCTGCTACTTCAGGTGATCTCTCTGGTCCCCACAAGCAGGCTCGGTTGTTACCGAAAACTGCTGGACATCCGCATTTCCTTGGCGGAGTTGCGGCGTGGGCTCCCTGGGTCTTTGGTTGCGCTACAACGTCTTTCGCCGTCATCCCGCTCTTAGTGAGCGTGGAACATACTATTGCCTTTTCTGGGTTCATCGCGGCTTTGACGATGCTCATGGGCGTCCTGGTGCAGCCCTTTGTGCGAAGGGTGAAAATGCATCCGGCTACCTTTGGTCTTCTTCTGGCCTGCGCCGGCATGGTCATCATGTTTATCGTGTCCCAAACCGGAAATGTCTGGATTTCCCTTCTTGCTGCAATGACCCTTGGCGGCAGCTATGGCGTGATGATGGTATCTGGCCTCCAAGAGGTGCAAACGATAGCCCGGCCTGAAGAATTAGGTGCCCTCACCGGCGTCTACTACTCCTTAACCTATATCGGTTTTTTCGCTCCCTTCGTCATATCTTTCCTAGCACACTCAGTGGGATACTCAGCTATTTTCCTTTTCGGCATTGTCGTGACCCTCGGTTCCATCGTTCCGGTTCGATGGGCCGCTCAGCGCGCTCTCAATAACTAAAACTACAGGCATAAACAGTGTGCTTGGCTAAGACTGTTCCTACCCCCTAGGTGAGAGCCATAATTATGACAACCCTTCTAAAAGCTTCGCCTTAGGTTCTACGGCAATCCGCATTCACCAGTATTTTTCATCCTGACATCAATGGGGGAATCCCGATGGAAAGGTAGGGGAGTTCTCCCGTAGCGCAATGAAAATCACTTTTTTAGGGTGAAAGCATGTTCAAGAAAAAATTACGCAGCATAGCTGCCATCAGTGCTTTTGTCCCTATGATTCTTGCCGGAGCCGCTGGGGAGGCTGCCGCCGGCACTAGTCTTCCCACTCTCAAGACCGACGCCGTTCGGCACCAAACCTCTAAAGGTACGGTGACCTGTTTTGGTTCACCAAGTAAGGGAAATTTAAACTGCCAGACTACAAAATCATGGGGCGAGGTAGATAACATCCCTGCCAATGGTGTTTCCTTTAACCTCGTGACGGCGAAGGGAAGCAATGTTAATGGTAATTATGATATCCAGAACACCACAGTGAGCTCCCTCAAGGAAGGAAAGAAGTATAACCTTAAAGGGATGGTGGTCTTGGGGAAGAATGGGAAATTCTACTTCAGCTCTCCCAAGTATAAGACCCGAGGGGAATTAACCCCCACAAGCTGGAGGATTCTAGAAACCAGCTAGCCGGCGTGGGTGCCAATCCTACCCAATGACCCCAGAGGAGCACGCTTATTGGAGGCGTCCTCTTCTGCTGCGGAATAGGAAGAAAAGTTGAAAATGGATCAAATAGTTTCATAAAAAGCTAGCGAGCGCTAATTACAATCGCTATCATGTCTATATGATCCACGTCACATCACTTCGTGCTCCGGTTCGGAAACTCATTCCGAATATGACGGCGCTTCAGCTTCTCAGCTTCCTGTTCATCTCTAGTATTTGCTGCATCTGCGCGGTTTCTCCGCCAGCTCATGCAGAAACAACCCCTTCACCGATCACTGTTTCAGGACACAATTTCTTCAATGGAATTATCCGAGAAGGAATAAACCCCGGAGGCAAAATCCCCGGTACAGATGATCCTTCGTGCGTCCCCTCGCCTCAACATAAAAACCCTGTTGTTGTGCTCCACGGCACATTTTTGAATCGGCAAACCGGGATGGCATCTCTAATTGAAGATCTCCAGCACGATGGATACTGCGTCTGGGCTCCCACCTATGGCAATGACAAAGAAGCGCCGTGGCCAAAGTCAGCCTTAGGCGGAGCTACTGACATTCGTTCAGAATCTGCTCCAGAAATTGCGGCTTATGTTGATAAGGTTCTAGCTCAAACTGGTGCAGAAAAGGTGGATGTCGTCGGACATTCTCAGGGCACGGTACAGGGAGTATATTTGGCTGCGCATACTCGACCGGGGAAAGTAGCCCATGTGGTAGCCATTTCACCGGTTTATAAAGGCAGCGCCTCGGTACCTATTGTGAAGCCTTTATTGGATCAATTCATTGGGCCGCTTCCGGCCTTCCCCGCTGCTAATGACGTTGCGCCTGGATCCGATTTTCTTAAAGAGCTTACTAGTACGAAATTAGTGCCAGACGACGTGCAGCTCACCAATGTTGTGTCCCGGTATGACGAGATCATTCTCCCTTATACTTCCGGAATTGTTCCAGAAACCTCCAATATTCATAACGTGATTCTGCAGGATGGCTGCCCCCAAGATCATTCTGACCATCTAGCCATTACTGCGTCTCCGCGCACTATTGACATCGTCAAAAGAGCCTTAGATCCCACCTGGAACAAACCCATAAGCTGCGTTCCCGTTAGCCCACTGACCGGAAGTGAGGTTATTTACCTTAATAACCAGGGCATTAGCTCTACACCGGTCCACTAGGTGGATGGTCCTGTAATCCCGTCTTCACTAGGATCGCAAGGGTGAGTAACAAAAAGAAAATCATTTTAGATTGTGATCCCGGGCATGATGATGCGGTTGCCTTGATTCTTGCTCACGGCAACCCCACCATCGACCTAGTTGCGATAACCACTATCGGAGGCAACGCGTTTTTAGGAAAAGTTACCAAGAACGCACTCGGTATTATGGCGAAAGCTGGGATTAAGGATGTGCCCATTGCGGCAGGCTGTACTCGCCCACTTCTTCGGGAAGTCGAGGAAGCAGGTGACGTGCATGGGGAGACCGGACTTGATGGTGTTGACCTTCCCGAACCAGAAGTAGAGCTAGACCTCCGACACGGCGTCGATCTGATCATTGACACCATTATGGGTTCTGAGCCAGGTAGTATCACCCTGGTTCCTACCGGGCCGCTGACAAATATTGCGATGGCGGTCCGAAAAGAACCAGCCATTGCCGAGCGGGTAAAAGAAGTCGTGCTCATGGGAGGCGGTATCCATGAAGGCAACTGGTCAGCAGTGGCGGAATTCAATATCAAAACAGACCCCGAAGCTGCACAGATAGTATTCGATGCCCCATGGGAAGTAACCATGGTGGGACTTGATGTCACTCATCAGGCATTAGCCACCGAAGAAATCAGTGCCCGGATCCAGAACATTGGAACTCCTCTATCAGAGTTTGTCCTTGGGCTTCTGAGTTTCTTCCGAAAGGCATACAAAGACAACCAAGGTT
Source organism: Corynebacterium poyangense (assembly GCF_014522205.1). Classification (NCBI taxonomy): domain Bacteria; kingdom Bacillati; phylum Actinomycetota; class Actinomycetes; order Mycobacteriales; family Corynebacteriaceae; genus Corynebacterium; species Corynebacterium poyangense. The sequence goes on along the minus strand of NZ_CP046884.1, from coordinate 108,323 downwards.
TTGATCATCCGCCGGTTCATGATCCAGTAGCTGTAGCACGGGTAATTGATCCGAGTATCGTCGGCACAGTCCGGGCGCCCATTAGCGTGGAATGTCAAGGAAGTTCGACGCTTGGCATGACGGTGGTTGATCTACGTCCTGGCTGTACCCCAGAAAACTGCCATACCCAAGCTGCACAGACTCTCGACACGGAGCGATTCTGGGATCTTGTTATTGACGCAATCCAACGAGCAGGCTAACCTCAACCCCTAGAAAGATTACAAAGCTTTTTATTTTCCTGGAGTAGCTACAATGCCAGAACCTCAAAAACCACGCCCGAATGCAAAAACCCTCCGCAGATATTCTCTCTTAGCGTTTGGCGTGGCTCTGTTCTGGATAGCACTCATGATGGGGCTCGGGCATACTCTTCAGGAATCCTTGGGTAATCCATTAACTATGTCAGCGCTAAGTACCGTGTTGTTTACCTTTATTGCGAGCACAACCCGAGAACGAGGGGAGCGATAAAACTCATGTTGTGCGGGACGGCACCGTGCTAGAAGTCTTCCACCTTATCCACATCAATCTATCTCTCATCAGTTGATAGGTGAGCTTTTCTGCCACCACTTTAGGAGTGGTTAGTTGTGCTTCCGCTGCCGGGAATAGGCGCTACGCCGTGGGGATTCTCTGAGCTGATTTAACTCATATCCACCCTGATATCCGATGTCCCGCACTGTGGCGATTTACCCGCTCGCTCACATTCTTCACAAAATAGTACTTGCTCATCGCAACTACCTTGACGGCAGTTTACATAACGAGCAGTAGGCTGTCCACAGACACAGCAGCGACCCAAAGGTTTAACATCGTCCCCGAATTCCACATGCATTCTCTTGTCGAATACATAGAGAGAACCGTCCCAATACCCTTCGTTCCCGTAGGCTTCTGCGTAACGGACAATACCTCCGTCTAATTGATACACATCCTGGAAACCACGGTTTTTCATCAAAACTGTCAGCACTTCACACCGAATTCCTCCGGTGCAATACGTGACCACTGGCTTATCTTTGAGATCATCGTATTTTCCAGATTCTATTTCAGCTAAGAAATCACGCGTGGTCTCGGTGTGAGGGACAACGGCATTATGGAAACGTCCGATTTCGGCTTCCATAGCGTTACGCCCGTCAAAGAACACCACATCTTTACCATGCTGATCCATCAATTCATGAAGCTCATGAGGTTTGAGATGCTGGCCCCCGCCGAGCACTCCGTCGGGTGTTACTTTCAATTCTCCGGGCGCGCCAAAAGTCACCAGTTCTGGACGGACTTTGACGCTTAGGCGCGGGAAGTCATCGCCTAACCCCTCTGACCATTTAATATCAGCGTTCTTAAAAGGTGCGTAGCTCTTCAAGGCCCGGACATAGCGTTTGACATCATCCAGCTCCCCACCCACCGTGGCATTTATCCCATCTGGTGAGATAATGATTCTTCCTTTGAGGTTGTGCTGCTCGCAGAGGCTACGTTGCCAAAGTCGAATAGCGTCTGGGTCAGCGAGAGGTGTGAAAACATAAAACAGGATGATCTTGGGAACGGCCATGGAAAAAATTTTAACCCTGCTGCTTTTTTAGGAGGAATCCAGGCTGAATCTAGTTCTTACCTCGATCCAACGCCGCGCCTAGTGCCACGGCCACACCAGATATCGCCAGTACTATGCCCACGCCAAAGGTGGAATGCGTTGCTGATTTAGCTACTAAGCTTAGTGCCCCTAGAGGTGCTAATCCTCCAGCTACCGCTGTTCCGATTTCTCGGGCGGTACCTACGCCTGTTGAGCGGGCTGAGGTGGGAAATTGGTGGGATAAAAATGATCCTTGAGCTGCAAACATCATAGGTGCAAGGATTCCTGTGCCAGCGCCGATAGCTAGGTAAGCGGCCCAGGGTTGACCCATGCCCAGAAGCCATAAAAATACTGCTGAAAAGAAAATAGATAGCCCTCCCCCTAGACCGATGACTGTGCGGGAGCCAAACCGGTCGCAGAGTTCTCCGCATAGTGGCACCGTGATGATTGCAATTAAGCCAGCAACCATGATGGCTCCGGATGTAGTGTTGGCCGAGATGTGTTGATACTCAGTCAGGTAGGCAACTGAGAAGGTCTTAAAGATATAGCTGAGAGCGTTATATCCAACAGCCACAATGAAAACCACCCCGAGTCCGCTCCAGTGTGTTCGGAGGACTTCTAGTAGGCTCAGCTTGGGTTCGGAGACATCGACATCTTGCTGATATTCCGGGGACTCTGGCAGGGTGCTGCGCACCCACATCCCTATGGCGACAAGTACCAGAGAGAAGATAAATGGAATTCGCCATCCACCATTGAGAAGAAAGTCATCACCATGGAGAGTCAGGAGAAAGATCGTCGCAGATGACAGCACCAGGCCGAGGTTCAGTCCTAGAGCTGGCCAGGCTCCTTGACGACCTCGTCGCTCTTCGCGAGCATGTTCGTAGGCGTTGACGGCTGCAGAAGCATATTCAGCCCCAGCTCCCATTCCTTGAAGAATTCTTAATAGGACTAGGAGCACCGGTGCAAGCATTCCCGCAGTATCAGCTGTGGGTAATAATCCGATTGCTGCGGTGGATATTCCCATCAAAATGAAGGTGGTGACAAGTACGCGTTTGCGACCGATCAGATCTCCCAGATGACCAAAGAGAATTCCGCCTACGGGACGAGCGATGAACCCCACTGAGAAGGTGGCGAAAGCCTTGAGTGTGTCTGATTCGGTATTGCCAGAGTGGAAAAAGACCTTCGCGAAAACAATCGAGGACATCGTGGCATAAAGGTAAAAGTCATACCACTCGACTGTTGTTCCGATAACCGTCGCACTCATCACTCTGCGTAAGCGACGACGCTCTTCACTTGGTGATTCTGCTCGGAGATGACTCATTATTGCTCCTTGGGTAATTTTTGAGCAGGAAGAGGTTTACCTAGTGTCCTAAATCACGTCAAAGAATAGCATGTTGCATGCAACCCCGGATAGGTGCTGACCTCATCACTAGCAGTCCTCATTTCCGAGAAAGCCCCAATAGAGTTTCTGGGACTATGCAGTCACCCTGGGGGTGTGCCTGGTAGTCAAAGGGGACTGTCGGTCTATAGAAATTACAAGTATTTCGCCACACTTTACCCCCATGAAGGGCTAAATGACTCCTTTTCTTTAACAAAGTCCCTGGATAATGCGGGTTCACCCACATCTTCCTTTGGTTACGTGCCATTAAGATTCAGGCGAACCCCAAAATTCGTAGTACATCACTGAAAGGGCTTATCATGAGCTCACTCACATTAGGGCGGCGGACTTCCCGTGCTCTTCGCCGCTTTATTCTAGCTGGAATTTCTGCTCTTAGCCTGGGGCTAGGAATCAGTTGTTCCGCTGGTCAAGCCGTCGCTGGCGAAGTCACCCCCTGGACCGGAATGGGAGTCCAACTCCCCGCAAAAGACAACCTCACCGCAGCAAAACTGGCCGGTACCGGGACCATAAATCCCAGCCCCTCAGGCGCAAACGAGGAGTGTACCCCGGCACCCGGACAAAACCCCGTTGTCCTGCTCCACGGTATGGCCTCTAATGCCTATGAATCGTGGTCGGCTATTGCACCCATACTCAAAGCCCAAGGTCGCTGCGTCTATGCCCTGAACTACGGTGCTTATAACCACCTCGATGGACAAGGTAGCTCAGCTATTGGCCTTCTGCCTGGTTTTAGCGGCATGGATTCCCTTGACCACAACTTGGCTGAAGTCAGCCAACAAATTGATCTGATTCGGCAACATACTGGCGCCCAGAAAGTGGACCTAGTGGGATGGTCCCAAGGCGGTACTTTGGCAACTGCCTACGCTAAAGAACACGGCAGTGAGGCTGTGGGAACTGTTGTCTCTATTGCCGGAGTCCTCCGCGGGACGTCACTCTTTGGTCTGTCTAATCTCCACAAAGAACTGGTAGAAGCAGGGGTTCCCATTACTACAGCTGTCGATGGAATCCTTGGCCCCATCGGGAATGATCTTCTTGAAGGCTCTGACTTCATGATGCGTTTGAAAGATGGCGGGATCGAGGCAAAAGGGGTGCATTATGTTGCCATCTCTAGCCTGATGGATGAGGCCGCCACCCCGTTGGGTAACTCCCAATACAATTCCGGTGACTATCGCAACATTGTGCTTCAAGAAGGATGCCCAGGGGATCTTGCCGCTCACCTAGGAATGCCTTATGACCCGCGGTCGCTGGCGTATGTCAGCAATGCTTTAGGCGGCAATGTGCCGGTTCCTTGTACCTCCACCGTCGGCCCCTTTGTTCCAGGTAGTTCGCTGTAGATCTGCCGTTTAGGAGTGATGCGGTCCGCGGTAGTCCTTTCCGGTCAGATCAAGGGTGGCCTTCGCCTTGGGCTGACCGGAAGCCTGGACTTTCCCTTGCTCCACGGAATAATTAACCTCCTGGCCATCAAAGTCCACAGTGATATGGGAATCATCGGAACGTGTCACACCATTTATTTTTTCGACGACGACCGGCGCCGGATCATTCACGAAATCTCCGTGCTGTAGCAAAATCACCGCCTGGCCAGATTGTTCACCTGCCAACTGCACGATGGCGTAGCTAAGCGGCTGAGCCGGATCATAGCAGTTCTCCACGACCTCAAACGAAGCTGCTCCTCCCCCGTTCACCGGGATTTCCCCGAGCTTCATCCAGCGACCAAAAGCACTATCCCGAAGATCTTTTCCCTGACATTGTGAACTAGATGCTGGATGAGATGTCGAGGTATCAGAATTAGTCACCGTAGAGGTTACTGTGACTGTCTGGTTCTCACTTGATCCGCACCCACCCATCAATAAAGCTGCTGGGACAAGGACGATAAGACACGCGTGGGAGAGTTTCATAAGTTATATCTTAGCTATTAGTTCACCCCCATCTGCGGCGGAGCCGACTATTGCATCGGCCTTGAGCTGCTGAAGCTCAGTCGTGCCGAGATCACCGGTGAGTACTCCTACCGTATAGACACCGGCTGCCTGCGCGGAGCGGATATCAGCTGCAGTATCACCGAAGTTCACGACGCGCCGCGGTCTGTGATGCCAACCTGAGACATCGTGGCCTGAATCAAGTCTGGTGCCGGGTGACCTTTGAGACTTCATCACCAGCTACTGATATATCTGGATGCCACTCTAAACTGTTGAAAATAATATCGACGATGTCCCGAGAAAAACCGGTGGTGAAGCCGATCTTTATGCCGCTATCGGCAAGCTCGTGCAGCATCTCTGGAATCCCTGCTAAGGCAGCAGGCGGATGATCCCGATAGGTCCTAGCTAACTCGGCTCGAAACCATCGCCAAGCTCGGTCTCTAGCCTTCTCCCACTCTTCTCCACTCAGCTCGGTTCCTACTTGTATGAGTTCACACCTAAGGCATGGCGTTTTCCAACCCCATATTCACCTAGATTGCTCAGGAGAGAGAACCGCGTCTTCCCGTTCCGCGGCTTCTCTTAAGACCCGATATACCTCTTCTCTGTCATCGGTCGTTGTTCCGGCCAGGTCAAAAATTACTAGTTCTATTGTGGTAGACACAATGGTGCTCGCCTCTTTTCGGTGTTATTCAGGCCTTCTTTCGACACGAACTACTAAGTCTGCCAGCCCAAAGGACAGGGTCATCCCAATTCCAGAGGCAACTACAGCTAGCGCAGTTCGCAGATCCGGGTATTCCACAATCAGATTTGTCTGCGAACTATCTGCATAGCGGCCTAACCACCGCTGTTTAATCTTTCTTTCGTGCGGTTCGACACCGACGAGGGCACTTGGTTCCCGGATCAAGATATCGGAAATATCCTCTTCAAGGAATAGCTCCGAAGACATGTCATAGGCATGGGGTCACCACCCACTAATATCCCCAAGAGGATGGTGGTGAGCATGAGATTTGCACGGCACTGACTAAGTTCAGGCTGGTTTTCGTTGATCTCTCGTCGCAATGCAGAGACCGAAGGCATGGCCGCAAAGCCGTCATATCGCAGCAAAGGTTCCGGTCAGGACAGCAAGAGCATCGGGAATGCGCTATGACCTGTCTAACAGAGCCATCACCAAAGAACACACTCTGACATGGTACTTTTCCGCATAATCAGGAAAGAGCTGAAGAAGCTCCAGCCCCGGACACACTATTACCCGATCAGCGCAATAGTCTCCACGACTTGTGGCAACCACCCCATCGGCTACGTCATACACTCTGGTGTTCCACGTGAAACACACGCCCCGGCTGGCTAAGAACTGCGCGAGGTGTGGTGCAGCTTGACGAGGATTAACCCGCAGCTCTGCCTTTAAATGCGCCCCGCCAACCTCCGCTAACCGCGGATTCCCAAGAGCTGATTGGACGTCGGACATATCATGCAGACTCAGCTGCGAACCGCGATGCGCATGAAATTCCTGAAGGACTTGCCATTCACATTCAGTGCGCGCAGGAATCTAAGTACCCGACTTGCTCACCCAGAGTCCGGCATCACGCGCAGCAGCTAACCACCTCTCACGGGATACAGTGATCAAGTTCTCTAATTTATCGCTTTGGCCGGTAAAGCAGGCGTGTCCAAAGTTTTGAATAGAGGATCCTACTGGACGGTCAGCAGCATCAATGTCCCGAACTCGTTGGCTCTGACGAGAAGCGAGATAGGCTACCGCCAAACCAAGGATGCCGCTACCACCTACCACGAGGTCATCAGTCATGAATCCAGTATTACTGAGTTTCCCTAAACTTGTCTATATAGGTATCTCTCAATATGTTAGGGTAAAATTGTGTCAGATCAGCAGCAATACCTGATTATTGCCTCTCATCTCCGGGAAGCAATACAAAGTGGAGAACTCCAACCTGGAGATAAACTGCCCTCGGAGGCCCGCTTATCTCAACAGTTTATGAGTTCGCGAGGCACCGTTCGGCACGCGCTAGAAAAACTCCGTGCCGAAGGGCTGATTAGCTCTCATCAGGGGCGTCGCTCCCAGGTCCTTCTTCCGGCCCTGACCCAGGATTTTGACAGCGTCGTCTCTTTTAGTCAACGTTGCCAGGAGGCCGGAAAAACACCTGGCGAACGCATCCACTCTCGGGAGATGATTGACGCTGGTCCTCGGCTCGCGGTCCAATTGCAATGCTCCAGCAGTGCCTCAGTTCTGGCACTAGTTCGGGTGCGGTTGATGGATAATACCCCAACGATGGTGGAACGGATCTACTTTCCTGAGGAAATAGCCAGCCATCTATCGGATTATCAGAGCTCTAGCGGCTCTATGTACCAACACCTTGTTGAGCGTGGAGTGGAAATTTCACACGCACATAGCACCGTGACGGCCACGGCGGCGGACGCGGATGAGGCCCAGGCGCTAGGTGTCGCCCCCAATTCCCCATTATTTGTGGTTAACCAGTGTGTTTATACTGCTGACGGCCAGCCAGTATGGTGCTCTGAGCAACACTACCTACCCGAATTAGCGAGCTTTTCCATCAACAACGTCAAGGAACGCCCCTCCCCGAGCTTCTTTACCCCTGGTCGGGCATAGAAAACCCTAGCCGCGCATCAAGTACCATATAGCGAGGCGAAGCTCTCCCGCTGAGTGTTTTTTAGGCCCAACCCGATTGTGTTTTCCTGCGATGATGAACAGTCTTAAAAGTTATATTTATCACCTTCTGCTATGGGTATCCTTTTTCCTCGCCGCCTTTTTCTTCTTCTATGACCTTCATTTAGAGGCCTTCATCGTCTTAGTGTCTGGCTTAGTTCTTCTTTTCAAACCCTGGCGCCAGGATTAGCGCAACCTTATACACTTAATAACTATGAGTCTTTCCAACGAGCGCAAACTAGAACATCAGCCGGCCCACTTAAGCGACCAAGAGATTTTTGATGCGCATGAGGGCGGAAAGCTCACCATCGCTTCTTCACGCCCGCTGCGCTCCGTCCGTGACCTGTCCTTGGCTTACACCCCCGGGGTGGCACGGGTATGCCAAGAAGTACAGCACACCCCCGCCGCGTCATTGCGACTAACTGGCCGAGGTCGCACCGTAGCTATTATTTCCGACGGATCCGCAGTTCTCGGTTTAGGCAATATCGGACCCCTGGCAGCCCTACCAGTAATGGAAGGAAAAGCCCAGTTATTTAGCGCATTCGCAGACTTAAACGCCGTCCCTGTGGTGCTCGATGTCCACGACGCCGATTCGCTCGTAGACACCATCAAGGCCATGGCCCCCTCATTTGGTGCTATCAATTTAGAAGATATTGCCGCCCCTACCTGTTTCGAGGTGGAGCGTCGATTAATTGAAGAACTAGACATCCCTGTGATGCACGATGACCAACACGGCACAGCCATTGTTATCACCGCGGCGCTCCATAACGCATGCCGATTATTAAACCGAGACCTCACTCGCCTGAAAGTGGTTATTTCTGGGGCCGGGGCGGCCGGCGTAGCATGTGCAAAAATGCTTCACGAAGCAGGAATTAGCGACATCACTGTTTTGGACTCTCGGGGAATTATTCACTCCGGTCGGGATAATTTAAACCCGGTGAAACAGGACCTGTTAAAGATTACTAACCCGCGAGGAATCAGTGGTGGCGTAGCCGAAGCACTGCGCGGAGCCGACGCTTTTATTGGCCTGTCCCGCGGACACGTCTCAGAGCAAGAACTCGCAGGTATGGCTGCCGAACCTATCCTGTTCTCTCTTGCGAACCCGGATCCGGAAATTGCGCCGGAATTAGCGTACCGGTATGGCGCTGTGGTGGCGACAGGACGCAGCGATCTGCCTAATCAAATCAACAACGTGCTGGCATTCCCGGGGATTTTCCACGGAGCTTTAGCTGCCCATGCCACTGCTATTACGCCAGAAATGAAGTTAGCCGCCTCCCGAGCTATCGCCGAAATAGCCGCTGAACGTCTCGATGCAGAATATCTGATTCCCTCGCCGTTGGATGGACGGGTAGCCCCAGCAGTTAGCGAAGCAGTCCGGATGGCTGCGGCTCGACAAAACCCCTGAGTGCAACAGGCAAAAGGACTTCTCCCTACCCCGCTTATTCAAGCGCTACACTAACGGCATCATGAGTATGCCCCCTCTTCCTTTCCCTATCGCGGTTCTCGATTGCGAAACTACAGGTCTTCACGCTACCGACCGTATCCTTGAAATTGCGGTTGTCCAGCTCAATCAACATCTAGAAGTTGAGGGCCGCTGGGAAACCCTCGTTAATCCGGGGCAAGATGTAGGTCCTACTCATATTCACGGTCTAAGCGCCGCCGATGTCCATCAAGCACCCCGATTCCCCGGGATAGCCGTACACCTGCTACACCTGCTCCACGGTCGAGTCATGGTGGCGCATTACGCTAAGTTCGACGCTCAGTTTCTCTCCCAGGAATTTGCTCGCTGCCACACCCAGCTAGCCCCGTGGCGGGAGTGGTCCTTGTGCACCCTGAAGCTTGCCAAGCAACGATTCCCCAAGCTAGGTTCCTTTTCGCTGAGTAGCTGCGCCAGCCATGTGGGGATCCGTAATTCAGCTGCTCATACCGCAGCTGCCGATGCCCACACCACTGTTGAACTTTTCCGCGCCTTGCACCGCGCACAGCTCATAGATTGTCGTCGAACCTCACCTTTCCCCTGGCACAACCTCGACTTATCTGCATACCCACCGGAGGCACCTCTACCGCGAGCACGCATTCACGGGATTCCGCTCATCGGTGGAGAAATCTGCGCCCACCAGACCAACTCCAACTAACTAGCTATTCCCTGGCTTTTTAAGAACGACCTAATCCGAGGATACTGATCAACACCAATTCTGTGAGCGTGAGAGGCGAGCTAAGGTCGAGCTCACAAATAAGTTCGATGGTGTTGAGCCGAGTACGTACCGTTTGACGGTGGCACCGACTGGAGAACTCCGCCGTTTTCGACCCAGGCGCCCAAGGTCTGAGCCAAGGCAGTTCCATGTTCAGCATCATGGAGGTCCAAGCGACTAAGAATCTCTTGGGCCCGTTCTGCTGGAACCTCACTAAGGACCGGATTTCCAACCACAAGGGCGCCTGATTATGCGGATCAACAATATGACCAATCTGCGCTCTTTGAGCTTGGATCTGCAGTAGGTCCACCTGCCTGGAGCTTAGTTCCTCCACCGGTGTGGGCAGTCCCACCGCGATCCGGACTTTATTGCTCAAAGCCCCAAATAGCTTCCGGATTTCTGACACTGTTCTTTCCACCATCACGGCGTCCAAACACATAAAAACAACGGGAGGAATTTTCCCGTGAGAATCAGCAAGATCCTCAAATAACCACCCCATTGCCCCCGTGCTGCCGCTGTCTTTCCCGAGGTGAAGGGCCATGGCCAAACTCGCTAACTCCGCTCGCGCATGATCGAACTCCTCTGGGCGTCGCAATAATATGGCCGCCAGAGTGGCGCAGTGCTGGACCAACGATCTAATCCGACTGTCGGGAGGTTCCACAACACCAAGAACAAAAACGTGGAAGCGTTCGCCCACGCCTCGAATCCGCTGGATCAACCAGAATTTTCCATTGTGGTGGTCTACCCTCGCGCGATGCACTAGGGACAGATTATGTATTGCCGCTAAGGCTCGTGCCTTTGGGTTCCATGAGAAAGGATCACTCTCAGCATTTACTCTTCCATCTGAATCCACCACCGCACAATGAGGCACAGTATTCTACGAGTGCCTCTAGCCCACGTTCTTGGGCTTCTCGGCTCAGTGCTGATATCTCCTTATCGATGGCTTCTTTTTGAGCATTGAGCTGCCTTACTTGTTCTGCTTGTGCAGTTGTGGTGATCGAAATAAAAGAGATTTCTTTAGGAATCTCAAACAAACCTAATCCCAATTCAGCGGTGGCGTGGACAAGTTCGACGGGCACCTCATCGTGTTTCATTCCTGTCCCAAAACCTATCGCCACTACCCCCGCCTTCGCCATTCGTTGAGCATAATCACGGAATTGCCCTGATTGATTGGTCAACGACAGCCCCAGAGTGAGCATGACGCTAGGGCTTTGAATATAGTCACTAGGATCAGCAAGCTCCAAGTTTTGAATGGTGCTAAATTGCTGGTCAGCGTGGTTAATAGGGATCAGCCGAAGCGACCGTTGGCTCAACAACCACCGCAACCCTAAAGGCGGAAAAGAAAACTCATTCATCATGATGACGATCAGGTAAAAAACTTTTCGACATCATGATGGTAGCTCCGGCGGGATCAAGGGGTTAATAATAAGCATCACACGACTAAAGTGATCTATAGCACATTTTTCCCTTAAGGAGTTCTAGTTCATGATTTCTGATTCTTACTCTCCACAACAGAGCCGCCACGTTATCGATCATTTTCCCGGAGAGGAAAACACGCGCCTCGGGGAGCGTCGAAATAACGCTGTCGCCCGCGCTCTCACCCCTCTTCTACCCATCTACGCCGACGTAGCTGATGGCGGCATTATCGCCGACAAAGACGGCAACCGTTTTATCGACTTCGCTTCCGGTATTGCGGTCACCACTGTGGGTGCTCGAAACCCGAAGGTTATAGCTGCCGCCAAAGAAGCATTAGACCACTTCACCCACACGAATTTCAGTATCACTCCTTATGAGTCCTATGTGGCTGTATGCGAGAAACTCAATGAGATCACCCCTGGTAATCACGAAAAGCGTAGTGTCTTGCTGAATTCGGGAGCAGAAGCAGTAGAAAATGCGGTAAAGATTGCCCGCCATTACACTCGACGCCCCTCGGTAGTGGTCTTTGATTACGCCTATCACGGCCGGACAAATTTAACCATGACGATGACGGCCAAGAACATTCCCTACCGGAATGGTTTTGGCCCACTTGCCAGCAACGTATTCCGGACACCAATGTCATATCCTCTCCGCGACAACCTGTCTGGACAGGAAGCCGCAACGAAGGCAATCACCATGATTGATGCTGGCGTAGGGCCAGAGAATATCGCCTGTGTAGTCGTTGAACCTATCCAAGGCGAAGGTGGTTTTATTGAACCAGCCCAAGGCTTCTTAACAGCCATCAATCAGTGGTGCCAAGACAATGGCATCGTCTTTATTGCCGATGAAATCCAGGCGGGGCTCTGCCGGACTGGACACTGGTTTGCTTGTGACTATGAAGACGTAGTACCTGACCTAGTCACTACAGCGAAAGGGCTTGCTGGTGGTATGCCCTTATCTGCGGTTACTGGGCGAGCGGAGATCATGGACTCCCCCATACCTAGTGGCCTAGGAGGCACCTACACCGGCAACCCGGTTGCCTGCGCCGCTGCCCTAGCCGCCCTAGATCAGATGGCGGAGTTAGACCTCTGTTCCGCTGCCCAAAGAATCGACAACATCATCACCGAGGAACTCAGTCCACTACTAGAGTTAGATCATGTTGCCGAACTCCGCGGCCGCGGCGCAATGAAGGCACTAGAATTTGTCCATCCAGATGGAGCTCCTGATCCAGAACGCACAGCAAAAATTGCAGCTGCCGTCCGAGACCGCGGTGTGCTCGCCTTAGTGTGTGGTTTCTATGGAAACGTGATCCGAATGCTTCCCCCACTCGTCATTGAGGAAGAACTATTACGCGATGGTCTCCAAGTCATTGTTGAGGAGGCCCGCAAATGAGCGCCACGTTCCCCGTCCTAAATCCGGCCACGGAAGAAATTATTGAACATGTTCCTAACGCCACTTCTCAAGAGTGGAACCAGGCACTCGATGCGGTCGTCGCTGCGGGCTCGCAATGGGCTGCGCTTAATGCACGGCAGCGCTCCAATGTCCTATTAGCCCTGTCTGAAGCCTTAGAGACGCAGGTGGAGGAGTATGCGGAGCTCATTCACCGAGAGATGGCTAAGCCTCTTGCTGAAGCTCGCGCTGAAGCCTTGTCCGCCGTAGACACTTTGCGCTGGTATTCCGAAGAAGCTGTGCGCCTGCCAGGTCGATATGCGGAGGCACCCAATGGTGGTGCGCACTTTATTATTACCCGACGCCCGATCGGCCCGGTGTTAGCTATCACTCCGTGGAACTTCCCGTTGAGTTTAGGAGTAAGAAAGATTGCACCTGCATTGGCTGCTGGCTGTCCGGTGCTGATCAAACCCGCCCAGGAAACGCCGTTAACCATGATCCGCTTTGGTGAACTACTCCGGGAAGTTTGTGGCGATCAAGGACTAGAATTGTGCCCCGTTACCGTGGTAAGCACCACCCATGATGCTGAATTGAGCCAAGAGCTGATGAATGACCCACGGCTTGCGAAAGTATCCTTCACTGGTTCGACTAACGTGGGCAAAATCTTAGTGAAACAATCTGGGGAACGTCTTCTGCGAACCTCGATGGAACTGGGCGGAAATGCACCCCTAGTCATTCACCAAGACGCAGATCTGGACAAAGCTGTCCAGGGGGCCTTCTTACTCAAGACTCGTAACGGTGGCCAAGTGTGCGTCGCGGCGAACCGAATTCTGGTGCATGAAGCTATTGCAGAGGCGTTCACGGAAAAATTAGTTGATCTTATGTCAGCAGCGCCAGCGTGTGCCTTGATTACTGAGGCTCAAAGAAACCGAGTCGCAGACCTAGTTAACCAGGCAGTTGCCGCGGGCGCAGAACTTCACTGCGGCGGCAACATCCCTGAGGGGCCAGGATATTTTTATCCAACAACGGTACTGAGCGACGTGCCAGAGACGTCGAGCATTCTGCACGAAGAAATTTTTGGCCCCGTAGCAGTTATCCAAACCTTCAGCACACTTGATGAAGGCGTAGCAATGGCTAATGACTCCGAATTTGGCTTAGCAGCCTATGGATATTCAGAAAACCTCCGCAATGCGCAGTTTTTAGCTGACAACCTCAACGCCGGAATGATCGCGATTAATGGCGCCGTAGTTTTTGACAACGCCACACCTTTTGGTGGAATCAAACAGTCAGGATTCGGCAGAGAAGGTGGTTTTGAAGGCATCGAAGAATACCTCAACACCCGGTTAGCGAGGTGGCAACAATGAGCACCGAAATCCGAAACACCAGCCATCCTAGAATCACTTTTCTACAAGGCACAGCGCTAATCTTTGGGACCAATATCGGAGCTGGGATTTTATCCCTGCCCTACGCCACCCGAAATGGTGGATACCTAGCGCTAGCAATCAGTTTAGTCGTAGCCGGTTTTATCACCACGATCTCCATGCTCTTTGTGGCTGAAGCATCCCTACGGACCAAAGAACCACTCCAGCTATCCGGATTAGCGGAAAAATATCTTGGGCAAACAGGACGATGGTTGACGTTCATATCGGTCACTATTCTTGGAGTTGCTGCACTTACCGCATATGCTGCAGGCTCTGGAACTATTCTTCATGAATTGTTGGGGATACCACCGATTGCTGGCACCTTGATATTCTTCGGAATAGGAACCGCCGTCATCCTCAAAGGGTTAGAAGCAACCGGACTAGTAGAAGGAATCCTCACTAGCGGAATGGCTATAGTTGTGGGGATTCTCTGTATTTGGACTTTCATCGGACCTGGCATAGATCTCATGAATCTGTGGGTGCTCCGCCCCTACTTCATAGTCCCAGTCATGAACATGGTGATGTTCATTTTCATAGGTCAATTTGTAGTCCCTGAGCTTGCCCGTGGCTTAGAAGACCGACCCTGGTTGCTTCCGAGAGCAGTGGTAGCGGGCATGAGTGCTGTGGGTTTCACCATAGCACTCGTGTCCTTTACCGCGTTAGGGTTACTAGGAATGAACGTCGATGAAGTCGTTACTGTGAGCTGGGGTCAAATACTAGGGCCGGTGGCCTACTACATGGCCAATATCTTTGCTCTAATCGCCATGCTCACCTCACTGGTAACTATTGGTTACTCCTCCATGCGCAATATCACCGACCTTTGTCACTGGCGTGAAGACGGAGTGCACCGAATCATGGCGGTGGCCTGGGCCATGCTACCCCCCATCGTCATTTCGATAGCTGGCTGGGGAGGCATAGTAAGCGTCATGACCTACGCTGGCGGATTTTCCGGCGCCATCATGTCGATTATGCCCGTGTGGCTCCTGCGGAAAGCACGTCAACAAGGAGACCGCAAACCCGGCTGGGTTAATACATGGCAAACCTCCCCGATTTTCACCATTCCCCTCGTTGCGCTCTTTTCACTCGCCTTTATCTACTCTGCACTCTTAACGCTGGACCTTGTCCCAGCGGGATGGAACTAACGAGGATGCAGCAGGAAAATCTGGACCACAGCTAACCCTACCGGTATAAGAAATACAGCAGGGGGCCGATGATGGGCACACCGAGCACAAGAAGAAGAGAAACCAAAGTGCTCTTGATGGTGTGTCGGTCTTTCACAAGGAGGACTATTGCAATTAACGCCAGGAGGAAAGCCAACGCTGCAAGGAACGCCCACATATAGTCCCAGAGCGTTGGCACCAGCGGCGACCGGCTAGCACCCATGAACACCTTAGTGGAAACAGGTGGGGAAAGAAGCTACCAGGCTCTTTTCTACCAGTTGTTGAATTACGCCAGATACGTCATTTCCCACAACTGGCAAGTCTGCACTCACCGGGTTGTCTGCTGGCGGAACCTGGCACTCCCGGTATTCCCTGGTCGTGACGCGCTCCACAGCGCGGATCTCTACGCCCTTGTCATGAGGTAAATACACCAAAGTTGTCTCAATACCATTTCGGTCAACAACATCCACTGGTAGCTGCTCGCTCTTAGCATTCTGGGTAATTACCGGCCCGCTGCCAGCCTCGCCAAAGGCTACTTTCACCCCCGGAGGGGTAGCCAAAATGAGAGTAGACTCATTGACCTGCTCAATTGCGCCTGCTGTTTGCGTCGGACTAGTGACATCCGACGCTGGTTGAGCTGGGCTGTCAGCACAAGCCACGCTGCTTCCTCCGATCAACATTGCTAAGGCAAGGGCAGATCCGCCGAGGCCTTTTCTCACATTCTGACGTGAACGGACGTTCATGCGGAAATCCTCCTCAGAGTCCAAAACTTCAGGGCTGCTTCAGGTTTGGACCCTACGTGCCAGTAAGACACCAGGCAATAGTTTAAGGAAAAGAGTAGACGAAAGGCACCAAAAACTAGGTTCGACGGTGGTCGAAAGTTACCACCGATTATCGTTATAGCTATGGGTTCGGGCATGTCATCACGTCAAAATAACAAAACAGGACAGCATCTTGTGTACGAATACTTAACTACAGAGGTGCTGGTCCGTCCGGAGCTACAAGGTACTTTCCTCAGTGAACAAGAGCTAGCCGCACAAATTGGTATATCGAGAACACCTGTCCGTGAAGCTTTCCGCCTGCTTACAGCGGAAGGACTATTAGAACAGATCCCTAATAGAGGAACTCGAATCCCCACTGTAGATAAAAAGCAAATTCTTGATCTGATGGAGCTTAGGCTACTTCTTGAAACACATGCAGCTCAAACCGCTTTAAAACAAACGAAGAACTCTTTACTGTGTCAACGACTAGCAACCACTTTGGAGGAACAACGTCAATTACTCAACCATTCGGATAAGCCTAAAATTGTTGAATTTATCCGACTTGATCAGGAATTTCACGCTCATCTTTTAAATGCTGCCGGCAATAACGCAATAATTGAAGTGTACAACAGAATAAGAGTCCGACAGCGCCTGATAGGGGCCACCGCACTTTTTGCTCCAACTCGGTGGCGCGAAGTCATTGAAGAACATGCAAAGATCGTAGATTCCCTGAAAAACAAAGAATCAGAAAAAGCTATTCTTGCTCTCATAGACCATCTGAACAAAACTAAGCAAGTTTTATTGAAAAATTTCAGTGCGGAGTCATAAGTTCGTCGCTTTTTTGATTGTATCTAAATGCTCCAAATCCTCCTCAACCACTGGATTTCTTCCAATTGACAACCCAATCAAGGTGAAAAACACTGCTCCTGTGACATATAAAGAGACGGGAAGCGACCGAATCTCTGGACCTGCAACCCACGTGAACATCATGGGTGCCATGGCGCCACCAAAAACTCCGCCGATTGTATAAGCAAGAGAAGACCCGGTGTATCTCAATCGTGGATGAAACTGTTCGATGACATAAGCAGCTTGTGGTGCGAACATGAAACTATGGCAAGTCCCAGCAATAACCATAGCTATTGCTAACTTTTCAAAAGTACCTGCCCCTGCCAGTGGGAAAAGCAGATAAGACCAAGCTGCAGCAGAAATGGCAGCAACGGCATAGAGAAGACGTCGATTTAATAGATCAGACAACCATCCAGCTAACGGGATAGTCACTAATTGAGTAGCTGATCCAATAAGCACGGCACTTAGGACTGTGCTTCTTTCAAAACCGAGACGTTGGGTCCCATAGGTCAAGATGAAAACCGTATACAAGGCATAAAAGACATCCGGTCCAAGCCGGCTCAATACTGCTGCAATGAGTGGCTTTAACTGAGTGATAATTACTTCGGTGATAGGGCTCTCTGATCGATCACCAGCATTTTCAAGTGCTCTAAAAACGGGGGTATCTTCAAGCTTTAGCCGGATCCATAATCCGAATCCGATAAGGATTAGGGAGACGATAAAAGCAACGCGCCAACCCCAAGTCATAAACTGTTGCTCGTTGAGAAATGCCGTCAAAAATGCAAGTACGCCATTGGCCAATAGGTTTCCAGCTGGAGGCCCTACTTGTGCGGCACTAGCCCAGAAGCCACGTCGATGGGGATTTCCATATTCTGAGGAAAGCAGTACTGCTCCGCCCCATTCACCACCTACGCCAACACCTTGGAAAAAGCGCAAAATAACTAGGAAGATTGGAGCCCACAGACCAATCTGAAGATATGTAGGCAACACTCCGATTAAGAATGTTGCCACGCCAATGAGAACGAGTGTGTAGACCAGGACAGTCTTTCTTCCTAATCTGTCACCTAGGCGACCAAAAACTACCCCGCCGACCGGCCGCGACAAATATCCAATGGCATACGTTGCAAAAGCCATGAGCGTAGCGGCGTATTGATCTTCTGATGGAAAGAATAACGGGCCTAAGACAAGGGCAGAAGCGGCCGAATATACCGCAAAGTCATACCACTCCAGGGATGTCCCGGAAAGTGATGCAACAAAAGCCTTATACAAGTCTCTCTTCGAGACATCAAAATGATCGGACTGAAGCGAAGAATCGAGATTTTTCATAACACCTCCCTGGTGCTGGAAATCATCAGCTTTTCGGTAGATTGTATACAATAAACTGATAATGTGTAGATAAAACTCTAATTTCTATCGTGCAATAGGAGCTTTTTATGCCCAACACATCCACTTTTCCAGTGTTATCATTTCAGCTTCCCGACGGCAGTACCCGCGTTGTAACAGTGCGAAACCTTTTTAATGCTGGCTATGCAGGAAAGAATCAAGAGGAGGTTCAAGCCCACATCAAAGAGCTCGCAGCATTGGGTGTTCCCGCCCCTTCCACTAGTCCCACGCTGTACCCCGTTTCTCCATATCTCGCACAACAAACAACACAGATTCCTGTGCAACACGGCAGAACTTCTGGAGAAGCAGAATGGGCCTTAATTATTGATGATCTAGGCGAAGAATTCCTCACCGTAGCCTGTGACCACACTGACCGGGCTTTGGAAACCAAAGGCGTAGCTTGGTCAAAGAATGCTTCTCCCGATGTATTAGGAAGTACTGCTTTTCCTCTCAAGGATTTGCCCGAGGACTTGTCAGAAATTTCCCTAAAAGCGTGGGTAGGTAAGGATGAAGTACTGATTCAAGACTCCGACGCCAGCGCATTGCTGTCACCTGATTACTGGCTACAAGTTTTGAAGGAGCGCGGCGAACATCTTCCGGGAACCATATTGCTTTCAGGCACCATAGTTATGCTTGAGGGAATCGACCAATTCTCAGATCGATGGCGTGTTGATCTAACAGTCCCAGGCCTAGGCACAGCTTCCGTCAAATATGACGTACTACAAATGCCCGATCCCATTGAGTAAGCACGGTTTTGTCGCACTCGATGCTAGGCTCTCATCTTTAGCTCTAGAGTCAGTAACACCTAAGAAGTACTCGCAGGCAAAAACGCTGTTAACTTTGTCCGATTGGAACCACTCTAGGTGTTGAACTCGTAAAATCCACGTTGTTTTTGTAGTAGTCCTCTCGCATCTCAAAATCTCAGGTTTGGACCCTACGTGCCAGTAAGACACCAGGCAATAGTTTAAGGAAAGGCACCAAAAACTAGGTTCGACGGTGGTCGAAAGTTACCGTGAGTGATTCTTAATACGCACATAAGCCGACAGATAGCGTCGCCTATCCGAAGTCGAAGAATTTACCCTCACCTATGTTTGACAAATTAGCCGTGCCACACCTAAACTCGTCGATTATCAGGAGCCTTAGGCTCACCATACTGGATTATTTGGGATTCACAATGACGGACTTTCAACCGTCGACGACTCTCGCCGACGTTCCCATTGGAAAATCAGCACTCATCCTTGCCCACCATACAAACCCTGAGCTCAGTCGTCGTCTCAAGGAATTGGGGTTAAGAATCGGGCGCTTCGTCAGTGTGCACCAGAAGACCAGCGGGGGTGGACAAATCATCCGAGTAGGTGAATCACGCTATGCGGTTGATAAGCGAACCCTTAGAGCAGTTGAAGTTAGGCTATGAAACGAGCACCGCGCGCTATTAAAGAAGCACCGTCGTGCCAAAAATGCGGAGCGGGGGGAACCGCCCAGGCGCCCGACCATGCTCCTATCATCGCGCTCATCGGTGCCCCCAATGCTGGTAAATCCACTCTTTTTAACGCTCTTACCGGCGCTAAAGCCCAAATGGGGAATTGGCCAGGTACCACAGTTGAGGTGTCTCGCGGGGCGTGGCGTACACCAGAGACTACTTATGATGTCATCGACTTCCCCGGCACATATTCCCTCACCGCGGTCAGCCCGGACGAGTATTTGACCAGAGAAATGCTCCTGGAGCGTGCTCCCGAAGAACGCCCGGATTTGGTGATCGTGGTAGCCGACGCATCACAATTAGCCCGCAGTCTTTATCTAGCGGCTGAAATTGCCGAAGAACCCTACCGGGTAGTTCTCGCTCTTACGAAGTCAGACATCGCTGCGAAGCGAGAAGTTTCCGTCAATCCTCAGGCCTTAGAAGCCGCTCTGGGGATCCCGGTGGTCGCCGTTGATCCGCGCCGCAAAAGTAACATTGCTGCGGTAGCGGAAACGGTGGCCCGCGCTATGCGTCGAACTCCCACCCGAATTTCCCCTCTTGATCCGGCCCTTCCCGACGAAGAACGGCTCGACGCCCGCTTCGAGCTTATCGACCAAGCAGTCGCCGCTAGCATCGGCACCGAGGGCGGAAACTCCTCTTTCAGTGACCGCATAGACAGATTTGTCCTCCATCCACTACTGGGATCACTCATTTTCCTAGTTGCAATGTGGTTAGTCTTCCAGATCACCACAACTGTTGCCGCACCACTCCAGGACGGTCTAGAAAGCTTTATCACCGGGACTATCTCAGACGTTGTTTCCTCTTGGTTGCCAGATATCCCCCTCATCCAAGGACTCATAGTCAATGGACTCATCAGCGGAGTGGGGATGGTCCTAACGTTCGCACCCCTGATGGCCCTCATGTTCCTCTGCCTCGCCATACTAGAGGATTCAGGATATATGGCTCGTGCCGCTGTAGTCTCCGACCGACTCATGAGATCCATCGGCCTACCCGGCAAAGCATTCATCCCACTAATCGTGGGATTTGGCTGTAACGTCCCGGCGATTTCCGCCACCCGAGTACTCGGCAACCCACGCCACCGCATCCTAACTGCACTGCTCATCCCCTTTACCTCCTGCTCCGCGCGACTGACCGTCTACGTTATGCTGGCCAGCACCTTCTTCCCAGACCACGCCGGCAGTGTGGTCTTCCTGATGTACCTCATCTCTATCGGGCTGATTGTGCTCACCGGCTTAGCGCTTCGCCACACCCTTTGGCGAACTATGCCCTCCGAACCGCTCGTCATAGATCTACCGGAATACCAATTACCTGTACCCCGCCTAGTGTTCTCGGTCATGTGGCAAAGACTCCGCGGTTTCCTGCAAACCGCCGGAGGAATCATCGTGGTGACCGTAACTCTGGTGTGGCTCTTACAATCCACCCCGGTTGCGAGCAACCACAGTTGGGGCGACGAAGACCTTCCGCCTCAGGACTCAGCTTATGGAGTAATTAGCGACGGAATTTCTCCCATTTTTGAACCCGCCGGCTTCGGTTCATGGTCTCTATCCGGAACCCTCATTACCGGATTCGTCGCCAAAGAAGCCGTCATCTCGACATGGGCGCAAACCTATGCCGTCGATGACGTCACCGATGACGATGCAGATACCCAAGCCTCAAGCCCCCTAGCCCAAAATATTCGCCAAGACTTTGCCGAAGCATCCGGTGGACACACGATCCCCGCAGTGTGGGCGTTTATGATCTTCCTCCTGGCCTACACCCCATGCGTTGCCACGCTAGCAGCCCAGAAGAGAGAAATCGGTCTGAAATGGACCCTCTTTGGGCTCCTCATCCAATTAGGTGGCGCATGGGCGCTATCCGTACTGACCTTCCAGCTGCTCAAACTTTTCCTCTGAGGTGAAAATGCCATCCCCACTGACAGCCGTTGAGAACGCCATAGCGGAGGGGGCAGTATCTCGCTCCGACATTGCACGGCGGGCTGGAATCCACCCGATGACTGTTGATGCCGTGTTAGAGCACCTCCTACGAACCGGTCGGATACGCCGCGAAACTCTCCACAGCTCATGTTCCTCCGGAGCCTGTTCCTCCTGTGCCCTCAGCGACGGCACCTGCACCACCACCGGCGCGCGAGGCCCCGTGATGCTGGTGCTCCAGAGATGTGAGAAAGACCACCCGTGAGGGCATAGCGGAGATAGTCCCGGGGAATTATGCTTTGAAAGAGAAACTAGGGGCGTGTCACTCCAATCCGCGAGGCATCAACCCCAACCTTCAGTATGAAAATAGCTGAGGGTTGAATCCACGTTTTGCCAAGGATTGGACGATCATGGCCGAAAAGGTCAGGGACTATCCCCAACTTGCCGCCGACATTTTGAAGCTCGTTGGCGGCGAAAAGAATATTCATAATGCGACGCACTGTGCCACCCGCCTACGCCTCGTTCTCAAAGAAACCCCTGCAGATGCGAAGCAGAAGGTTGCTAGCCTCCCGGGAGTCATTACCGTCATCGAAAACAGCGGCCAATTCCAAGTAGTTATTGGCACTCACGTTGGCGAAGTCTATGAATCTCTCATGGAGAACAGCTCCATCTCAGCTGCCGATACCGACAGTCAACCCAAAGCCAGCATCCTTAATCGGATCATTGCCACAATGTCGGCAGTATTTGCACCATTTATTTACGTGCTTGCCGCTGCCGGATTTATCCAAGGTATCTTAATTCTCATCCGGCTCGCCTGGCCGCCATTCACCGATTCCGGAACCGACCGGGTATTTTCACTCATCTCCTGGGCGCCTTTTACCTTCTTGCCGATCTTTATTGCCATCACTGCCGCTAAACACTTCAAAGTAAATATCTTCGTTGCGGTTTTCTGCTGCGCGGCACTGGTCAGCCCCGACCTAAGCACCCTCGCCGGGCAGGTTGCCGACGGTGAAAAAATTAGCTTCTTAGGCATGGCCCTAAGCTCCACCACCTATACATCCACCGTGTTACCACCGCTGATTCTGGTATGGATCCTGTCTTACCTAGAACACTTCCTTAATCGGCAAATCAAAGGGGTAGCCCAATCAATATTGGTGCCTTTTATCTCCGCGCTGGTGATGGTCCCCTTGACGCTACTCACCCTGGGGCCACTATCTGCAGCTGGAGCGGATGCGATCGCTAACGGCTATAACTGGCTCGTAGATTTCTTCCCCCCACTCGCTGCCGCCATCATCGGAGGATTCTGGCAAGTAATTGTTATCTTCGGCGTACATTGGGGAATTACCCCCGTGGTGCTCTCTAACTTCGAGCAATACGGTTCAGACTCTTTCCAAGCTTTCCAAACCGCAGCAGTCATCGGCCAAGTAGGAGCAGCGTTTGGGGTATTCCTCCGCAGCCGAAACCCCAGCTTGCGTGGTGTCGCTGGATCCGCTTCCCTCACCGGGATTTTCGGGATCACCGAACCGGCGATCTACGGTGTAACGCTCCGTCTCAAGAAACCATTCATCTGTGGATGTACGGCGGGTGCCGTGGGCGCAGTAGTGATTTCGCTATTCGGCTCCCGATACTACGTTTATGCTGGTCTACCAGGGATGTTAACTATTATGAACGCCCATTCAACAGATAACTCGCTCTCACTTCTGGGTGAAGTTATCGGCTGTCTCGTCGCTTTCGTCGGTGCTATCCTTCTCGTGCTAGTTGTCGGATTTACCGATCCCAAAACCGAAGAAGACAACCAAGATGCCCTCACCGCCTACGAAACATCCATCGGAGGAGAACAAGGCGTTAGCCGATTGTCTAGCCCGCTATCTGGCCACCCTCTCCCTCTCAAGGAAATTCCGGACGAAGTGTTCGCCAGTGGCAGTCTCGGAGAAGGGTGCGCCATCGACCCAGACGGCAGTACTGTCCATGCACCCTTCGATGGCACCATTGTGACGGTTATGCCCAGTGGTCACGCCATAGGACTAAGATCCGACGACGGTCTCGATCTGCTCATCCACGTCGGACTGGATACCGTCGCCATGAATGGTGAGCCCTTTACCGTTCACGTCGCCAAAAAACAACGCGTACGCAAGGGAGACTTGCTGTTGGAATTTGATCGCCAAAAGATTGTCGACGCCGGCTACTCCCCCATCACCGCCGTTGTCCTGACCAATTCCAAGGAAGTCGGCACTGTGATACCTCGTCCCGTGACTCATCTCAAAGAAGGCGAAGAACTCGCCGCTATCAAACGAACCGAAGGAGCTCAGCTATGAGCAACGACACTTTATCCGCTGATTTTCTCTGGGGAGGCGCCGTCGCCGGGCACCAAATAGAAGGGGCTTGGAACGAGGATGGAAAAGGTCCCAGCGTTATCGATGTTCTCACTGGGGGAGCGCACAACGTACCCCGACGCATTACAAAAGACATCGAAGCAGACGAGTACTACCCGAACCAGGTAGCGTCGGACTTTTACCACCGATATGAAGAAGACGTAGAACTCCTTGCCGGAATGGGGTTGAAATGCTTCCGCACCTCAATCCAATGGAGCAGAATTTTTCCCCGGGGAGACGAAGACGAACCCAACGAGGCAGGCCTCGAATTCTATGATCATCTTTTCGACAAGCTGAATGCACACGGAATCCAGCCCGTCGTCACGCTATCGCACTTTGAGCTCCCGCTCCACCTCGCCCGACACTATGGCGGATTCCGAAACCGAAAAGTAGTTGACCACTTCCTCCGCTTCGCGAAAGTATGTTTCCAGCGCTATCACACCAAAGTTCGCTACTGGCTGACGTTCAACGAAATCAACAACCAGATGGACACCCGCAACCCACTATTCCTGTGGACCAACTCAGGAGTGACCCTCCAGCCAGAGGACGATGACCGAGAAGTACTACTGCAAGTCGCACACAACGAGCTCATAGCTAGCGCTCTAGCCGTCAAAGCCGGGCATGACATCGATCCAGACCTGAAAATCGGTGCCATGATCTCCTTCGTTGCCATCTATCCCTACTCCTGCAACCCAGCCGACATCATGGCCGCAGACCAAGCGCTACATGAACGATTCCTTTTTCCAGATGTGCAAATCAGAGGCCACTGGCCCAACTACGCTCTCAAGGAAATAGATAGGAAAGGCTATGACATTGGTTTCCAAGAAGGTGATGATCATATCCTCGCTGAAGGTACAGTAGACTTCCTAGGTTTTTCCTATTACATGAGTACCACCGTCAAAGCCAACCCAGAGACAATCCTTGAGAAGGAAGAGGTCTTTAACGGAGGTCTACCAAGCTCCGTTGACAATCCCCATCTCAAAGCAACCGACTGGGGATGGACCATCGATCCCATCGGACTGCGCCACAGTCTCATCACACTTTCAGAGCGATACGACCTGCCGCTGTTCATTGTGGAAAATGGGTATGGCTCCTACGACTCTCTCTCAAAGGATGGCACCGTTCATGATGAGGACCGCATCGATTACCTGCGGCATCACATCGAACAGATGAAATTAGCAGTCTTAGAAGACGGTGTGGACTTGATGGGATACACCCCTTGGGGGATCATCGATCTAGTGTCCTTTACCACCGGTGAAATGCGCAAACGATACGGTATGATCCACGTCGACCGCAATGATGATGGAAGCGGAACACTAGCGCGAACCCCGAAAAAATCCTACTACTGGTATCGCGACGTCATTCGCAGCCATGGAGCCAAGCTATAGCGTGGGAGCAGGTCTGCGTCGAGCAAAAACTAAAATGTAAAAGCATGGGCATGGAAAACAAAACGGGAACGGTTCTTCGCTCCATGAATAACAACGCCGTCCTCGTTACCGTAGACGGGCAGCGAATGATCCTGATGGGGCGGGGAATTGGCTTCCGGCGCCGACTCGGTGACGATATCGCCCTATCTCAAGCAGAAGAGATTTTTAGTACACGGCTTGACGCCTCAGGCCGCAATGTTGCCGCATTTCTCGACGAAATCCCGATCGAAATCTTCGAATGCTGCAGAGAAGCATTGACGCGAATTGGCCCAGCCTTCAACCACCCCTCTCAAGGAATTTTGCTGGCACTCGCCGACCACCTCTCTCAAGCAATCGCCCGCACACACGAAGGGATTGTCATTACTTACCCCACCAGTTGGGAAGTCCCTCACTTTTATCCCCAAGAAACTCACTGGGGGCAACTCACTCTCCACGTGGCGCGGGAAAAATTGTGCCCGGAATTACCCGATGAAGAAGCAATTGCGTTGGCAATGCATTTTGTTAATGCCCAGTTTACCGGCGACAATTTAGCTCGAACCCTTAAACTCACCTCCCTTCTCAAGGAATCTGTGGAGGCTGTGAAAACAGGGCTAGGGCCAGATGCTCCGGAAGACCCACTCAGTGTCGCTCGGTTTGTCACCCACTTGCGGTATCTCTTCGTTCGAATCATGGATGATACACAAATCACTTCACGAGTTATGACGCCACCCTCATCACAAAATGCCGACGGGGTGGACCGGGCGGTAGCTAATATTCAAAAACTTCTTGAGAGGGAACAGGCGACGAAATTAACCCCTGCTGAGGTAGATTACCTGCGGCTTCATATCTTGAGACTGAGCGAACCTAGAATGAAACCAAGCGTTTAACTGGGGTCTACTTCACTAAGCCTTATGTAAAGCGCAATAATATCCGCATGACACAAGCACAACAGAATCCCGCCGAGAGAACCTTCTTCGGCCATCCATGGGGATTAGCAAACCTCTTTGGGGTAGAAATGTGGGAGCGCTTCAGCTTCTACGGTATGCAGGCGCTCCTGGCTTACTACATCTATTACCCCCTTTCCCAAAATGGATTGGGTATGTCCCAAAGCGCAGCGACATCCATTGTTGGTGCGTATGGCGGCATGGTGTACATGGCAGCTTTGCTCGCCTCATTCATCTCGGATCGAATCTTCGGCTCAGAACGCACCCTTTTTTATTCCGCGTTCCTTGTGATGCTTGGACATCTCTCACTTGCATTGGTCCCGGGTGTTACCGGCCTGAGCATAGGACTTGTATGTATCGCTCTGGGGTCAGGAGGGATTAAGACTTGTGCCCAGGTAGTTCTGGGGCAGCTTTATTCTCGAGAAGATACCCGACGGGATGCCGGATTTTCTATTTTCTATCTCGGGGTTAATATCGGTGCTTTGGCTGGTCCTCTGCTCACCAACGCCTTGTGGGGCATTGGTGGTTTCCACTGGGGATTCGGACTTGCTGCTGTCGGCATGGCATTTGGACTGATTCAATATATCCTGATGCGGAAATCTACGATCGGTGCCGCCGGACACGAGGTTCCTAACCCCCTCCCCCGCCGTGACTATCTCAAGGGAGGGCTCATCGCTGCTGGTGTAGTCCTTGTGGTGATTGGGTTAATTGCTGGCGGAATCATTCCTATTGAGAGACTCTCAGACATTGTGACCGCGATTGCTTTGATAGCTGCTGTCATCATGTGGTGTCAGATGTATTTCTCAAATCTCACAACCGTCGAAGAGCGTTCTCGCCTAATTGGTTTTATCCCCATGTTTATCTCCGGGGTTCTATTCTTTGGTATTTTCCAGCAACAGTTTACGGTGCTCGCTATTTACGCCGACGTCCGACTAAATCGATTCATTGGCAGTCTTGAGATCAAGCCCGGCGCTGTCAACTCCATTAACCCGGTTTTCATCATCATCTTCTCGGTAATTTTCGCCGCCATGTGGACAAAGCTTGGTGAGCGCCAATGGTCTACTCCCGTGAAATTTGGCGTGGCGAATCTGATCATTGGTGTTTCCTTGTTCTTCTTCCTTCCCTTCTCGGGAGCGGCTGAGAACTCGGTGCCGATTTACGCCATTGTCTGGATTCTGTTCCTATTCACTATGGGTGAGTTGCTGCTCTCCCCAGTTGGAAACTCTTTAGCGACTAAACTTGCTCCCCATGCGTTTCCTTCTAAGATGTTTGCCTTGTGGCTCATGGCCGTGGCAATGGGCACGTCTTTAGCCGGCACCCTAGCTAAGTTTTACAATCCGGAGGACGCCTCAGCTGAGAACTCATTCTTCCTCATCCTTGGGTGTGCTTCCATAGCCCTCGGTATTGTTTTGCTTCTGATGAAAGGCTGGGTGCTGCGTCGCTTCCAGGGAGTGCGTTAGTCCCTTGCAGTAAGAACTTGTCCTTTCACGGCATCTGACGGACCCCTCCCCTCTCGGGGAATTCCATTACGCCCGACCCATTCAACTCGGGCGTTTTCTCCTTTCTGTACTCGATCTCTCCCGGGCTGGATCCAGGAATGGTGCCGAGGACATAGGAGAACCATGTTCTCTACCGATGTTTTCCCTCCTTCGCTCCAAGGCTGAATGTGGTGGGCTTGGCAGATGTCCGATCGGAACGTGCATCCTGGGTGTCCACAGGTCCCTTCGTCACATCCCATAGCGAATCTCTGCGCATCGGTGGCGAATCTTCTGTGGATGCGGTGCAATTCAACTGGATAATTGTCCCGGTCCTTAACAAGTACCCATCCGGAGTTGTTCAGCTTCATCTCAAGATATTCTCTTGTGGTGATCGTCTCTCCGGTGCTGAGCATAAATTGCCTTCCTTCTTGAGAGGGGAGGGTTTCGCGATCTAGCTCTTCCACCCGGATCACCACCGCCGGTTGATAGGCGTTGTCGGCAGGCTGTCCGTTTTGGGCTCCGGTAATTAGCGTCACAAAGTTGTCAAACATGGCTTGGCTATAGCTCCGATTCCCTTCCCGATCCCAGTTTTTGGCGGTGGCGCGTTCTATCGCCCCAATAACTCGCTCCATTTCTGCTACTGGCCCTCGCGCCATCACATGGAGTTGACCATCCGCATCAGCGCTCCGCGAATAGCTAATTCCACGCAGTGCTTCAGCGCGTCGTCGGACATCGGGAGTCAGTTGGCGTAGCTTTTCTCGCGCCACATCCTCGAGTTCTTCTAAACTGCGTGCTTTTGCCGCAAGATGAGTCAGTTCCCGGCACATTGGGTACCGCTGGCCTTTAGGGGCTCGACGGCTATATCGATCCACCACGCACAGTTGCTGAATGCTGAGGTTGTGGTTTTGCATGAGTTGCACAGTCTCATCCCGATATGCAGACCAATCCTGCTCACATCGACCAAATAGGGTGTCAGCCACGCGCAACCATTGATTGGCTTCTTTCCTGGGAATCCCGAGAAGTTCGGCAAGCTCACGCTGAGCTGAACCCATTGATCCCCCGAGGTTGAACGCGGCTCGAGCCAAATCCACTCCCCGCTGGTGGATTTCGCGCAAGTTCTTGAGAAGGTTCATGTCGGAAACATTAACCCTTCCTTCTCAAGACTTTTCCCCTCTCAAGCACTTGGGGGTCAATCCTGTGGAAAAGCAAAGTTTTTCACAGTTCCAATTTCTTTGAGATGCAGGTGACCAAATGTTCTGCTATAGCCAGCGAGGATGTGGCACCGGGTGACGGAGCATTGCGCAATAGTGTGGCTTGCCCAACGTGGTGGATTACGAAATCGTCTACGAGACTGCCATCATGCTCCATGGCTTGGGCGCGGATCCCTCGAGTTATCGGGGTGGATTTTGCGTCGGCGAGGGCAGGCACGTAGGCCTGAGCTCCAGCCAGAAATTTTTTCCTTGAGAGGACGGCGCCAAACTCGCGGCCCGCAGCTTTCATATTCCCTGCCGCGAATCGCCAGAATCCTGGTTCTAAGGCAATATCGAGGCTGTCTTTGATGACCGGCCATCCGCGATAGCTTTCGCGCCCCAGGGACAGGAAGGCATTGGGGCCTACGAGCATTTCTCCATCTACTCGTTTCGTGAGGTGAACGCCGAGAAAGGGGTACGCGGGGTCCGGAACTGGATAGACCAGGCCATTGAGGATCGTCCGATAAGCCTGTTCCAACTGCGAATACTGCCCAAAAAACGGAACAATCACCGGGTATTTGGGCGCCCCGGCTAGTTGAGCAAGCCGGTCTGACTGCAGGCCCGCGCAAACTACTACATGGTCGTACGTTTCAGTGTCTTCGTTTACCCGACGCACACCGCATCCATTGTCGTTGTTAACCAGGTCTTCGACCGCGGCTCCCAACTGCACTCGGCCACCTGCTTCTTGGAATTCCTTGAGAAGGGAGGCGGTGATTGCGGCGTAGTCAATAATCGCAGTATGCGGAGAGTGCAGAGCCATTCTTCCTACCGCA
Source organism: Corynebacterium poyangense (assembly GCF_014522205.1). Classification (NCBI taxonomy): domain Bacteria; kingdom Bacillati; phylum Actinomycetota; class Actinomycetes; order Mycobacteriales; family Corynebacteriaceae; genus Corynebacterium; species Corynebacterium poyangense. The sequence continues at coordinate 78,568 of NZ_CP046884.1, read as the reverse complement.
TTCGGTTCTATAGCTTTAATTCCTTCAGGCCCAATGAGTTCTACCCCAGGTACACCGTTAGCTTTCGCCTTCTCAAAGATTTGTTGCAGTCTTTCGTCTTCTTCCTTTGAGAGGGAGACGAGGATTTTTCCGCATTCTTCATAGGGCAGCCCCCGTTCTTTCGCATAGCTGCTGATTTTTTCTCCCCCACGGCGGCAGAGTCGCGCTTTAAGACTTCCTGGCTGGTAGTAGAGTCCGGCATGAACCACTCCGGAGTTGTGCCCGGTTTGATGGCTGGCGGCATGTGGTTCTTTGTCGATGAGGGTGATGTTCGCGTCCGGGTAGCGCTGTTGAAGTTCTCGAGCAGTAGCGGTTCCAATAATCCCCGCTCCGATAACGGCGAATGAGGCGTGGTGTGGGTTGTTCATTTCTTTCCTTTAGGGTTGGGGGTTATGGCACAAACGTTGACTGCTCAGGCGGTGGATGCGATTCGTCAGGGGATTCTCCGTGGAGAGCTGGTCCCTGGCACGTTGTACACGGCTGGAGCTTTGGGTGAGAAGTTGTGTATGTCCCGTACACCGGTTCGGGAGGCGTGTCAGGAGTTGTCGCGTCGGGGGTTGGTTCGCACGGTAAAGAATCGCGGCGTGGAGGTGGTCAGTACGTCGGCTGAATCCTTTGTGGAGATTTTCCAGATTCGGGTGCTGCTGGAGGGTCGGTTGACGGCTTTGGCGATTGCTCGGCAAACGCCTGTTGAGGCAGCTCGAGTTGAGGATGCTTATGAAGTCTTCCAGCGTGCGGCGGCGTCGGGGGATTCGGAGGCGACCTTGCGCGCGGATCGGGATTTTCACGATGTGTTGATCGCTGGTGCGGGGAATTCTCGGGCTCGTCATCTGCTGGCTGAGAATCGTGATGTGGTGTTGGGCACGGGTATTGGCACGGTTCCGGTGTCTCGTTCCCCTCAAGATTGCTTGGCGGATCACGATGGGATTATTGCCGCTTACCGGGCTGGGGATCCGCGCCAGGGTGAGGCGGCCATGACCAGGCATATCATCCATACCGCTGAGATGCTGTTGCAGCAGGAGGCAGAGCATCGTCCGGAGTTCGGCGAGGTAGATATCTCGGCATCTCTGGGCTTTTTGAGCCATGCCTCCACCCTAGACTAGGTTGCATGCAACCTGCAAAAGGTATCTGGGCGCCTGGAAATAAAGAAAGCTCCTAGACTGGCTTTTGTGAGCACATCTGATTCATTTCAACCCGAGGCCACAGTTAAACGCGCGGAAGCTACGATGACGGCTATCAAGGAGCTCATTATCGCCAATCACCTCCAGCCTGGTGATCCGCTTCCCACGGAAACCACCCTCTGCCAGCATTTAGGAGTGTCGCGCTCTTCGGTCAGGGAGGCGATCCGCAAACTTGAGGCCCTGAGAATTGTGTCAGTAGTGCATGGCCGCGGCACATACGTCGGCAGTCTTTCTATGGAGCCTTTGGTTCAGACCTTGGCTTTCCGCGCCATCCTCCAGGGAACGGTGGATTTCTCTGCACTCCGGGACGTCATTGAAGTCCGACGCTACCTTGACCTTGGTTGTGCCGAACAGGTTGTCTCTAGCTTGGCCGGAACTCAGCAGCCGGAGCTAGCCGCCTGTGTGTCCCGGATGCGCGCTCATGCCCAAGCCGGCCATACTTTCCCCGATGATGACATCGCTTTTCATCTCGGCCTCATGGACAACATCCCCAATGAGGTAATTAAGCAGTTAATTCACAGTTTGTGGTTGGTCCATCAGGCTGTGGTGCCTACTCTCGGCTTGGCAATTTCTCCTCGGTTGGAGGACACCGCAGAAGCTCATCAAGCTATTTTAGATGCTGCTCTAGATGGCGACGTTGCTGCTTATCGGGAAGCAGTAACCCAGCATTATCGCCCCTTAGAGGAGATAGTGGCAGAACAGCTTTAGGTGTCCCAGCTCAGAAATTGTTGGGTGATCCACATAGGATCTGTTATGGCTGTGCCCACAATAACTGCGCTGGCACCCAAGTCAAAGGCTTGTTTCACCTGGTGGGGGTGGTGGTATCGTCCTTCCGCTATGAGCATGGGTTCTGGCCCCACCAGGTTTCGAGCTTCGCGCAGACACGCCAAGTCAGGCCCCGTGGTTGCGGGCCGATGCTCGGTATATCCCGCCAAGGTTGTGCTAGCAATATCTGCTCCCGCTGCATAGGCTTCAGCCACTTCCTCCGGGGTGGCGCAGTCTGCCATAAATAACGCTCCGGCTTCGTGCGCTGCGGCTACGCGCTCCTGCAGGGTTGAGCCATCAGCTGCGGGGCGGAACGTAGCATCGGCGCAAACCACTTGTGCCCCCGCCTGAGCTACTGCCCGCACTGATTCCACTGAAGGAGTGATATACACGCCCGTGTTACCCTCCTTAGTCAATCCAAATACCGGGACTGAAATTCCTTGAGAGAGGGTGTGAATATCCTCCAAGCCCCCATACCCCCCACAACGTATCGCCGGGGTTCCGGCAGCAACACACGCTTGGGCGACGTGCAACAGCGTGTGGGTGTCTCTCATGGGGTGCCCATCAGGCGCTTGCACACTGACAATGACTGCGCCACAGAGGTCTTTGATGTCCATCACTGGTCTCCTTTGAGTTCGATCATGTCTCGGGCGTAGCAGGCAGCCCCCACGAGCGGGGCATTCTTGCCTAGTCGGGCGCGAATTACTGGCACGTCGCGGTTAATGGAGAGAACAGCATCCTGTACACCGTGACGGAGCGGGCCGATGATTCTTCCCCCCAGTTCAGCTACTCCTCCACCGATGACCACGGCAGCTAAATCCCACGCACTGATAAGCGCGCCGAGGGCTTGCCCAAAGCCGAATAGGTTTCCGTCCACGATGGTGCGGATCAGGTTATCGTCGCGCCTAATAATCTCTGGCAGGCTTTCTTGTCCTGGACTGAGTGCCCAGGGAATGGGCTCTTGGTGCTGGAGGTTATGACGTAGCACGTGATAGTAGCGGCATAGTCCCGTCCCCGACACGCTATTTTCACACCGGGTAGAAAGCCCCCGAAAATCTGCGCATCGGATCTCAGAAATCTCTCCAGCAGAACTGGTTGGGCCGGTGAGCAGTTGCCCCTGGTCGATAATGGCTCCACCTACCCCTGTACCCAGCGAAACCACCAGGATACGGGCATTATCGGGTAGCTCTTGACCAATACCAAGATGATATTCCCCGTACCCCATGATGCGAACATCATTATGCGCTGCGGTGGGTAGAGGGGATAGTTCACCCAGGTCAGTGCCCGCCCAATTGCGTAGCGTGTCACCGTTATAGGTGATCATCCCTGCCGGGCCTTGGACTACTCCGGGAGCTCCCATACCGACGCGGAGGATGTGATAGCCCAGGGTGTCGGCCATACGTATCCCTTGCGCGATGGCGGCACGGATTTGCTGCCGTGGCTCATAGCCTTCTCCCTGGGTGGGGAGTCGAAATTGACCGAGTACGGCGGTGGGGGCGTCATCGGGAACAAGTCCGACGGCGATCTTTGTCGCCCCAATATCCAGAGCTAAGCTCGCTGGCTTCACGGTTCCCGCACCTTGGCTTCATCAACCACCCGGGCTATCTCCTGAATTTCCGCATCATTGAGTGGAATATGCGGCGGCGCCATCAATCCATTGGGGAACACCCCCAGATGCTGCAGCGCTGCCTTAAAACCACCCAGACCCGCGGAGGATCCTCCCATCCGGTCAGGTGTACCCACCGCCACTATGCGGAACAGCTCAATAATTTTGTTCTGCAGGTCAGCGGCTTCTTCCCACTTCCCGGCGCGCAATAACTCATGTAACTGCACATAGGACACCGGATCCACATTGCCCAGCCCCGGAACCACCCCATCCGCCCCGGCTAAATAGGCAAAATCAACGGTTGTTTCAGAGCCAGTCAAAATGGTGAATTGCTCTGCACTCAGGCCACGCTGGTTGCGGAGATTGATTAGCCCCCGCAGGTAGCCATCATTGCCACCAGAGTCTTTGATACCGGCCAGTACCCCTTCTTCAGCTAAATCCATAACCATTTCTGCTCCCAAGATGGAATGCACTGAGACGGGGATGTTGTAGGCAAAAAGCGGCAATTCTGGTGCGGCGTCGTGAATCATCCGGAAATGGTTAATGATTTCCATCGGATGAGTGCGAACGTAAAAGGGCGCAGTGGCGACGAGGCCTTGGGCTCCGCATTCGACGGCGTCGGCAACATGCTCCAGAACTAGCGGGGTGGTCATATCAATAACGCCCGCGGTCACCGGAACTCTTCCCTCTGCTACCTCTCGCACTGTGCGGATGATCTGGCGTCGGTTAGCGGCATTAAGGAACGCTGTTTCGGCTGAAGATCCCAAGACAAAAAGACCGTGGACACCTGCACGGATGAGGCGGTCTGCCTGGTGGGCTAGGGTCTGGGTATCTACCGTGGGAGTGCTATCTAAAAATGGGGTCAAGACCGGGGGAATAACGCCCTGGAATAGCGGTGCCATGCCGAAAACTCCTTGAGAGGGAAGGGTGGGACGGGTTCCAGCTTACGCCTCAAAAAGTCAGACATCAGATGTCTCCTGGGAATTTTTCCTCACCCAGACTAGGCTAAAGGCGCAATGGCTATTCCAACTTCCTTAAGGAGCCACTCCGTGCGCACCTATCGCGGCCATATTCATACTGGACACCGCAACCTCGGACCGGGGATACTCAGCGTCGATGAAGAAACTGGGTTGATTGCCGAGATCACCCCCGATCCTTCTCTCAAGGATCCGCATCTGCCTTATCTCATTCCAGGTTTTGTGGACCTCCACAACCACGGTGGGGACGGTGGAGCATTTCCCACCGGCACCCTGGAGGAATGTCGTCGGGCTGCGATGTATCACCGGAAACACGGTTCAACTACTCTCTTAGCCTCCTTGGTCTCCGCCGCTGGCGATCATCTTGTAGCGCAAACCGCACTATTGGCTGACCTCGCCGATGAAGGGTTAATTGCCGGTATCCACATGGAAGGCCCCTTTATTGCTGAGTGCCGCTGCGGTGCTCAAGATCCGGCGGCTATTATCCCCGGTGATCCGGAACTGTTTTCTGAGGTGATCAAGGCAGGCCGAGGCTACCTTAAACAAATCACCTTTGCCCCCGAGACGGATAATGCTGTGGCTCTGCTCGATCTATGCGCCGAGCATGGTGTGATCGCCTCTTTGGGACACACCGATGCAGATTTCACCACCACCACCGCGGTCATTGCTGCCGCGGCGGCCCGTGGAGTCACGGTGACGGCGACACACTTATTCAATGCCATGCCCCAGTTACACCACCGCAATCCAGGCCCCATAGCGGCACTCATGGAAAGCGCGGGCCGGGGCGTAGCAGGGCTAGAAATCATCGCTGATGGAGTGCATCTCTCAGATGACACGGTGGCATTTCTGGATACGGCCACAGATCATGCTTTCTTAATCACTGACGCCATGGAGGCCGCTGGTAAACCGGATGGTCAATATATCCTCGGCAGTCTTGATGTCACTGTCTCTCACGGAGTTGCCCGGCTTACCCCGGGAACGGGGGCCATTGCGGGAGGAACCAGCACCATTGCTTCTCAGGTCTCTCGGCATTGGCAACGAGGCTGGAGCCTAGATCACGTAGTTGCTATGTCCTCAATGCGCGCTGCCACCATCCTTGGTGTCACCCCACCCGGCTTGGTTATTGGCGGCCCGGCTGACGTCGTCGAACTTAATTGCCAAGGTCAATTCCAGCGGTGTCTTGCCGCAGGCGCTGAATTCACTGTGTAAGGAGAACTGATGGAAATTTTGATCCGCCCCGATCCGGAAGATGTTGCCGCCTTAGCTGCTCAGATTCTTGCTGGATACGCTGGTGATGGGGCTACTTTAGGGCTAGCAACGGGATCTACCCCCTTGGCTACCTACCAAGAGTTGATCCGGCTCCACCACCACGAAGGCCTGAGTTTCTCCAAGTGCCAGGCTTTTTTGTTGGATGAATACGTGGGCCTACCCCGAGACCACGAGCAATCTTATTATCGGACTATTCGCCGGGAATTTACCGAGCATATTGATATTGATGATTCCGCCGTCCACTCCCCGGATGGACTAACTGAGGATTCCGACGCCGCCGGCCGCGCCTACGATGAAGCCATCCAACAAAGTGGCGGGGTGGACATTCAACTTCTTGGAGTCGGAACCAACGGGCATATCGGTTTTAATGAGCCTGGCAGTTCCCTTAGCTCCCCTACCCGCCTGAAGACACTGCATCCTCAAACCGTCAAAGACAATGCCCGGTTTTTTGAGCGCGCTGCCGACGTCCCTCGGCACGTACTTACCCAAGGTCTAGGCACCATTAGCCGCGCCCGGCACTTGCTTCTTCTGGCTACCGGAGAGGGCAAAGCCCAGGCGGTGGCGGCTTTGGCGGAAGGCCCAGTGAGTGCGCGTTGTCCAGCCAGCGTGCTCCAGCTCCATCCACACGCCACGGTGATTGTGGATGAAGCGGCCGCCCAGAATTTGCAGGACTCCGAATACTATCGTTATGCCGATGCCAACAAACCACACTGGCAGCGACACTAGTAACATTGCCGTCCGGTGGGGATGACGATATAACCTAATGCTTATGGTTTCCCGAGATAATTCCGGAGTCATTCCCACTGCTATGAAATCCATCCGTAGATTCCGGCTGGAAATTGGCATGGTGATCTGCGGTTTGGCACTCATTCTGGTGACTAATGTGCTGCGCCCTTATGATGTCAATCCGCTCTCCCTCCTCTTCGCGGTTGCCTTTACTGCGGCCATGGCCTTAGCCGTCCGCTTTCCGCTGCCCGGTGCGCTGCTATTCCTCTCCCTCTTTACGGTGGTCACCCTGTACCCCGAACACCGAATAGCTGCTTTTACATTCATGGCCCCCCTCCTCGTGGCGGTAACCATGCGCGCTGGCGCTACCCGCCTAGCTATTGCCTGCGCGGTGCTGCTGTGGTTCCTCGGTTTAATTGAGCGACGTTCGGAAAACCCCTTCGCCGTTGATCCCCTCCCCGCTTTTATCTGGGCTGGGCTTTTTGTCATTTTCCTCCTCATCGGCTGGGAAGCCAGTCGTTCCCTCCGGCAGCGCCGAATGCTCTATGAGCAGTGGGAAATTGATATGCGGAATCGCCGGCGAGAACTAGCTGAGACTCTCCATGATTCTGTGGCTTCCTCCTTGACGTCTATTGTTATGCGTTCTGAGGCCTTAGCTTTGGATCCGCCTGATACAGAAACTGGGCAGGAATTGGAAGATATCGCAGATGCTGCTCGGCAGAGTATGCAGGAGGTGCGGGCTTTGTTGAAGATTCTGGATACCGAGGAAAGAGAAAATAATGGCGCTACTGAAACTACGCCACCCTCGTTGACTCAATCGGTGCAAAATGCCGCACAGAAACTTCGGACCTATCAGTTGAATTCCCACACGGAGATTTCGACGGGGTTGTTGGACTTTAATTCAGCGCGGCTTGAAGTGGTGAATAAGATGCTCAATGAAGCCGCACTAAATGCCGGGAAGTATGCAGTTCGACGTTCCAAGGTAAGTATCACGGTCAATTCCCATGGTGATTATGTGCGAGTAGAGATGCGCAACCTCATTTCTCGCCGACCAGTGGATCCGGCGATGAGTTCTGGCCTGGGCATTCCGGCGCTCGTGCAGATGGCTTCTAATGTGGGCGGCAAGCTAAGTACAAGTTCAGATGGGGAAACCTGGATCATTGCCTTAGATGTCCCCAAGGAAGGGGTCCAGAAGATCAAACAATAGGCTACCCCTATTTGGGTGTCCTCTTTCGACTACTCTTTGACGTTGATGCAGCTTAACCCTGTCAACCGGCGTAGATTCTCAAACTGAGAGAACCATCCTCCAGAAAGGATTCCTGGCATGTCACGCTTCCGCAGATTTTCTGTAGCCGCTGCCGTAGCCTTAATCACCACGCTAACTCCAGCTGTGGCAAATGCTGATGAGCATGATTATGGTGCAGCCTATATGATTTTTAGCTGCAAAACCTACCATTACCCGTGGTGCCGTGACTAGTTGAGCAACTAAGCTTTGGTCTTATGACTGATTTGGAGTTCCGGCCTACTCAGCTGCTCGTCGTTGATGACGACTCTTTAGTCCTAGGCTCCTTACGCCGCTACTTTGCCACGGTGGATGATATTGAGGTAGTTGCGGAAGCACATAATGGGGTGGATGCCCTCCGCGCTATCAAAGACTTGAATATCGACACGGTGCTGGCTGATATCCACATGCCCGAGATGGATGGGCTTACTTTGCTGCGTGAGATCCAGAAGTTGGAACAGCCACCCACCTTTGTGGCGATGACGGCGCTCGACGCCGATGAAACCATGCTGGATGTGCTGTCGAATGGCGGTGCGGCCTATGTGGTGAAAAGTGCCCGCGCTAGTTTCATTATTGATACGGTCCGCCAGGCCGCAGCCGGCGGCACCGTCGTCTCTTCTCGATCACTCTCCCGGCTGATCGGGGATTTACCTGATCGCCCCACCCGGAAACTTCCCGAACTCAGCAACCCGGAGGCCCGGGTCCTTGCCATGCTGTGCGATGGCTTATCAAATGCAGTTATCGCCCAGAAATTGGGCTATGCGGAAGGCACCGTCAAAAAGCATGTTTCTACGTTGATTCACCGCTTCGGTGCGTCGTCCCGGCTTAACCTGGTAGTTATTGCGCTACGCCGAGGGTTCATCCCGGAGGATGTCCCCGGGATTCCGCACAACTAGTGCCTAGCGCAGTTCAAACTCTAGTGAATCAATGGTGCCGTGGCGGCTACAGGTCGCGGACCAGCCGTCGGGCCTAATTTTTACGATCATTCGACGCCCGCAGATGCTGCAATACCGTGGTGCTTCTAAACCAGCAGCTGCAGAAGGGGAAAGTTTAATCTCTACCCCGTCTTCTACAACTTGACCAGTGTTGGGATGAAACATGATCCTGATTCACCTACACCGCTGAGTTCAAAGCCTTGATAGGGAGGTGGAGACGGTCCATCATGTCGAGGTCCTTTTCCATGGGGCGTCCCAGGGTGGTGAGGTAATTGCCGACGATAATGGCGTTGATACCGCCCAAGAGTCCTTGCTCAGTTCCCTGATCTCCTAGGCTCAGTTCCCGACCACCAGCAAATCTCAACGTGGTCTTGGGCATAGCCAGCCGGAATGCGCCAACCGCGCGCAAGGAATCTTCTGCGCTCATGACCTCCATGTGCTGGAAGGGGGTACCAGGACGAGGATCCAAGAAATTCATCGGAACCTCCGTGGGATCAGCCTCTGCTAACTGCACCGCAAATTCAGCACGCTGCTCTGGGGTTTCGCCCATGCCCACAATTCCACCGGAGCACACTTCCATGCCGGCTTCCCGAACAAATTCCAGCGTCTCTCGACGCTCATCCCAGCTGTGGGTAGTCACCACGTTCGGGAAATAGGAACGAGAGGTCTCCAAGTTGTGGTTGTATCGGTGAACCCCCATGTCCTTGAGACGCTGAGCTTGTTCCCGCGTCAAGGTCCCTAATGATGCTGCAACGTTAATATCTACTTCAGAGTGGATGGCAGCAACGGCGTCGCCTACCTGCTTCATCAAACGCTCATCGGGGCCCTTTACCGCAGCGACAATACAAAACTCTGTAGCTCCGGTTTTTGCGGTTTGCTTTGCTGCTTCCACCAGCTCAGCGATGTCTAGCCGCACCGCCCGCACCGGGGATTCAAAAAGCCCGGACTGGGAACAGAAATGGCAGTCCTCCGGGCAGCCGCCGGTTTTCAGAGAAATAATTCCTTCAACTTCTACGTCTTCGCCACACCACTTCAACCGAACTTGATGCGCCAACTCCATGAGTTCCGGGATTTTTTCATCCGGCAACTCCAAAATCTGAAGCACCTCCGCTTGGTTAAGCCCCTCCCCCTTTTCCAGGGCCTTTTCACGCGCTAGTTCCAGAATGTCAGACACGGCGATTCTCCTTGGGTGAATAAAAATAGAATGTTGTTTTAGCTTATAGCAGCTCATGAACAGCGTTCAACTATTGCGCGGATCACTGTGCTCTCAGCACAATATGTTTTATGAGCTTGTATGACGACACCCTCCGTCTCCTATCCGATCTTGTCCGCAACGCCTGCGTCAATGACTACACCCCAGATTCGGGACACGAACACCGCAACGCAGATACCCTCTGCACGTTTTTCCAGGACACTCCGGTCAACATCCAGCGCTTTGAACCACACCCCGGCAGAGTCAGTGTTGCTTTTAGCGTTCCCGGCACGGACCCCCAGGCCGAACCCCTTACCCTCTTAGGACACACCGATGTCGTGCCCGTCGATAATGCTCATTGGACCGTACCTCCCTTCGGGGCAGAAATCCGCGATGGTCGCATTTATGGGCGCGGCACCGTGGACATGCTCTTTATCACCGCTGCTATGGCTGCCGCCACCCGCGAGATCGCCCGCGGGAACCCACTCAAAGGGGATTTAACGTTTGTGGCCTTGGCCGATGAAGAATCCCGCGGCGGACTCGGCGCAGGGTGGTTAGCGCAACATCAGCCAACCGCTTTCAGTTGGCGCAACACGCTCTCAGAAACCGGTGGGTCTCACCTTCCGGTGCACGATGGCAGTGATGCCCTAGTGGTAGTGGTCGGAGAAAAAGGTGCCGCTCAACGCAGAATCCATGTGGTTGGGGATGCCGGGCATGGCTCTACTCCTTTCGGGCGTTCCTCCACGCTGGTGACGTTAGGGGAAGTGACGCGACGCCTGGCAGCTATTGAACCTCCAGTCAGCAGCAGCGAAATCTGGCAAGACTATGTCCGAGCTTTCCGGTTTGATGCCGATACTGAACACGCACTCCTAGCCGGAACTGATCCCGAGGCCTACCAAGCCTTTGGACCGCTAGCCGGATACTCCCACGCCATGAGTCGGCTCACCATTGCCCAAACAGCCATCCATGCCGGTGGCCCCATCAACGTTCTCCCCTCCAGCGGCTATGTGGACCTAGACATCCGACCCCTACCAGGACAAAGCCAAGATGACGTGGACGAGATCCTGCGCGCCGGACTTGGTGATTTAGCTGACCACGTCCAGATTGAGCGTCTTATCTCAGAAGAAGCTACTGTCTCCCCCAGCGAAGGGCCCCTCTACCAGGCCATACTTGACACTTTCCAGGAATTCTTTCCCGACGTCCCGGTGATCCCCACCCTCTCAGCCGGCGGTTCGGACCTACGTTTTGCCCGACGCCTGGGCGGCGTAGGGTACGGATTTGCTCTCCACCACCGGGAACGCACCCTAGATCACGTCTTTTCTGAGCTCCACTCCCACGACGAAAACCTCTATTTGGAAGACCTCGACCTCACCGTCCGCGCCTACTACAGCCTTGTCCAAAGATTCTTATCTTAATTCTCCGACCCCAGGAGGCGGACAGAAACAGCCGCAGAACATCCTGCTTTTCGGCTTTTCACCGCCGCCATTCCATGGTGTATCTAAAAGCAAGATGCCTTCTCACCCTCACTCCAGGCATGATTTTGTATGCAATCCTCGATATCTCACCCAAAGATTGATCCGGAGGTACCGTCGGGTAGTCATTTTTAGAATCTAAATTATTAGTTGGCCACGGATGTTTCACCCAGCCGATCACGGGATTACTTATCGTAGACGCAAGCTCCCAACAAAGGTCGGTCAAGGTTTCAGGTCTGGCTAGTCCCACACAAAGGAATTTCCCCCTGGAGCTAACTTGTCTACGACATGCTCCAGAGTTTCTTCAATTTCCATGTGGTGGAGACTGGCAACCATAGTGATTAAGTCACTCTGCGGGGCGCAGTTTTCAAGGCTGCCCGTCACTTTCACATGAGAATACCCGGCACAGCGTTGCTGCGAGGCGAGAATCATGGCGGGATCAATTTCTACCCCGATGACTTGAGGAAAATGCTGACCGAGCAGCATAAGTAATTCACCTCTGCCACATCCGACGTCAATGGCAAAGCGACGTTTTTCTGGTAAGTGATTAAGGATCCACGGATAAAAAGCCTCGTTATGGTCCCACAGGTGCCTGTCATTGATCCGGTCTAAAAGTCTCCTCAAGGTTATCCCCCTGATTGATTGATCCTCTTAGCAACTCGGTGAGCGGTCAATGCCGAATAGGCAAAAAAGACAATCACGAGAGCCCACGTGAGGGCGAAGGTGATAACTCGTAGCCGTACCGAGGCCGTCAATATTCCTTCAAGGAGGGAAACAGCGGCGCATAGGAAAGAAATATAAGCGGTATAACGCAGCAACGGAGCTGCCTTTTTATGCGCCTGCTCCCAGGCTCGATCACTCTTCTTCGTTTCGGTTGTCCTGATCCCCATTTGGTTACTTCTCGGCAAACGACCGGTTTCAGATTGGTGGGCGATAGTAAGAGATATAGCTCCTAAGAAGATCAGAGCAAAGGTGTCAAAAAGCGCCGAAACCAAGGACATAGTTCTCACCTTAGAATGATGTTTTTCAAGAACTATGTCCGGTTCTATCACCTATCGAAGCGGGTAGCAAGGGGCGATCTCTGGTGGGGCGACACCGGTTTCCATCAGTTTGGCCAGCGCTTTTCCGGTTGCAGGCCCCAGAGCTATCCCCCACATGCCGTGGCCGCCGGCGACGAAAACTCCTTCGGTTCGGGTTCGCCCTACCAGCGATAGCCCATCTGGGGTGACGGGTCGAGAACCCACCCATTCGTCGTAGCGCTCGTTGAAATCAATTCCCCTCATCAGCGGCTTAGTATTGCGGATAATCGCTTCGATCCGTCGAGGGTGCAAAGGTTCGTCGGGGCCGCGGAACTCCATGGTTCCGGCAATCCGGAATCGCCCTTGGTAAGGGGTGCACGCCACCCGGTGATAAGGCAGATAAACCGGGTGTTCGGCGGGTGTGTCAGTGGCGACGCTAAAGGAATAACCTCGTCCAGCCTTAACCGGGAGGCGGACGCCGTGTTCTCTGGCCAGTCCAGGTAGCCACGCCCCATTCGCGATAACCACTTGCTCAGAGATAATTTCCTCGCCGCTCTCACACAACACCGTCGGGGCATGATTAGCGGATGAGGCGGGACGTACTCTCGTTACGTTAATCCCCCAACGCAGCTGTGCTCCTCGATTTTCTATCGCCTCTGCTAAAGCAATCACATAGGGACCAGGCTCAATAAAACGCTGACCGTCCAGGCGGTAGGCCAAGGATATTCGATCTGAAAGCATAGGCGCATAATCGTCCACGTTGGTGATTTCACTCAGTTCAGCGGGGATCCCGTGGCGTCGGACCCCATCAATTTCTTTGAGAAAACCGTGGGCTTCTGCTTTCTTCTCAAAAGCCGCCACAAAAGGGGTGGGGCGAGACTGCAACGCTACGGGAATGGTGGCGTCAATCTCATCAAAAGCATCAAGACAGGATTGGGCTAAAGGCACCAAACCGGCCATCGTCCTATCCCACGCTCGAGGAGTGGCGTGAGCCATAAATTGCGCAAAGAAACCCCAGAGAGCCGGTTCAAAACGAGGCGGAACAGAAAGCGCTGCGTCGGGGTTAAAAAGGGCGGTAGGACCATAGGTCCATAAGGAGGTATCCGCTAAGGGCAAAATTTTTGCCGGAGTAAGCCACCCTGCATTCCCCCACGAAGAACCAGCCGCAGGTCCGGTCTTGTCTAACACCGTCACCTGATAACCGCGCTCCTGGAGAAACCACGCAGTTGCTAAACCAACCATCCCTGCCCCGATAATCGTTGCAGTTTTTGAAGCATGTGGGAAGCCAGTCATAGTCCTAATTCCTTCAGTGCTGATCAAGATTAGTGGAGAGCGACGAAGGACCTTCATCTTTCATGCTCTACGTCACATTATGGCGCAGCTTTTGGCTCACTGCATGAACCGCATTGCACACAAGAGCCATTCCTACTGGAGGGATACCGGCGGTGACGTTTACCGACGTCAAGCAAGATAAAACCGCCGCCACACCACACGCTGCGTTATAGCTTTTATCGGTTGCTATTTCTCCTACGCAGGAAGTACATCACGGTCAAAACAATAAAGAGGAATAGGATTAAGAATCCGAAATATGATTTATCAATCGGAAGAGTAGAGTCATCAAACATCTCGACCACGCCTGGGATACCTAAAAAGATAGCGAAGACGGCGATGTATAGGTCACGTTCTCTATCAATATCTTCTTGACGTCGGCTTAAGGCATCAAGCCGTTTCTTGTATTGCATCTCAATGATTCTTTCTTATACTCTGATTTGACGATTAAAATTCTCAAAATCTCTCAGCGTACCGGTTTTCCTCTGCATTGACAGCGTTGCCACTGTTCCCTATGTATTCATCGATTATTAACATAGTCGAATCTGTTGTTCCCCCTTGCTTCTCATACGATTCCTGCTGCGATAAAGGTTTTGAGATAGTCGTTCCAGTGCAGCGTTACTGAGATTCTCTGCGACAACATGAAGAACCAGGAATGTTGAATCAAGCACTCCTTTTTCCACGCTACTAGACAACTGATCGTAGTAAGAAAGAAGTTCACATGCCCTTAAGGACACGGAGCCGCATTCTGAGTTAGTTTTTCTGAATAGAAACGATAGATTTTATTGTCGTCCTTGGAAATGAATTTCTTATGATAGAATTTAACCTTATTAGCGCAGTCCTTTTCTTTGTTTTCTGCCTCCACACTCCCCAAGGTGTCATGAAAATAGCTATCAAAATAGCTAAAAGATTTTTTATAATACGCTTTAAAAGGGTCCTCAGGCCGTAGTTTGAGCACCGATATTCCCGAATCTCTCCCCTTGGTTAACTCGCTTGTGAGCTCTGGGTCCTCTATCTTTTCTACCGCCGTTAAATAAATTCTGCCATCTTTTTATTGTTTTCGGGTATAGCAGCCTTCGGAATGCTAAATATTAGTGTGAATTGCGCAAATTTCCACGCTATATCATCATTCTCATATTTTTTCGATAACGGCTCTTTGACCTTTGATCTGCATATCGACTCTTTCATCAAGGGCTTGTCAACTGGTTTCTAAGGTTTAAAAGCAGCAAAAGGATCCGTAATACGCAATTGCTGTGAGGTAAATCTATATAGTTTTGCCGGTCGCCCACCACCAGGAGGTTTAGCAAGTTCTCCGGTTTCCTCCAATTGGCCGCGTCGCGCTAAAACCCGTTGCAAGTTTGTGGCCGCCACGTCATAACCCAGAACAGTGCGGTACGCTTCCCGCAGTTGCGCAATGCTAAAACTGTGCGGCGCTAAGGCAAAAGAAATATTGGAATAACTTAGCTTCGCTCGCAGCCGATCTATCCCATCACCTAATATCCGCTGGTGGTCAAAAGCCAGGTCTCCAGCATGGGACACAGTCTGCCACTGCCCTTCGCCACGGTTAATTTCTCCAACATTCCAGGGCACCAGAATGAGATAAGAGGTGGCGATAGTCCGATCATACGGGTCTCGATGAACATCGCTATATGTCCCCAACTGTTCTTGATGACTGATTACATGCGGGTCAATGTAGCGGCTCAGGTGGCGTCGAACAGAGTGATCCAGGTTCTCATTGACCTCTACCGATCCGGACGGTAATTCCCATCGACCACTAAAAGGTTCATGTAAGCGACGGTGAAGAAGCACCTGTAGCCCCTCCTCAATGTCAGTTTTGAGGATGACAGCAATGGCTTGGTGCCGGAACTTCGCGGTTCCTGCGGGATCGCGCATCGGATATTGCGGCCCCAGAGGTGACTTGGCATTCTTCACATCAGTCATGCTAGCGTGGACTTTAGTTTTCGTCTCTGAGGCGATAACCTGTTAAGGGGAGTTCTCCCGCAGCAGGTCACGCTTCACTCAGGTCATTTCACACCGAAAGAGCCAACTCTATGACTCACTCCCCTACCGCAACTATTCACGATCAGCAAGAAGAAATTAAGAAGCTAGCCCAGCGCCGCAACGCCGTGATTCTGGCGCACAACTATCAACTCCCCGAGATCCAGGATCTCGCTGATTATGTGGGAGACTCTTTGGCGTTGTCTCGAATAGCAGCGGAAACTGACGCCGATGAGGTGGTTTTTTGCGGCGTTCACTTTATGGCGGAGACGGCAAAAATTCTCTCTCCCAATAAGCGGGTTTTTATTCCCGACGCCAAGGCGGGCTGTTCTTTAGCTGACAGCATCAGCGCTGAACAACTACGGGCGTGGAAGGCGGAACATCCCGGTGCTGTAGTGGTGTCTTATGTCAACACCACGGCGGAGGTAAAAGCCGAAACCGATATTTGCTGCACTAGTTCCAACGCGGTGGAGGTTGTGCAATCTATTCCGGCTGATCAGGAGATTTTATTTTGCCCCGACCAATTCCTGGGTGCACATGTTCAGCGCGCAACTGGCCGCAATAATATTCACCTCTGGCTAGGAGAATGTCATGTTCATGCCGATATTTCGCCAACCGGACTAAAAGAAGCCGTGGCACAACATCCTGAAGCAGACTTGTTTATACACCCTGAATGTGGTTGTACCACCTCTGCTCTCTGGATGGCTAGTCATGGAGATTTCCCGGCTGAACGCACCCATATCTTGTCTACCGGAGGAATGCTTGAGGCGGCCCGAACCAGCACCACCGCTACTGTTTTAGTCGCTACTGAAGTTGGCATATTGCACCAATTGCGTAAAGCCCGCCCCGATACTCAATTTGCCGCGGTTAATCCGGAAGCAGCGTGCCCCTATATGCAGATGATCACTCTGGATAAGCTGCTTAATTGTCTCCGAGAAGGAAAAGACGAGGTAGACGTCGAACCTCATATTGCTGACGCTGCCCGCAGCGCCGTGGAAAGAATGATTGCCATTGGACAGCCGGGAGGTGGGGAATGATGCTTAAGAGCAACTATGTGCGCGAAGTGGTCAACCGGGCCCTTGATGAAGATTTGGAGTGGGGTCCTGACATCACCACCGACGCGACCGTACCGATTGGACAACACGGAACTGCGTTAGTTGTTGCTAGAGAAGCTGGTGTTGTAGCGGGACTACCGGTAGCCCAGGTGGTCGCTGAACAATGGGCATTGCGCCGAAAGCTTGACCCCGGAACTATCACCTGCGAACACATGCTCGATGACGGCCAACGAATCCAGGCTGGGGAGACTGCCTTAGCTATAAGCGCACCTATCCGAGAAATCCTCAGTTTTGAACGGGTTTTGTTGAATTTCCTAAGCCAGTTATCTGGGGTGGCCACGCATACCCGACGCTGGGTAGATGCAGTTGAGGGGACCGGGGCGCAAATACGCGATACTCGGAAAACCATTCCTACTTTGAGGAAATTGCAAAAATATGCCGTGCGATGCGGAGGGGGCGTCAATCACCGAATGGGGTTGGGCGACGCCGCGCTGGTGAAAGATAACCACATTGCAGCCACGGGATCGCTTGGACTTGCCGTGGAGCGGATCCGCTCTGCCGATCCTGACATCACTATTCAGGTGGAATGCGATACCGAAGACCAAGTCCAGGAGGCCCTCGACGCTGGGGTGAACTTGTTGCTCCTAGATAATATGAGTCCACGCCAGGTGGCGAACTGCGTTGCCGCTATTCACCAGGCGGGGGCGAAAGCAGAAGCCAGCGGAGAGCTAAAACTAAGCAATGCGAGGGCCTATGCGGAAACTGGGGTGGACTACCTAGCGGTAGGGGCGCTGACCCATTCCAGCACCGTTCTGGATTTAGGGCTTGACTTGGGATAATGGCGGATATTCCACCAAAACTTTATTTCGGGTGAGGATATTTAACCAGACTATCTTGAAAAGATCCTTTTCTCCCTTTCGAGTTAAGCGATAGGTGCTTATATGAATGCCGACGACATACGCCAATCCCCTATATTCTCCACGCTATGAGAATTAACATAAAACCTCACATTCCAATAAGACCATTCCTATCAGCCATACTTATTTCTCTATAAATTTGCAGCCAAAGTAAAGATAATTTCAGCGGCATTTCCTTGACCAACGCCACCAAAAATGTTGTGATGTGAGTTACCTATGTGTTCTTTGGCTTTGGTTGCTGAACTAAAGGACACCTCAACGAGACGACAGGATTGAGGTTATTGTGGGTCGCAGAGTTACGGATCTGATGAATATTCAACGTCATTTCACTGAGCAGGAGAAAGCTCTTCAGTCCCAGGTATCGGAGTTCGTGGATCGTGAGGTTCGCCCTCATATCGCTCAGTGGTATGAGACCGCCACCTTACCCGTCGAACTTCTTCCTAAGATGGCTGACCTCGGTCTATTTGGGATGCATCTCAAGGGCTATGGATGCCCGGGACGCAGCGCAGTGGAATATGGAATTGCTATGCAAGAGCTAGAGGCCGGTGATTCCGGTTTGCGCACGGTGATCTCAGTGCAAGGTTCCTTAGCAATGACAGCCATCCACCGTCATGGTTCAGAGGAGCAGAAGAATTATTGGCTTCCGCGCATGGCTCGTGGAGAAGCTATTGGGTGCTTCGGCCTTACTGAGCCCAATGCCGGGTCTGATCCTGCGAATATGAAGACCACGGCCACTCAAGAAAGTGATGGTTGGCATCTCACTGGAGCTAAGCGTTGGATCGGGTTAGCCAGTATTGCTGATGTCGCGATCATCTGGGCCAAGGTGGACGGCACTGTTCGAGGGTTCGTGGTGCCTACGGATACCCCGGGATTTAAGGCCACTCCCATTGAGCAGAAACTCTCTATGCGGGCCTCATTGCAATGCGATATTGAGCTCGACGTCCACCTCCCGGACTCCGCAATCTTGCCCGACAACCCGGGACTCAAAGGGCCTTTTACTTGTCTAAACGAGGCTCGTTATGGCATTGCCTGGGGGGCGTTGGGTGCGGCTCGGGACAGTATTGAAGTTGCACTTGACTATGCCGCTAACAGGGAGGTGTTTGATCGCCCTCTTTCTTCCTTCCAACTCACCCAGAAGAAGTTGGTAGATATGGTGGTGGAATTGAATAAGGCGCAGCTTTTGGCTTTGGAATTGGGCCGCGCCAAAGACGCTGGACAGCTGGAACTGCACCAGATCTCAGTGGCTAAATTAGCTAATTGTCGTACCGCCATCGAGATCTGCCGGGATGCTCGCACAATTTTAGGTGGTAACGGAATCACCGGAGATTATTCTCCGCTGCGTCACGCCAATAATCTGGAATCGGTACGCACCTACGAAGGCACTGATGAGGTACACACTCTGATTGTGGGCAATAAATTAACCGGCCACGCCGCATTTCGCTAGCGGTGGCCGGTGATCTTCGGGGGTATCTAGGACTTAAATACCCCTAGCTTGCCGTATTTTTCAGCCAGCAGGTAATAAACCGCCAAGCGTGGCTTTTGGCCGGAAATCTTCTTGCCCACTTCCTGAATGGCAGCGTCAATAGACTCATCAGAATCGGTGACACCTAGTTTGCCTTTCACAAAGCTTTCTCGAACTGTCTTCAGTTCCTCATCATCGCTATAAGAAACCAGGCGAGCGTCAGCGTGAGTTAATGCCAGCCGGTAGGTTTTCTCCATTGCCGCAACCACGGCTTCATCTGCGTCGGGAGCATATTTACGGACAGTTTCCAGAGCGCTCATAGCAGTGTTCCTATCTGTGTAGAGGATTTCACAAAGCATCCTCCTCAATGTGTTGGACGTTCCTAACCCTACTCCTTTGCCACCTGGGAGGAAGGGCCAAAGAAAATATTGAGAGGGAAGATACAGAAAATTCCCGAGTCCCTTTAAGGATTAGTCCTTATATCTTCCCTCAAGGCAGCTAAAACGCCAGCTAAACCCTATCCCTTAAGACTGAGCATTGTCCCTATGAGGGGCAGATGAATCATGATCTCTTCGGGACGTCGCTGATGCACCGCCTCGATAGCGTCGGCATAGCTCAGTAGCTGTCCGGCAAATTTACGACGCACATGGTCCTCAGCATTGTCCCCGGCATAGGTTTTGTGATCCACCACAGCCAAAGAACCGTCTGGTTGCTCAATCAGCAGATCTATCCACCCTTGGGCTACCTGCCCTTCCTCGGTACGGATGCGCACCGGAACTTCTGTTATTATCCGCGCATCTGGATACTCGGTAGCTAACCATTGACTAAACCGGTTTCCGATGCTCACCAACTGCTCCGCACTGAGGTGGTGCGCAACTTTCCACCGATCCACAATCTCGGAAGCTAAAGCTTCCTGCTGAGCATGAGAAAGCGCAGCAAAGGGGGTAGCCAGGTAACTATGCACAGCCTCTCCCAGCCAATCAGCTCGAACCTTGCCGCCCGCAGTTGGGATAGGTTCACCAAGGCTGGCTTTGGTGCGCACCTCAACCTCAGCTAGCTGTTCGGCTTCCAAGGTGATCCGCGACGGCTGGAACCGCGAATAGATGGGATTATCTGGACGCTGCGGTTCCTCTCGCCACGCTGGTAGCGGTGATGGTGCGGGTAGCACCGCATCGGGTTTTTCTTCATCCTCCGAACTACACACCCGCTTGTGAACGGGAACAATATCCAACCCAAATTTTTGACTACTAAGCTTCAGAAAGTCTGGCCCAAACTCAACTTCTACTCTCGGGGTGGTCAACGCCTCGCCATCAGCGCTCGTACACAAGATGGTGCACGTCTTCGACCTCGTCAGCGCCACGTACCTTATCCGGTCCTCCTCATCCTGGTCTGCCTGACGTCGGGCAAAATTCTCTGGATGAAGCTCTGGATCCCAGAGTTGTTCATAGTAAAAGGCGCCGACATCCACACCCTTGCCGGATTGTTCCACGTTCTTCTGAATCAGCGGGGTTGCTGGGAGGAATCGAATTTCACGGCCATGAAGCGGGTGGTCAAAATCAAAGCTCTGGGCTGGCTCTAGCCACACCGAGTTGAGGTAGCGTTTCCCGCTGTTCTTCAAGACCGTAATCACGGTATTCCATTCCAAGCCCTTGGCTTTGTGCATGGTGCTCACCACGATGTTCCCAGGTCCTCGGGCGGGTTTCGCGGTCGGAAAATTCCCTGACTCAGTAATATCGCTGACAAATCCTGAAGCCGTAGCGGGAAGGCCTTGACTGCTGTGCCGATCCTCCCACTGTTCTGCGGCCTCCACACATCCCAACAGTGCACCGTAGCGACTCTCGGGGTTGCTCAATGTGCTCAGATATCCCCGCAGGTCAAGAGCATCAATGACCTGTTGTACCGCTTGTTTCGGAGATAAGCGAGCACTATTATCCGCCACGTCGCTCAAAGTGCTGAAACACGGATCCTGCGCCCACTCCCGCAATAAGGCTCGACGCTCAGCTTTGTCTGCGACATCAGCCAATGCACTAAACCAGGACCGGTGGGCGGGATGTTGCGGCCACAAGGTAATGATCTCCATCAGCGCCGCCGTGTCGTGCTGGTCCACGACCCACCGAAGTCCGGCCAGAAGCAGCAGCACTTCCAAGTTCTCTTCCACTGGCATATCCGGACCCGTGGCCGGGATACCCTGCCTCTTTAATTCTTGAAGAATCTCAACACCGGTGTCACCTTGCCGAGTCAGCACCGCAATGCTGCCTTCTTCTCCCTCTTTACGCAGCTGGGAGATCCCTTCGGCAACAATTCCAGGAATATCTCCGACTTTGGTGAATTCCCAGAACTCTAGTCTCCCCGATTCCTCAATATCTGGGTTCTGTTCTTTCCGTTGCTCAGGGATATTAAGAATGACATTTTCGGTATTATCAAATACCCGTTTAAAGTACTCATTACTAAAACGCAGCGGCACCCCGTCCGTGCGCCAGGAATCACTCAAAATATTGCGGCTCACCTGCGTGTGGTCTAATCGACTATTAATTGTCCGTGCCGCTTCATTCATCAACACCGGATCCGACCCACGGAAACCATAAATAGATTGCTTGGTATCCCCAACCCAAATAACCTGATCCACTAGCTTTCCAATTTCCAGGAACAAAGCCAGTTGCATGGGGTTGGTGTCCTGGAACTCATCCACGACAAGAATGTCATAGGATTCTTGAATCCAGTCCCTGACCTCTGGTTTTTCCAGCAACAAATCTAAGGTCCGAGCTTCTTGATCCGTAAAGTCAATCAACCCCGCCGCACTCTTCGCCGCTTCATAAGCCTCAAGGCAGCTAAACGCCGTCTCAAAAGTAAGAGCAATGATCTCTTTCATATCAGAGATAAACTCCGCCGTACCTAGATAAGGCGAGGCCACCTTCACATTGTGATTAGCCTCAAAATCACTAGGCGCAAAATGCTCCCGAATAATTTTCTGCACCGGAGCACCCATGGTCTTCTTAGCCCCAGGCAACTGAGAGACCTTAATCTGCTGAATATTCAGTAATTCCGGCCAACTATATTTCTCTCGCGGCTTATCCCGCAGATTCTCAATAACCCGCCGATAGGCTTTTTCATCACTTAAAACAACAGCAGCAGTTCTCTTATTCAGAGTTCCGTTTTCTGCTTGAACCAGAACATCCTCATAAGCCTGCGCCAGCTGCTCATCAATATCCCGACTAGTACCCCACTGCTCCCGCCGAGCCGTAGGGATAGCAAGTTTCAGTGCATCCTCCACCAACTGTTGGGATTTTTCAATGAGCTTGTCCTTAGACTCACCAGAGATACGATTAGCCCGCAGCAAACTAATCATATCCTCAATAACAGCATTCCAGTCATGAGCCACTGTCTTCGTATATCGGCTATTACTCACGTCAATGCCATAGCCACAACGCCGCAATAACGGACGATGATCTTGCATCGCCTGAGCAATAATCCCGGCACATGCTGCGTGGAATAAGGTGCTTTCGCTGACCTCATCAAGAACAGCTATGTCTGGCGATATTCCAGAATCCAGGGCAAACCGACGCACAATAGTGTCAGTAATGGAATTCACTGTCCCCATTAACGCCGCTGGAAGTTGTCGGGCTTGCGTATCAAAGCCGTCGCTCAGAAGTCGCTCTCCAATGCGTCGTTCCAGGTCTGCTGCCGCCGCCTTAGTAAAGGTCGTAGCAATAACTCGTGAGGGGTCAACGCCTTGAGATATTAGACGAGAAAGCTCCGTGGTAATAGCGTAGGTTTTCCCTGATCCAGCGCTTGCTTCAATAATTGTGTAGTGAGAAAAATCGCTTGTTTCTTTAGACATCGTATTCCCCCTTTAAGCCGGTGAGGACATCATAATGGCGGTATTGTCCGCCTTCTGGAATAAAACCGCCGTGTTCAATTTCCACGTCACGTTCCGAGTTGCAGATCTTCTTCATTGCATTGACGTCCAATGATTCCCCAGATTCTCTATGGTCAACCAACTGCTGGTAAAGCTGATCCTCAAACTTTCCACGACGCAGCATCTCAAGACGCTTCCCCAACGTCACTAGAGCCCGTTCCCACAACCGATCATTGGAGTCATTGTTCTCCGGGCAAAGAAGTTCCTTTTGCCTGAAAATCCAAAACCCGGTGCGTCGAATTTCCTTATCTATGGGGAAATTCCTGGCATATACCGCCAATTGAAGAGCAGAGTGGACATCTGCATCAGCTAGATTTTCCACCATCTCCGGATAGCGCCTAGCGCTGGTGGTGTATTTCGTATCAAAAATGCCGAGTTCTCCGTCGGGATATTCGGCGAGGACGTCAACGAAGCCGTTGATTCTGTCAATCACCCAGTGATCAGGCAATTCTTCCCCGGTTTCTGGATCACGAAGCGGCACCGTTAATGGCTTTGCTTTATCTTCCTGGTACAGCGGATATTCTGCCGCAACAGGCACCGCATTCTCTTTCTTCAGAGTTTCGAAGAACTGGAAGATGGATTCCACGCAGAGTTGCTTAATCTCTGCTTTGCGTGCTTCAGACTCCCGAGTCCCCAGGCTAAACGCCACCTCTGTTTGAGCCTGGTCAAAGAACTCGCCTAAATCCTCTGCGGTGTAACGCTTTGTTGTTATGGCCAACTCCACCACGCGCTGTAAGAGAGTACCAATCATGGCGTTACCGCTGGCTAGGTGATCTCTCACCCCTGTCTCAATCCCCATCGCCTTTTCAATGACCCACTCTATAGGTGCTGCCAATAGGGTACTGAGCTGAGAATATGACAAATTCTCCGGCAGAAGTTGAGTCCCCGGCTGGAATTCCACCCCCCCCGCAGATCAGGGGTTCGGGGAGCGTGAGCCCCAGGAACAACGGACAAAGAATCAGCTAGTACTTCTTCTGCGCTCACCCGCCGAGGTTCCGGAAGTCCTCGCCGACGGATTAACGCTGATAGCTGGTCAAGCAAGGGGTGCTCAACTACTAGTTCCTCCCCTGCTAACCGCTGGGGACACACGGCAATAACCCGGCGCGCCTGCGCCAAAGCCGCAAGACGGGTAGCACCCTGCAACTCAGAGAATACCTTTGCACTTAACACCACCGGGATGGATCCAGCACCTGCAATCTCCTGAATCAACGCCAGTTCAGACTGGCTGAAAGTATCTGCCGCCGCAGTTTTCTCGGCGGTGGCTCGCCACCACAACACCTGAGATCCCGGAATGATATGTGCCGGATCATAAATCACATCGAGGTTGGGATTAGCCAGGGCCAGGGAAACTGGGCTGGGGGTATTTCCCCCTACCTCAGCGAGCAGCTGGTGAATTTCACGATCCGAAATACCGCTGGAGTAATCCTCGCGAAGAACAGTGGCTAGGGATGTTACAGCTGCCCGATCTGCAGAAAAGGCCTGGCCATTTAGCTGCTCAGCGAAGGCGTCGCAGGCTGTGGCCAGAGCCTCAGCATCGTAGAGATCCTCCGAACTCACCAAGCGTAACGGGGAATCCCAAATATATGTGCTGAAGAAGGCAACGGCCTGAGCATAATCCTCATTGTCTGCCAATTCTTCCAGTGCTCGATGCCACTCAGCACCGCAACCGTAGTTTCGCATGAGCGCTCGCACTAGGAATTTATTAATGCTGTCTGGCCATATCCGCTGACCGGCTACCCGGAGAGTTAAGAGATCCACCAGGGCTGGAACTGGATCATCCGCCGTTACGAGTTGTACAAAGGATCCCAAAACTTGGTCACCGCCGGGGCAATACTCACCCACCCCAATACTCGGCAATCCTGCGCGACGCAATTCGGCGTCGAGCGTATCTGTAGGCCCTCCAACCAATAGCTGGAGGGGTTCTTCTGTCCCCTTGATTTCTCCGACGACTACATCAGCTACTGCGTATTCATGGTCCCCGCTGATAATCTCTAGCTCCGGGAGATCACTAATAGTCTTCAGCTCGACGCAGTCTTCATGAGCCCCTAACTGCTGCAAAATTTTTTGCCAAATCCACGGCATACTGGAAATCGGTTCTAAACTGATAACATCTTCTATCCCCAGCGGCCAGTGCTGCTCTAGTCGCTGGCTCAGCGTCTGGGCAACGTCGGACAAAAGATCCGACTCCCCAGGAAGAAGTTTCTGATGAAGCTCCACGTGGTGTAGGAGCTGAAGGCGCTGAGAGCCTTCAG
Source organism: Corynebacterium poyangense (assembly GCF_014522205.1). Taxonomy (NCBI): domain Bacteria; kingdom Bacillati; phylum Actinomycetota; class Actinomycetes; order Mycobacteriales; family Corynebacteriaceae; genus Corynebacterium; species Corynebacterium poyangense. The sequence goes on along the minus strand of NZ_CP046884.1, from coordinate 53,176 downwards.
CTAAGCGAGGATCCTTAAGATCTAGCCCCGCCGCAACCAGTTCATCACGCCAATCTAGCAGCTGAGACGCCACCCCATAGGGATCTACGCTAAAGGATTGATAGGCCCACATCCCCGGTCGGAGAATATCTTTAAGGGACTTTTCCATGGCAATAGTCCGGTCCAAGGGCGTACTGACCGGCCTTCGAATTCCTAGACGTGTTGACAAAACATCAGTCATTGCTTTCGGTCCAGCTACGATGCTTCCCAAGGATCCTTGAGAGCTCCATGCCGCACCATCTAGTCCTAATCCGAATTTAATCTTCACACTTTCTATTTTGCCCGAACTCGTCAATGAATGGACGGAATATTCTCCGTTCTCGGGATAAGCCCATCTACAAAGTATCAATCAATGTAAAATAGCAACGTGACTAGAAAATCCATAATTCTGACTGGATATTTGCGATGTAAAAATTCTGACGAAACAGAGTTGATTCTTAAATACTTGCCTGGCCATATAATCGCTTCTCGACAAGAACCTGGCTGCTTAAAGTTCATAGTTCGTGAACTTTCTGATGGACTGACCTGGGAAGTCTCGGAGCAGTTCGTTGATCAGAAATCATTTAAGAAACATCAAGAAAGAACAAAAAACAGTGAATGGGGGAGAAAAACTGCACATATTCTTCGAGACTACACAATGTATGAAAAATAGTAATCTATTTATTTTTAATAAGGTTTAATTTTGCAATATTTAAAATACGTAGATTCCTACAACACTGCTGCCTCAGGCAAGATAATATCGTCGTTAAAATGCGAAAAGATAGAGAATATACTCAATATAATTTTTTATATAAAATTTTCTCTATCTTATTTCTTATCGAAGGGGTAGATCTACCGAATATTAAAGATAAATTACCTTTAGTATTTTTCTACTCCAATTAGCTCGGGGTCTTTCGCGAGACGATAATCAGATCCTTCAAATATGCTAGTAGATTCAGGATCTCCCACATTGACGTAGTTAGAGAATGCAACTACTAAAGAATCATAGATAGACTTTCCAGGAGAGTCCAAATAGACGCCATGTTCAGCACCTCGAACTACTGCCCACCATTTCGGACCGACGGCTTTATCAAAGGCAATGCGGGATAAGGGATGAGGAACCAAGGTTTCATGTTCAGCTGGCAGCACCAGTGTAGGAACTGCAGAAGGCGGCGAGGCCAAGGAAAAATCTGCAGGGCCTGGATTAATACCAATTACTCCTCGAATCTGGGCATCTTCACGCCCAATTTGGTGCAGAAAATCACCCATTAGCCCAGACATCCTCAGAGCCGATCCGCCGCCTGCAGAATGACCTACCAAAACTACCCTTGAAAAATCTACGTGGTTATATATAGGGCTTTCCAAATCCTGGTCAGCTAAATGAGCTGCAGCTGCCGCAAGTGACATTTGCGCCCCAAACCAATTAAGGAGGGAATAACCAAGAGCTACAACATACCCGTGGGAAGCATAGAATTCCGCATGTCGTTGCATAAATCCTGGTTCGACCCCAATTCCAGGACTCAATATTATCACCGGAACTCTAGTTCCGGGCTGGAGATCAGTGGGGTATATAAATTGGTAGCCTAGAGCAGGAAGATTTCCCTCAGGGGCTGTTCGATAACACTCCGCTGGATCATTAACTGCATGGTTAAAACGCAGCACCTCGTTGTAAAAACGATAAAAGGGACCGCAACCCTGGGTTACCGCAGTACTGGCTACCTGATGCTTGCCGGGTTGACCAAAGGTTTTACGGATAGGGCCGGGTTCACTATTGAACGGGGCAGTCACCCGAAAACCGGTAGTACCTAATTCGGTGGAAATACCGGAAACTTGTGGGCTTAGACGTGGCGTAATGTCTTCTTGAACACTGGGTATGCTTGCCAAATAATCATCGAGTGAGATCAGCGGGCTGGATAATTCCACACTTTTCGCGGTAGGGGTAAACAAACAAAAAATGGATGTTAATGTTACGGCCGAGGCAAAGAACTTCAAAAATCGGGTATTATTCATGATAATTGCCTTCTTCTGCAAGATTAAATAGTTCCTGGGATTCGAGCCGCTCGGTTAGCCAAGGCAATGCCATTGAGGCGATCCTCAGGAGGAACTTGTTGGGGTATCCCCGCAGCCTTGGCAGCAACGTCTAGCCCTGTTCTTCTCTCTTCAACTGAAATATTTTGATGCGAATGATGCTTGTGTGATTTTGATGATGTCAATCTACGCATCAAATTTGCTGTAGTAACAGGATGGTTGACCTGGGCCCATACTCCTAGTTTCCCTATCACTGCTCTAACTTCAGGAGAACTCATTTCTCTTCCTCTCTACATCAAAACCAGAGTCACATTTGCTGCATAACTTCGTTGAATATTTCTGAGATCTCTTCTTCAACTTGCACGCGATCTTCTGCCACCAAACCAATCCGCGTTCTTCGATCAAGGATGTCATCTACCGTTAACGCACCCTCATGGGTAATAGCAAAGCTAATCTCCGCTCTTGTAACATCTGGTACACCATCTAATAAATCGCACGGTCGCTTTATCTTTGCTACTGAAACCACTGCGGGTGCTTCATTACCGAAACGTCGAACAATGCAAGTGGGTAATCCAGAAAGTTGCTCTTTCTGGACATGTTCGTAGAGTGGGTGGTTAGGAGCACCAACCAATGGAAGGTTCCTTGTCCTACAAGAACTAGCCTGAAGTCCTCGTGATTTAACCGCACGATCTACCACTTCTTCAGCCATTAGCCGATATTCGGTAAATTTGCCACCAGTTATTGAAATCAACCCATCTTTGGCCTCAAGAATCGCATGCCGTCGTGATAGATCAGCAGTACTGCCCCCACCGTTAGCACTTTCGATTAAGGGTCTTAGCCCAGTAAACGCAGCTTTTACGTCTTTGCGCTCGATCTTTACTTCGAGAGCTCGGTTTATCCCGCGGATAAGGAAATCAATATCTTCCTCTGGGGTAGGCGGAACATCGGGTATTTCCCCTGGGTTGTCTTCGTCAGTCAATCCTAAATAACAACGACCATGTTGTTCCGGAAGGACAAAGAGATATCGTGAAATAGAACCTTCAAGAGGTACCGTCATTGCGCCAACTGGATTACCAAATAATGTCGCATCAAAAACTAGATGAGTTCCCCGAGCTGGGCGCACTTTAATCGTTGAATCTAAACTCTGCGCCCAAACTCCTATAGCACTAATCACTGACCGAGCACGGACCACGAACTCCACATTCTTTATCCGATCGCGTACTTTAACACAATCACCAGTTGCCTCGACTACTTCACAATAAGTCAAGATTGACGCACCTTTTTCGGCCGCCGTCCGAGCTACCGCAGTAACCAATCGAGCATCATCCACCATTTGACCGTCAAAATTAACCCAAGCTCCTCGAAGACGATTCCGTAGGATTTGAGGACACAACTCCAGAGCGTGTCTCGGAGAAACAAACTTTGACCTAGGCAGAGTAGATGACTTTGTACCCGCTGTAATTCTCAGCACATCTCCCGCGAGATATCCAGCTCTCACTGCTAACTTCTGCAGCAAATTGGTGTCAGCTGCTAATGCAGTTACCTGAGGTAGAGAAGACACCAGATGCGGAGCATTACGCTCCATGAGGATCCCTCTTTCGACTGCGGAATGATGCGCAATCGATACTTCCCCTTTTGCTAGATAACGCAAGCCCCCATGAGCCAATTTCGACGACCATCTAGAGGTGCCGAAAGCCAGATCATGCTTTTCGAACAATACAGTTTTGAGCCCCCTTGAGGCAGCATCTAAAGCCACGCCAACTCCTGTGATGCCCCCTCCGATTACTACTAAATCTACAATATCGTTATTTGAATCCGATAATTCAGAAATTTCTCTTTCTCGACGATTGCGATTCAAGGCGCTTTCTAGACTAATTGTCTCATACATTTGATAAATATCCTTTCAAAATTTTAGAAAGCTCAATTTTCCATGTAGTTCTTCCAGCTAGATGCGGTTCCAAAGCCGTCGACTGCAAAGCCACAGCTTGGGTAGTTGATAGAACAAAAGTGGCTAAGACTTCTGGATCATCTTTGCAGATTTTTTCCTGACTAATATTATTATCCTGTTGTAATTTCAGTATGATATTCTTAATAAATCTTATTAAAGTCAGCTGCGATCTGCCTAAGCGCGCGTACTGATAAGTGACAAGAGCCTCCGGATCATGAGAAACTATTGCTTTCAAAAACTTGCTTCCTATAGCCTTTTCCGCTACCTGAATTATTTGATTAATAAAATCCTCTAAAGTAGTCGGAATTGGGAAAACTGCATCTAGTAGTCCCACTATTTCATTGTTTAATAGTTGTCGGACAATGGCGTCCCGATTTTCATAGCGGGCATAAAGTGTCGGGCGGGAAATTCCCGCGTCCCGAGCAATAGCTGCCATTGAAGTTCCCTGAACCCCACGCTCAATTATCAGTCTTTTAGCAGAAGCCAAAATCGAAGATTCCACTTTGTCACAACCGTGGTTCCATTCGATATTGTCTTTAGCTACACCAGAAATTAAACCGATGGGATTAGAGGGACTAGACATAGTTATATCTCTCCTGAATTATATGATCTACATGATTTTCGGACTCCCACTTGTTATTTCTCATTGTTTTGACCATTCGGGCACAAATAGAAACACCAAGGAAGCATAGTGTACTAATAATAAGCACAAGTACTGCACGATAGAAAGTACCATCAAAATTAGAATCCACTGAACGCACATAAATATCTCGCGCGTAGCTCATCGGATGGAGGTAATGCAATGCTTTCAAAGGAGCAGGGGTTAACTGCGTGGGCCATACGCCGCCAAAACAAAAGACTCCGTAAGCAAAATATCCCAACGCTAGACTAGCGCCAACCAATTGACCAAAAACTATGCGTAACATCTGGAAACAAGCAGTACCATTTGAGGCTATCAAGATGATTGCAACGCCAAATCCCAACGGAGAATCAATACTGAAGCTTGCAGCGCTACCAGCCCATGTTAGTAAAGTCAGAATAGCGAGATTTACAGCTGCCAATAAGCCAAATCCGGCGAGAACAGGCCTGATAAACCCACGGTGCTTCCGACTTCCTAACAGATGTGGAGTTAGCATACTAGAAAGGGCCATGGCTAAAAAGCCGAAGACTAATATGAGAATCATAGTGACACCCTCAGACAAAACCTTCGACGTTGGGTTATTTAAATCTTGCAGAGTTTGTACCGGATGTCGGTAATCCTGGACGTAACCTACTGGGACCGCAATCTGGTGGGAAGAAGACTCTATATCCTCAATTTTAGGAGCTTGTTGCGCCCCCTCAGACAGTCCCTTTCTTAACTGGTTTGTTCCTTCTTTTAATTGCCGAGCACCATCATCAAGTAAAAACGAACCGTCTTTCATTTGGCTCATGCCATCATCTAACTGATTAGCACCATCCTTTAACTGACTAGTACCGTTTTTAAGCTGTAATACCCCAGATAAATACGGTGCCCTAGGATCATTTAGATTATAGCTCATTTCGGCGGTACCACTTTTTAGCTTTTGTAACTGGTTGGATAACGCATCTGGACTACTGTTATCAAGTGCTGAAATACTGTTCCGCAGTTCTTGCGCCTGGGAATGAAGACCCAAATTTTCTAATTGGTTAATAACGGGTGTTATACCAGATACAACAGAACCTACTTGTCGTAACAAAGGAATAAGAGTTCCTGTAAGTTGACCTACTCCTTCATCGATTTGAGATGCCCCTGTTCCAAGTTTGCCCGTACCATCCAGCAATTGAGACATCCCATCATCTAGTTGAACAGCGCCATTTAATAACTGCTCAGTTCCGTCTTTGAGCTGACGTGTGCCATCTACGCCCTGCGCTGTACCATCTTTTAACTGGCCCATCCCATCATCAAGTTGCTTCGCTCCTTCTGAAGCAGCATTTAACCCTGATCCAAGTTTATTCAGGCCATCCAGTATTTGTGCACCGTAGCCCTGAGAAATGCCCATTTGAATCCCTTGCTGGATTCCCGGAATTAACCCTGATGTTAATAATGGAGTATTTGTCCCGTAATGGTCATTATATGATATTATAACTTCAGGTTGCTTCGGATGTGAATTTACTACTGTGGCAATATCGGAGGAAAAATTCTTAGGTATAGATAGGACCGCCATATACTCACCTGTTCTTAACCCTTTATCGGCGTTTGATGAATTTTCCACGGTAAAATTGAGGTAATCAGTTTCCAACAGTCCTTTGACTACGTCCGCACCATAACTGACTTGTTTTCCGTCCTGCTGAGTACCGAGATCTTCATTAACCACCGCCAGTTTTACTTCTGAAAGGTAGTGAGAAGGATCCCACATCGACCACATCCATGCTGCTGCTACCAAAAGCGGCGCTACCAGTACTATTATGATGGAACTACGAATCCACAGCCGTCGACGTTGGATGGTTCTTTTAGTTGAGTGTAAATCTGATAAATTAGACATGTGCTTCTCCAAAAGGGGCTGTGGCTAAGGCCGAGGAACTATAAAACAGCCAGCCGCTGGTGCTATTTCGGCTGTGACCGGAGAGGAAAACATTCGATCTCCATCTGCATAAATATTTATTCCGGGCATATGTATTTCTACTTTCTTAGCCCGATGCAAAGTAGCTTCCGGAAAACCCTCAAATTCTCCTGTGAAGAATCTCCTCACGTTTCTGGCAGCTTTTCGACGATTTATTCGGTGAATAACAGTGACATCAAAGAGTCCATCATGGTGATCTGCGTGGGGACATGCCATCATGCCGCCACCGTAAGTAGTGGTGTTACCTATAGAACAAAGGGTTACATCATCATCGATGCATTCTTTGTCATCGAGATATATTTTGGCTGGGATAGCATGAAACTTGCTAAATTCCACGAGCATCGCAAGGTTATACCGTGCTTTCCCGTGCGGCCAGGCTAACGTATTGGCCCGATCGGAGACTAAAGAATCAAAGCCAGCACATGCGATAGTTCCGAAATATCGTTCTTTAGCATGGACATCGCGCAGTTTCCCTAAGTCGCAGGTGCTGGTAAACCCACGTACAACAGTAAGCGCTGCTCGTCTCGGATCCAGAGATATTCCGAGTGCTCGGGCGGTGTCATTGCCGGTACCTGAAGGAATTATTCCGATAGGTTTGTTTGAGTAGGAATGCGCTTGGAGCGCAAGGTTGATAAGTCCATCACCACCGCAAACTACAAGAGCATCAATATCTGGATCAGCAATCATCTCTTTGGCAAGCTGACGGGATGCAGCAGCCGAAGACCCCGATATACCGACGACATCTACACCTGTGCGGGTTAGTGTCTGCCTGGCTATTTCAGCTGCTCTAGATGCATTTCCCTTTCCAGCTTTGGGGTTGGTAAGCAAGGCCACACGAGAAATTTCTACAGTTCTGAGAGGATACGACTCCGAGTTTGCGAACATGGCGTATGTCCTTAATTACTTATATGAGTTTGGCAGGATTAAGAATTCCCACGGGATCAAGGTGGTTTTTGATAGCTCTCAAAAGCGAAATATTGGTGTCTCCGATTTCGTGGGGTAGGTACTCACGATGATCTGCCCCAACGGCGTGATGATGGCTGATGGTGCCACCATTGGCCACAATTGCTCTACATACCGCCTTTTTTGTATTCCACCATTGTTCTTCTGGATTATCTTCACTTTGCCCTGCGATAATTGTGAAATAAAGAGAACAACCCCCGTCATAGATATGTGATACGTGACACATAATCAATACCGGAGTACCCGTGTTAGCTAAACGGTCACCAATAGCTTTAGTTACTGCCTTTTTCAGAGAAATAACATTGCTCCAATCCGTGGCAGTTTCCAAAGTTTCGCATACAGCACCGTTATCCAATAGGCCATCCCGGAGAACTGGTGCTCCAAACCTTCCTTGTTCCCATTGTCTGACTGGATTTTCACCTAGTGATTTCCCGCCCAGAGAAAGCAAAAGGTTTCTTGTCTCCTCGTGGCGTGAGCTTGCATGTTCGGAAGTCCCTTCATACATTGTGAGACATAAACAACCCTTTTGTTTTGAGTCTGATTCCCCGATGGAATCTGTTGATGTGAGATTTACACTCGACTCCATCTCATCAGATAGACGGATAACTGTAGGGCCAGTTCCTGTTTGGACTGCCTGCCGGATAGCAGCAACACCAGAGTGGAAATCTTTAAAACTGAAAGCTTCGTATCGCTTGCATTCCGGAATTTTATGTACCTGAACTCGAACTTTAGTGATGATCCCGAATACCCCTTCCGAGCCCAGAAATAGACCGCGGAGATCGGGACCAGCAGCTGATTTTGGCGCATTATGCCCAACATGGTTAATCCCTTGTGGTGTCACAATTGTTAAGCCGCGAACCATTTCGTCGAACCTTCCATATCCTGCGGAAGACTGGCCGGAAGAACGAGTTGCGGCGTAACCCCCAATCGACGCGTAGGGAAAGGACTGTGGATAATGGCCCAATTGCATTCCGTAATTCTCTAAGAGGATCTCTGCATGAGGTCCAGAAAGACCTGCCCCCAAAGTTGCTTCCATTGAAAGAGAATCAACATCCTCGAGTTGATTGAATCTCAGCAGATCAAGTGAAATCAGGGCAGAAAATTTTCCCCGAAGTGGATTAACCCCTCCTACAACACTTGTCCCTCCGCCAAAAGGTACCACAGCAATTTTTTTCTTTGAACAGAGTTTTAGAATCTCCAACACTTCTTGCTCTGTTCCTGGTGCCACCACTGCATCAGGGGAATCGAGTTCTTTTCCGGAACGCATATCCAAAAGATCTGGATAAGACTTTCCTCTAGACCTCCGCAATCTATGCCGTTTTTCAGTAGTAACGAATTGATCTCCAACAATCTTCTTCAGATCAGCAAGATCGTCTGGATTAATCTGCGAAGGTTGAATTTGAATCTCATCCTCTAAGGGGTGCGCAACATTCTCTGCGGATGCGTTCAGAAGTTTTCCCAGTAGCTTCTTGATACTTGGAGATAGAGGCTTCGCTTCATCTGGGGTTCCCCATAATGTTGCAGTCATGGGCGGCAAAGGAATAGAAGTTTTTCTTGTATCAATAGCCATAACCCGAAATTAACATTTTTACATTTTCTGTAAAGGTGTTAACCTCATTCGGGTGTAAGATTTGGCTTTACAAGCCATTTAGGAATAGGTATCTAAACATTCCTCTAAGAAAGATCCCATCAGCCAGCCATAGGTATTACCTCATGTTTTAGGTCCCTGTAGCCAGAGTTGTCTCGATGCAAAGAGATAGTGGAAGCAAAACTGCTACTTTTCCACAACAGAGAAAAGAGGTCGAGCATACGACGATGTCGGCTAGTCACACCGTAGGGGCTTTCAATCCCCAATTACAGAAGCCTTAACAGCATCAAGTGAGAAAAAACCCGGAGCTGTGTTTACCTGAAGCTCCGGGGTGTTTTGTGGGCGAAGGGGGACTTGAACCCCCACGTCCGTAAAAGGACACTGGCACCTGAAGCCAGCGCGTCTGCCAATTCCGCCACTCGCCCGAGTGTCATTAAATCCAATACAGCCGCTGTGCGACTTGACTAAGATACCATGAGTCACCGCCAAATACCCAAATCTGCAGTTGACAATGGATTTCTCAAAGATCCAGAACACACTCAGATCATATTATTAAGGTAATTTGAACTAGGATCCTGTACCCTTAGCTGCCTATACTATTACTAGCGCATATCAGAGCTCTTTAATTTTCTGATGTGCGGGAATATATGGCTGTCGAGATTAGAGATTACTGTAAGGAGGTCAACGGTGTCTGTCCTAGGACGTTTCGCCAAAATTGACAGTGCCATGCAGCGTGGCCTCGATAATGGGTTCGCTTTCGTTTTTGGGGGACGCGTGGTTCCCGCTGAAATCGATGAACTTATTAAACAGGAACTTGAAGATAATTTGACCCGTTCTCCCCAAGGAACGATCACTGCACCGAATGTCATTCGCGTCAGTGTCAGCCCAAAAGATAGGGATAATCTTTCTTCTCACTATCCCAACCTCCCGGAGTCTTTCGCAGAACAGATGATGCGGTTGTGCCGGAACCGAGGCTGGATTTTAGAAGGCCCACCAACCGTCATTGTGGAAGCGGAGGAAGGAATGCGCACCGGACAGCTTCGCGCATCGTCGTCCATTTCCCCACACCCCGCAGAAAGTAGTGGCTTTGATTCCCGCCACCTTGAGCTAATACCTGAGGAAAGTGAGTCAATGCATCAGTCACGCCAGCAAGCGTCTCCCCCTTGGGAAACTGAGTATTTTCCGGCCGCCGGTGGTGGTTTCCCTGCCCCATCCACAGCTCAATCTCATCAACCCCATCACGAAGAAGACCAGGTTAACCAGCCGGTCCCGCCCAAGGAATCGGAGCTCACGGTAAGTCTATTGCTTCAAGACGGTTCCTCTCGGACCTACTTGGTCCATGAAGGTTCTAACACTATTGGCCGTTCCAATGATGTTGATTTTCGTCTCCCTGATACCGGGGTGTCCCGCCAACACGCCGAGATCACCTGGGATGGCAGAGACGCCGTACTCGTTGATTTGCAATCCACCAACGGAACCACGGTCAATGACACCCCGGTAGAGAATTGGCTCTTGGCTGATGGTGACATCATCACTCTGGGCCATTCACATATCGAAGTCCGCATAACCGGTAACCCCCAGAACTAAGAACCCAGCACCGGCCAGCTCGCCAAGGAGGTCCTGTCACCCATGGAATCACTCATCATGCTGATCATGAAGATCGGCCTTTTGGTGCTGTTGTGGTTCTTTGTTCTCATGGCGGTTCGTGCCATGAAACGGGATTCAGATAATGTTTCTGGATCACTGCCCGCCCAAGGCAACGGGTCTGTCGTTTCACATGGTGGAAGCAGTATACGTCGCACTCCCCCTGCCACCCGGCTACAAATTGTTGAAGGCCCGCTCCAAGGTTCTTATCTGGAGGTTGACCAAATCGATGACATCGTCATTGGCCGCGGGAAGGATTGCACTTTCCAAGTTGGGGATGACTATGCCTCCTCGCACCATGCCCGATTATTTAAGCGGGGCAATGATTGGTTCATTGAGGATCTCGCTTCTCGTAACGGCACCTATCTTGGTGGATACCGTATTGAGCAGCCGGAGCGCGTGGCTGTAGGGAGTGATATCAAAGTTGGTCGAACAACGGTGAGGTTGGTTCCGTGACGCTCTACTTTGACTATGCCGCCGCGTCCGACCGAGGCCTAGTACGCGGCAACAACGAAGACTCCGCCTACGCCGGAAACTATCTTTTGGCTCTTGCCGACGGCATGGGTGGCCATGCCGCCGGAGAAGTAGCTTCACAATTAATGATCCGGCACTTAGCCCAGCTTGATGCTGACCCAGAAGACTTAGACATGGCTGCGCTGCTCGGCAGCGTGGCAGAAGACGCCAATCAGGAAATTCGTAGCGAAGCGGCGCAGCATGTGGAATACACCGGGATGGGAACCACACTCACCGCGTTGCTCTTTAACGGCACCGAACTAGCCTTGTGCCATGTTGGTGATTCCCGTGGATACCGGCTCCGCGATGGCAAACTCACCCAGATAACAAAAGATGACACCTTTGTGCAGTCCCTGGTAGATCAGGGCAAACTCTCCCCGGAAGATGTCTCTACCCATCCTCGGCGCTCAGTGATTTTGAAGGCCTACACTGGCGAGCCGGTCGATCCTACCCTGGAAAGTTTCGACGCCCAACCGGGTGATCGCTGGCTTCTATGCTCGGACGGATTATCTGACCCAGTTACTCATTCCACTATTGAAAGCACCCTCAGCCAGGGCACTCCCGAAGAAGCAGCACGTCGCCTGGTGGATTTAGCGCTACGCTCAGGAGGACCGGATAATGTCACCGTTGTTATCGCTGACATTAAAGAGGGAGATGACAACTCCCGGGCGCAGTCAATAAAGAACGTCCCCCAAACCGTAGGCGCCTTAGCGGGGGAACCTGAAGAAGACAACTGGCCGGATTCTTCGGCTGGACGGGCGGCAGCTATTCAACGTCGCCCGGCTACTATTACCCCGGATGGTCGCAGTGTTCCCCAACCTTTAACCGGGCACTCCTCCGAAAATGACGAACCGCCACTCCCGGATGCTGCCCACGTTGAGGAAGATTCGTACTCACCGCGCAACACCAAAAGCCGATGGGTGTGGATGATTAGTGCACTGGTCGCCGTTATTGCACTGCTTCTTGGTGGGTGGGCGCTCAACAGCCGCCTAGATCGGAATTTCTATCTCAGCGTCACCGACCAGCAGGAACTACTTATTCAACAAGGTGCTAACTACACTATTTTCGGCCATGACCTCCACTCCCCTTACCAACTCGCCTGCATTGATGGCAGCGGTGACCTGCGGCTGCTCAGCCCAGAAGATGCTACCCAGGACAGGAGCTGCCAGGTTTTCAAGCTGAATGATCTACCAGAATCTGCGCGAGGCTCGGTGAGCTCTATGCCTAGCGGCTCCTATGACAGTGTCAAAGAAGATCTACAGCGCCTCGCAGCGGAGGCCCTTCCGGCCTGCGTTACCCGAGAAGGCAACAAGAATCAACAAGAAGATAAAGCTGGGGCCCGAACCACCCCTGGGGTGGATTGCCGTATAGTCCAAAACACCGAGGAGGCCAACCGCTAATGTCCGTCCTCAAACAGCTCACCGCTCGCCGCACTGAAATGGCGCTGCTGATTGTCGCTACGGTCTTTATTGCTATTACCCTAGTGAACTTGGAACTAAGCCAAGGAAATGCACTGAGCACTGAGATGCTGTGGGTTATTGGCGGGTTCATCGTAATCTTCACCCTCGCCCACCTCGCACTGTGTATTCTCGCGCCTCAAGCCGATCAAATCATGCTGCCGGTTACCTCCGTGCTCAACGGCTTAGGGCTAGTCATGATCTATCGCCTTGACCTCGCCACCGAAGCTGGTTTGGTTAATCGCCAGATTCTGTGGTCATTGGTGGGCATTGCCTTAATGATCACCGTGCTTGTGGTCCTCCCGGATTATCGAGTACTTACTCGCTATAGCTACTTACTGGGTTTGGTGGGGTTGGTTCTTCTTGCCTTGCCCCTAGCCTGGCCTACCGCGATTAACGCCGACGCCCGCATCTGGATCAACTTTGGCCCCTTCTCTGTCCAACCCGGAGAGTTTTCCAAGATCCTGCTGTTGCTCTTTTTTGCTCAACTCCTAGTCAACAAACGCGCCTTATTCACGGTTGCCGGCTATCGCTTCCTCGGCATGGACTTCCCCCGGCTCCGAGACCTGGCACCTGTTTTAGCGGTATGGGCCTTCGCCATGATCATCATGGCCGGCGCAAATGACTTTGGCCCGGCGCTGTTGTTATTCATTACCGTGCTGGGGATGGTTTACCTCGCCACTGGCCGGGCATCCTGGCTACTTATTGGCGTGGTACTCATCGCCATCGGCGCCGTAGGTTTGTACTTTATTTCCGATAAGATCCAAGAACGCGTCGCCTACTTCCTGGACCCCACCTCTGGATACCAGCTATCCATGGCACTTTTCGGCATGTCTTTCGGCGGAATCAGCGGCACCGGAATTGGCCAAGGCTACCCCTACTTGGTGCCAGTAGCCGAGTCTGACTACATCCTGGCCGCGATCGGTGAAGAGCTCGGATTTGTTGGGCTTACCGCTGTGCTCCTGCTATTCGCCGTCTTCATCACCCGCGGTTTCCGCACTGCCATGCAAGCTCGGGATTCTTATGGAACCCTATTAGCCGCTGGTTTATCGCTGACCATCGCCGTCCAAGTTTTTGTGGTGGGTGCCGGTATCACTGCTCTGCTACCCATGACTGGTCTTACCACCCCCTTTATGTCCCAGGGTGGTTCCTCCCTGATGGCGAACTACATTCTGCTTGGGTTGATCCTCCGGATTTCCCACATTGCTCGTTCGCCCCAAAAAGAACAACCCGTTGCTAGCTTGTCCGCTGCTCCTGCTGGGGGGAACTAAAACATGAATCGTTCAATTCGTCATCTCACGCTGTTCTGTCTGCTCCTCACCTTGGTTTTGGTGGCTAACCTCACGCTGATCCATGGTTTCCGTCACGAGGAATACGCAAATAACCCCAAGAATCCACGAATCCGGATAGAAACCCAATCCATTGCTCGTGGGACTATTACCGCCGGCGGGCAAGTTCTAGCGGAATCTCACCCGGATGAAAATGGTATCTATCATCGCAGTTATCCGACGGACCCCGTCGCTTTCTCCCCCATCACCGGGTATCTGTCCAATATCTATGGGACATCGGGGCTAGAGAACAGCCAAAATGACATTCTCAACGGTACTGATGACTCGTTGATTACTAATCGTTGGCGAGAGATGTTCCTAGGGAAAGATCAGGTGGGTGCCAACGTAGAAACCAGTATCATCCCGGAGGTCCAAGAAACTGCCTATAACGCGTTGGCGCGGTCTGGCTATCAAGGTGCAGTAGTAGCCATCAAACCAAGCACCGGGGAAATCCTCGCCATGGCTTCTTCTCCTAGCTTTGATGCCAATGGCCTGAGCAATGATGACACTGCTGAAAGCACCTGGAACACCTTGAGCAACGACAGCACTAACCCCCTGCTCAACCACGCTACCCAGGAAACCTTGCCCCCTGGTTCTACCTTCAAAATCATCACCACTGCGGCCGGTTTACAGCACGGCTACAGCCCAGATTCCAAACTGACCGGCGCCCCCTCTATTACCCTGCCGGGCACCGAACAAACCTTGACCAACTATGATGCCCAGCCCTGTGCCGGAGGAGGCGAAGTCACCCTACGTACTGCTTTTGCCCTGTCCTGCAACACCGCCTTTGTTCAAATGGGCATTGGGACCGGGGTAGACGCTCTGCGAGAAACCGCCCAGGCTTTTGGCGTCGGGCAATCTTATGACCTTGGGATTCCCACCGCCGCTGGCGCCTTGGGTGACATTCCAGACCAGGCTTCCCTGGGGCAAAGCTCTATTGGCCAACGAGATGTCAGCATGTCAGCTCTTCAAGCAGCCGTCATGGCTGCCACCGTGGCTAATAACGGCAAACGCATGGAGCCGCACCTCATTTCCCGGATCACCGGCGCAGATCTACATGAGATCTCACGCACCAAACCGAAGGAATTGAATCAAGCTATTCCGGAAGACATTGCCGCTCAGATTCGTGACCTCATGATTGGGTCTGAGCGTTCTACTCACGGCTATGCCGGTGAGGACATCGCATCGAAAACCGGAACCGCCGAACACGGCGGGCCTGGGGATCCGCCCCACACCTGGTACGTCGCTTTCGGCCCGTCCCAAAACGCAGATGTGGCAGTAGCTGTGGTGGTCAAGAATGGCGGCGGAATGGGACTAGGCGCCACTGGCGGCGCAGTGTCTTCTCCCATCGGTCGGGAAGTTCTCAACACAGCATTGCGCTATCTCAAGCAATAAAGGAGGTGGAAAGCCTATGACGGAAAATCCAGATACCGCCGGAAAAGACCGGCTCCAAGGACTCATTGGTGAGGACTATCAACTGCAATGGATTATCGGCCATGGCGGGATGTCCACCGTGTGGTTAGCCGACGATGTTCGGCACGACCGCGAAGTTGCCATCAAGGTGCTGCGTCCGGAGTTTTCCGATAACAACGAATTTCTCAACCGGTTTAGGAACGAGGCACGCGCGGCCCAGTCCATTCATCACCCACACGTCATCAGTACCTATGACTATCGGGAAATACCAGATCCTGCCGGGCATACTTTCTGCTTCATCGCCATGGAGTATGTACGCGGGGAATCACTTGCTGATCTACTCACCCGGGAAAAGACACTCCCCGAGGATATGGTTCTTACCGCCTTAGACCAGGCGGCGCACGGGTTAGCAGCCATTCATTCCATGGGATTGGTTCACCGCGATATTAAACCCGGAAACCTCTTGATTACCCAAAGCGGTTCAGTAAAAATTACTGACTTCGGTATCGCGAAGGCAGCCGCCGCAGTGCCGCTGACTCGCACGGGGATGGTGGTAGGAACCGCCCAATATGTCTCTCCGGAACAGGCCCAGGGGCACCACGTCACCGCAGCTAGCGACGTCTATTCTCTGGGCGTGGTGGGCTATGAGATGCTGTCTGGGAAACGACCCTTTTCCGGCGACTCTCAAGTTTCCGTAGTCCTTGCTCATATCAATGAAGCACCGCCTGCGCTATCGACAAATATCAGCGCTCCGATGAGGGAACTCATCGGTATATCTCTGCGCAAAGATCCCGCTACGCGCTTTGCGGATGGTCAGGAACTAGCCACCGCTATTAAAGCGGTGATGAATGGTCACCGGCCCCCGCAGCCAGCAGCAGCCGCTAAAGCACCGACCCCGGCAGAACCTTCCCCGTCAGCGGCCACCTCTGCCCTAGGGGCAGTCACCAGGAACCGCACCGGTCAACCGCTGTCCTCACAGCAACCGGCGATTCCCCCAGCACGTCCGGGGTATCGCAATTCCGCGGCTTCTGTTAATCCCAAGAACAACCCCGTGCACAAGAAGAAGGGCGGGGCTGGACGTGGGTTCCTTATCGGACTTCTTATTACGGCGGCGTTGGCGCTCCTTATTGGCGGTGGAGTGTTCCTGGGTTCCCAGCTTTCTAGCCGAAATGTGAAAACCGAGGTTCCCACCACAACTCCCACTGAGGTGGTAACCGAAATCGTTACTCCTACCCTGACGGAAACGGTGGAACCGGAACCCGATAGAACTACCAGTCAACACTCTGGATCAGCGGAAACCAGTTCAAATAATCGTCGGCCTTCTTCCTCAGCCCAAGCTACGCGGCCACAAAACTCCGCACCGTTTATACCCCCGCTGCCGAGTATCCCCAATAGTGGGAATAACAGTGGAGAAGGTAGCGTGGTAGCCACAAATAGCGCCCCATTACCTGGCACTATAAGCTCAGGTGCACATGTTCCTGAGAACACAGATAACGGAGGTACCCAGTGAATAGGCTGATTGCCGATCGCTACGCATTGGGGGAAATTATTGGTAGCGGCGGTATGTCCGAGGTATTCGCGGCTGAGGACACCCTTATTGGGCGAGATGTCGCGCTGAAAATGCTGCGGACAGAGCTGGCTCGGGATATTAATTTCCGGGAGCGTTTCCGGAGAGAAGCCCAGAATTCCGGGCGCCTTAACCACAGCAGCATCGTGGCGGTTTATGACACCGGCGAAACCGATGTCGATGGCGTCATGGTGCCGTACATTGTGATGGAGCGGGTTCACGGACGAACTCTCCGGGATATGGTGCGCCAGGATGGCCCGCTCTCACCCACGGACGCGGCTCATCTTCTCCAACCAGTTTGTGATGCCTTGCAGCACAGTCACGATGCTGGGATTATTCACCGAGATATCAAACCGGCGAATATCATGATCACCAATACCGGCGCGGTGAAGGTGATGGACTTTGGGATTGCCCGAGCACTGGATGATTCCACCTCCGCAATGACTCAAACCTCCGCCGTTATTGGTACTGCGCAATATCTGTCGCCGGAACAAGCTCGCGGTAAGTCCGCAGATGCTCGTTCTGACCTCTATGCCTTAGGCTGTGTGCTTTATGAGGCGGTAACCGGCCAGCCACCTTTTGCTGGAGAAACTCCCTTTGCGGTGGCGTATCAGCATGTTCAGGAAGACCCACCCCCTCCTTCTCAAGAGATTCATGGGTTATCCCGCAATGATGCGTTAAATATTGACGCTGTGGTCCTGACCGCCATGGCGAAGAATCCGGCGGATCGTTATCAAAGTGCCAAAGAAATGGCAGATGACCTTAACCGACTCAGTCGTTCGGCGGTGACGAGGGCAGCCGGTGCGCATATCCATGACACCCCGACTGCGTTGACTGAGCGTATTGAGACACCGGAGCCGGATCCAGCAGCTCCGACAACCACGATGACTGCTGCCGAAGTGGCTCCGGGAAATGGGCGGCATCGGGCTCCAGAATCGGATAATAAAAATGCCCGACGCGCCGCTAAGGAGTCCTCGGGCACGCCTAGGTGGTTAGGCATCCTAGCCGGTGTATTGACGGTGATTGCACTGGTAGTGGGTAGTGCTTTTGCCTGGGATTATTTTGATCTTGGTTACCGATTGGGGTTGAGTAACTCCCGAGAACTGGTACAGATTCCTGATGTGACTGGTAAACCGCAGGCTGAGGCCACAACCACGCTGGAAAATGCTGGCTTCAAAGTGGACGTCAACCAGGAACCTAATCCCGATGTTGCCGAGGGCACGGTGATTCGGACTAATCCTGGGGTGGGGTCTGAATTGCAGCGTGGAACGTCGGTGACGTTGGTGGTGTCCTCTGGCCGAGAAATCACCGAGGTTCCGGATCTTCGTGGGAAAACCACTGAGGAAGCGGCTGGACTGTTAGCGAAAGCAGAGTTGCAGTTGGATTCTTCAGTCCGGGAAGAACCGGATGATAAAACCCCACAGGGGCAGGTGTCTCAACAAGATCCAGCGGCTGGTTCCAAAATCTCCAAGGGATCTCGGGTGCGCATTACGGTGTCTTCAGGGCCAGAACGAGTCCGCGTACCTGATATTTCCGGAATGTCCTGGGATAAAGCGCGCGGGATTCTAGAGGACCTCGGATTACACCCGCAGCCTAATTACGTGGATTCTCGAGAAGCCGAAGGCACCGTAGTCAGTTCCGCAGCTAGCGGTCAAGAACTCCGCCGAGGAGATACCATCACCGTCGATGTTTCCAACGGAATGCTGATAGCCATGCCGGATATTGGCCGGATGACCCAAGCTCAGGCAGTCCAAGCTCTCCGCAACGCTGGCTGGCAGGGATCAGCAAGCCAGCTTCGCGCTGGTGACATTGTGCGAACTCCGGCAATAACCGATGAAGGCAAAATTGCTGATTTCTCCCCCCAAGCTGGGGCCGACGTCCGCAAAGACGCCACCATTAACGTTCGATATTGGAAATTTGATCTATCCGCCCTCAGCCCAGGCCGCTAAACGGCAGGTAGAGGTGGTAAAGTACGCCAAGATCCATGGAAGGGAAGTTGAGGTAATTTAGGCAATGCCGAAATCAAAGATCACCAAGAATGAGATCCCGCTGCATAGTTCTAGTTCTTCTAGCACCGAGCGTGCCCCCATCAAAGTCAACGCCGGGGGCACCCCCACCTGGTACATGGCGCTGATGTTCTTCTTCATGCTGGCCGGCCTCGCCTGGATTATTGTCAACTACTTAGCCGGAAACCAGATTCCGCTGATGGTGCAACTAGGACCGTGGAATTACGCCGTTGGCTTTGGGCTTTTAGTCATCGGGCTGTTAATGACCATGGGCTGGCGCTAGAACCACCCGTTCGCCCACTCTAGAGGCGCACCGAGAGGAATGTATTCTTCCCGGTGCGCCCATTTTTTACCCTCCCGGGTTTCTCCCCTACTCTGGCTCCGCTCAAGCTTCCCCCTAGCCCTCGAGGGGGAGGGCTTTGTCCTCGATTTCTTGAGGAAGCGCGGGGGAGATCATCACAGTTCTCCGCATACTGCGAAGAAAGTTTTCCACAGGCTGTGGAAAGAATTGTGGATAATGTGTAATTGCCCACTTTTCCAAGGGTTTTCCCCACCTGTGGAAAACTCTGTGCACAATTTTTCCGACCAGGATCTTTGTTCGAAACTCCTGGCTTTCTCCCAGGTAAGCAACGAACAGAGAACAATGGTCCTTTCCTTGTTCGAGAAATTACAGGAAGGTAATTATCCACATTGTGGATAACTTCTGTGGAAAACCGTGTTCTTGGGAAAACCCTGGGAATGTTTTTATAGTGTCCAGACTGCGAGGTAAAAGATCACTGCGGAAAGGGCCACTAAGAGCCAGGGGAATAGTGATAGCCACGTCCGATGAGTAGATGTTAGCCCTAAGGCGGCGAGGATTCCGAGAGCCAGTCCCCCGGCGTGTCCAGCAAGAGAGATGTTGGGCAGGAGGAAGCTTAAAGCCACGTTGATGAAGATGAGTACCCATACTCCGGTGGTGTTGAGTCCGCGTCGCCAATTAACTGCTACTAGAACCGCCATCAAGGTATAGATGGCGCCCGACGCGCCCACTGTGGGGTGGAGAGGTTGAAGAAATAACACCGCAGCGGAGGAGCATAACCCCCCGGCGCCGTAGATGAGGGCGAAATTCATACTCCCGAGATAGGGTTCGACGTAGGCCCCGATCAGGTAGAGCATCGCCATATTCATCATCAGATGGGAAATATCTAGGTGGATAAAAAGCGCGCCGATACCGCGGAGGAAACCAAGGGGTTGGTGGTAAACCGCTGGGCCCCAGAGCACGAGAGAATCCGCGATAGGGTTGTTGAGGACCTCGGTGATACTGCCGCTTTGGATGGCGGCACCACACCAGACCACAATGCATAAGCCAATAATGATATGTGTGATGGGTGCTTTAGCGAAGGGGGTAAGAATGCTGGACACGACTGGGAATCCTTAACGCACAAAACCCGCTCCGGCTGCGGGAAGATAACCCAGAACAGCTAGAAGCGGGCGTCGAACCTTAATGAACCTTTATTCGGTGATCTCCACCGATTCAATTACTACTGGTTCTACCGGACGATCCATCCGGTCAGTAGCGGTTCCGGCAATATCATCCACTACTTTCTGAGAAGCAGGATCGGTGACCTCACCGAAAATAGTGTGGTGATTATTCAGGTGCGGGGTTGGGGCAACAGTGATAAAGAACTGAGAGCCGTTAGTACCCGGACCAGCATTAGCCATAGCTAGCAAATAAGGATGATCAAAACGCAGCTCCGGGTGGAACTCATCATTGAACATGTAGCCAGGGCCACCACGTCCGGTTCCGGTCGGATCTCCGCCTTGGATCATGAAACCATCAATTACCCGATGGAAAATAGCGCCATCATAGAACGGGCCCTCGGTGGTGCCTGAAGCGTTTTCGGTACGGTAATCCGCGGAACCATCAGCCAGGCCAATGAAATTACGGACCGTCTCCGGGGCGTGATTTCCGAAGAGCTCAATAACAATGTCACCGCGATTAGTATGCAGAGTCGCAGTAGCAGTCTTCTTGGTCATAGAGCCTATATTAGGCGATCAATTTAAGATAGCTCAGAATAACTCGCCCACAGTGGGGAAAGGGCAGTAATGTAGAAGATAAATAGATAAAGAAGCGCGAAATTATGGCGCGCTCCGGAAAGCCGAGACGAGGAGACTGATGAATCTCAGCACTATCCGCCTAGCGAGCAGCGGAGTTCGCACTGCTTGGAATACTTTTAATGACTACCGGCAGCGCAAAGCTGTCGAAGCCTACGACGCCTTGTCAGAAGCCGCCGGAGAAATTGATCTTGAATCCCTGAAGGATCGCGGTTCCGACATTCTGCAAGAGTCCCGAAAGGAGGCTGGTCGGGTAACCCAAGCCGCGCGCATTCGACTAAGCAAAGCTCTCGACACTGCCACTGAACAAGGAAAAGACCTGGCGGAGCAAGGTAAAGAGCTGCTTGGCCAGGCTGATAAATCCAGCAAGAAAGCCCGAAAGAAGGCAGAAAAGAAGGCCGCCAAGGTACGGAAGAAGGCCAATAAGAAGTTTGGTCGCAACCAAAAAGGCAGCTGGATTGGGTGGGTCCTCGCCCTGATTTTAGGTCTCGTGGCCGGATTTGTGGCGTGGATTCTCTTTGGGAAGAAAGATGAGGCGGGCACCCAACCGCCGCGGGTCGAAGAATATAGCAGCGAAGAAGGGGAAGAATCCCACCTGGTGTACAGCACTACTACCCCGGAAGGGGAAGACGTGAAGCAGGAGAAGGTTGATCCGGACGAGTTTCTTACCAGCCTGGATGAACAACTTCACCAGCACCAGGAAAGCACCGGCAAGCACGCCTTGATTGAAGACCCCCAAGATCGCGACGACACCAAGTAGCTGGTTAGACTTTTTCTTCGACGCAGACCACACCCCGTTCCCCCCGAGCACATGACGCGAGAGGGATCGGGGTTTTTGCGTATATCGCCACCTAAGAATCCGGAGGGCCGAACGTCCGAGGACGGAAATTCTGGCCCAGGAAAGGAAACGGGTCTTGACCCACTAGGTAGCGAACAGAACTATTGAGAGTAGCTACTAACGGCACCGCGAATAGTGCCCCGGGGAACCCGAAAAGATATGTGCCGGCTGCTACGGATACGATGACGCCGAGGGGGTGGACACTAACTGCATGTCCCATCAAGAAGGGGTGCAAAACATTTGCCTCGATGAAGTGCACAATAAGGACCACTGCCAGCATGAAGAGCGCCATCCAGAAACCCTTGTCCACAAAGGCGATGAGTACGGCCACGAAACCGGAAAGAAAAGCACCCACGATGGGAACAAAGGACATGAGATAGACAATTACGGTGATGGGGATAACCAGAGGCAAGCCCAGGATCCACGCGCCGAAACCAATACCGATGGCGTTGATTCCCGCTACTGCTAATTGAGCTCGGGTATAGGAGCCGAGGCTGACCCAACCACGCCGCGCAGCTTCGTGCGTCGGACCGCGAGCATGAGAGGGAAGGAATAGCAGCAGAAAATCCCAGATCCGTTTTCCTTGGTAGAGGAAGAAAAAGGTGGCGATTAAACAGATGAGGAGACCAGCGAAGAAGTCCGCTGTTGTTGTACCGACCTTGACCGCGCCGGAGAAGAGCGGCGACTCCGTCCCGCCCCTCGTGAAGGAATCCAGCCTCTCGAGCAATTGAGAATTGTGCGGGACGTTAACGTGCAGCGGACCGTTTTCTAGCCAGTTAATTATTTGGTTGATTCCTTGCTGGGCACCATCGAGGAGCTCTCGGAAGCCAGAGGTGAGGCGCTCCACAGCCAAAGTGAAGGCCAAAGCTACGAGAGAGAAGAAGAATACCTCAGAGGTGAAGGCAGCCATCCCTCGGCTGAAGTGGGCCCGACGGTGCAGCGCGCGGTTCATGGGATCCAGCATCGCGCAGATCAATAACGCTATGGCTAGGGGGATTAACACCATAGAGATGCGGCCCAATAACTTGGCTACAACCATCAGGCCACCGGCGATGAGGATCAGACAAGCCGACCATGCGGCGGCCACTATGACGGGATAAGGAAGATCTTGTTGCAGGCGTTCACGAAGAGATTTCATAGGCAATACACCTGATTTTCAGGGCCGGGATCGCTGCAGAAAGCTTTCATGAGTCCAATCTTGGCACAAAAGCTAGACGCGAGTATGGGGCGCTTCATCGCAGGAAACAGAAATAGCTCATTCGCAAAACATCACGGGGGAGCCGAGTCCACGCTGTTCTTTGAGTTCTTGCGCAAACGATGGTGAGCTGTATTTCCCTTCCCACCCCCCGCCGCTTCGTGAGATATATCCGACGCCCTATAGGCCCCATAGCTTGACGTGAGAAGTAACTCAGGCGCAATCTCCTGAGCCAAGAGAATTGAAGGACCCAACTACCGGATAGGCACCTTGATTCTTTAGAGAGTTACTCGAGAGATCCGTTTCATTGTGCCAATTAAGTATTCTCAGAATTTCCCCTCGTTGGCCACTTCCCAGATGGTCGGAGTAATACTTCCATCATGGCAGAAATCGGGTCCGTGTCAGCGAAGATTTCTTCGGTTATTATGGCCGGATCCCAATTATCGGGCAAGTCCTGAAAACCGCCGTGAAGACGCCCAGGAATGATTTGCTTACTTTCCTTAATCGCCGTCAAGATAATGAAAACTTCTTCTGGTGTCGCATAAAACGAGTTTCTTCCGTTAGCTGCTGTTGCATCAACAATACTCGTCCAATCCCCGATCTCAGCCATATCATCTAAATATTAGAGATTATTTTTTCCTTATGTGTTTCCATGCCCCAAGACTATCACGCTAAACGTTTGTCCAGTACCTGAGAACAGCGCCTTTCCCCTTGGTACTTAATGATTCGCAGAATGAGTAACCCACAAAACCCCAATACTTACCGCGCTCATCCTGAAAGAATTGCGGATATCTAACAAGTCGAATTGGTGGCAGAATAAGCCAATTTGTATTATATTTGGGCAAAATTCAAAGAGTGCTCCCCGATTATCTGTAGGGATCGAGGAGTCCAATATCAATAACTCTTTGTGGTTCTTTTATTGAGAGGAGAAAACATGTCTGTATCTACCGTGAAGAAATCAAAGTACCGCCTTCTGTGTAAACCACTAGATTTTATATGAAAAGGTAAATGTGAGTTTTCATTCAAGAGTAAATGTTCTTCTTGGGGCCGTCGTAGCCTCAACTTTTGGTGACGGACTAGTACCCGCTGCTTTTGCTATCCAGTCTTTCCGGCTTGATCATTCTGGCCGCCTTCTCACAGCAGTGCTTATTGCCCTCTGGGCTGCGAAACTCATCTCATCATTGATCTTGGACAAGATCCCGGCTTCACGATTCCCGGCGCGCTTAATGATCGCCTCGGATACCGGAAGAGCTATCGCCCAGGCAGGGCTTGTGCTCTGGATGATATTGACCCCGGACTTATGGCCGATCGCGATGGTTCTATCATCTTTCCTCTACGGACTTTGCGCGCCTTGGTTTGGACCTCATCGCTTCTCCCTTCTGTCCATCATCCTCAACGACGCAGAACGGCATAAAGCAAACTCCGTGTTGGCGATGACAAGTGACGCCTTATTCCTGGCGGGTCCGCTGGTGGGGACAACACTCACCCTGGGGCTCGGGTTCACAAAGGTTTTAATCATCGACGTTATAACCTTCGCGCTTTCTATTCTCTTTATCTCCTACTACTGGAACTCCTCACACGAAGAAACAAAAACCCAGAACAAAGATCTGTTTTTCACCCCAACCGAATCAACCAGGGAAAGTGGATCTCTTCCCTCGTGGGTTAATAGCGGACTGAGTAGCTGGCTCGTCGTCTCTATAGCCATCGGTTTCCTGGGTTCAGCCGCCCCAACCGTAGTGATGGGCACATTTGGTGAATCCACGTGGGGATGGATCGCTGTAGCAGGGTCCGCGGGATCTCTTATCGGTTCCTTTATATCTAATTACTCAATCCTGAAGAATCGTCAATGGAACCTCCTGCAATGCGTTTTATGCGTCGCTTATATTCTCCATCTTTCGGCCTTGTCCTTTAGCTCGACGATTCTTGTTATTGCTGTAGCCACTGCGCTAAGCGGTGCAATCACCGCCATATCCGGGATTATCTGGGATGTCATGGGCCAGGAATTTGATACCGCTGAACGAGTTCATCGCTTTGCCGTGCGCGATCAAATAGTCAATACCGTGGGCATCCCTGCCGGCATGGTTATTTTCGCAGCTCTAGGAGCAAGCACTCCCACAGCCTTTTATCTGGTCATGGCACTACTCGCTGTTGCGGCGCTACTATGCCTGCAACAACGATCTATCCCCACGGATAAATTCCGTAGGACATACGTGGATTAAGCAGTACCTAACGGACAACACGGCACCACTTAGTAACGACGTCCGCTAGAAAGCAGAGCGAGAAACTCTAAATATTAGAGCTTCCCGCTTTTTATTTACCGACTCTGGTATTAAATATTCCTCTGAATCATCTACAGGGACTCAATTGTTAAGTTTCCATGTGGTTGCTGATCACATGATTAATAGCGAATCCCCACAGAATACTGGGAGGTGGAAAGTCTTAAACAGAGAATGTTTTCCCCAAAGAATCCCATTCCCTCAACACTTTAGTGTAGGGTGTGTTTTCCGAAGCAGGCCATGAATGGACGTAGGCCTTAGATCCTTTCTGGGACCGCTACTCACAAGAGTAGTAATGGCATTGTCCACCCCGCCTTTTCAATGAACACGGCCTATAAGGATTCCAGGATTAGGCGGGATTAGGGGCTAAAACTTATTAGTGCCTGTTTTTTCTAATTTCCAAATAGATCAGCAACAAAAGCACCGGCACTGCCAGATAAATTGCCAGTGCGGCGAGGCCGATAAGAACTTCTGCCACGTTTTACTCTCCCTTGATCTTCACAAATCAGTGATCATTTCAAAATGCCTGCCATCTTCAGACACGCTGTCGATGTCGAGATGAAAGTTGCTTGCGGATCCTAGAGGAAGAAGAACAAATCTGCAGCTCGTGGCTGAGATGACAAGCCTCACGCGAGTGTTACATCTAGTGTTACATATCGACCAACCTCGTTTATGACTGCAGAGTATTGTAGGCGCATAGCATGGTGCGCGGCGGTTGGTGATACACCATTGCAGCATTTTAAGGGGTAGAAATCTTCGATCCACCTAATCATGGAACATTTGTTGTTTTAAAAATAAAACTTATATTGTAGTACTTGATTGGAATTTAGTCGATAATTATGTCATCTAACCAAACATTTATTCTTTGTGAGACTATTTAATTTTTGGATAGATGATGTGGATAAATATAATCAGAATTATGACAATTGCGCTGCAAACATAAGATTTAAAGAGAATCCCGATCAAGATCATTATAATAACAGAAATTAAAGTTAGTTTGTTCTTGCTCATGTTTCCTCACATTCGGGTGTTCAATTAGCGCCCTGTCTTTTGGCCTAACAGAATCGAGACATAATCTCGACTAAATTTAATCGAGAAATAGCTTACTAAAAGTATATGTCTGCTATCACGAAAATCAATAGATAATTACTTGGGATTTATCTTTGGCCAGCGGACCCCACGTTCTCTTGTTTATTTTAAGTAACGAAAGGGTATGGGAGTAAAAGAAGAATTGGCACTGGGGTATCTCTCGTCGCCCCCTCGGGGGTTCATGCGCATTACTTAAGGATGATCGTGTCCCCCCCCGGCAAATTAAGTCCCTGGATATATACCTCTCGGCTCCACTACAAAAGAATGGATGCAACACTATCGCGATGACCGCACAGCTATAAAAACATTGAATCACTGCGCAGTTACCACATTCGAATAAAGCTAGATATTGCGAGAGCCACGCATAGTGAGTGAAACTGCACTCAGTTTAGAAAACAGTGTTTACAAGCACGCACCCTCACAGGGCGGGATCGAAGATCAAAACGATCTTCCTTCACATATGGTGAGTGCTTCGCTGATGCTGTGCGGAACCGGAGTGCCGCTTTGCTGTTTTCTTTCGAAGCCCCCACGTGGCGATGATGAAGAATATAACAATCATCAGCCACATAATCCCGATATCGAAGGAAATCGCGGACCAACCTTCACCCTTGATCATTACTGATTTGAGAGCATTAACTCCGTGGCGCAGCGGTAGTAACTCGCTGAGTATTTGTAAAATTCGCGGTGCGGCAGAAAGGTTAAACACCCCGCTCAGTAGTATTTGTGGTGACACTATGGCAAGCATCAACTGCACAACTTGGATGGGCGTTTTGGCGTAGGAGGACACCATTAGTCCCATTACTACCGACGTGATTGTTAGCGTCATTCCGATAGTGATTACCCATCCGAAATTACCGACTATTCGCAAACCGACTAACCACATTCCCATTCCGGAGATAATGAGGGTCTGTATCAGTCCGATCACGCCAAAGGCGATCGCATAGCCGCCTACGATTTCCCAGGGTTTCACCGGGGTAGCGAGAAACCGTTCCAGCGTGCCTTGGGCACGCTCACTTACTAACGCCATTTGACTAGTAATGAAGGTAAAGACCAGAAGAAATATACCAAGTAGCGCTGGTCCTAGATAATCATACGTTTTCCAGTCCGTGTCACCGTAAACAGTATCGGTTGATATTCCAGTAATCATGCCTGGGCCGGCGGTTTTCACTCCCGCAACTAGGTGTTGCTGATCTATTAGGTCAGTGGTGTATTTATCGAGCACGCCCTGGGTAGTTTTTATTACCGCCTGCATTCGGACGGGATCTGATCCGTCGATGAGAAGATGGAGTTTATCGTCGTCGAGCTTGATGACAGCATCCGCGTGTCCTTCCCGGAGATATTCTGTCTCATCCCCACCAGGAAAAGGAATAACCTCTGCCTCTTCTTCGTAAAGCTGGTGAATGGCGTCAGGCAACTGCTGCGTCGCCACTACTGGCCGGTAGCCATCAACGTTCAGAACTAGTGATAGCAACCACATCACGATCACCGGAGCTACAAATAGAATGGCTGCCGTACGTGGATCATGCCGGAACTGTAAGAAGATTCTCTTACTGACAGCTCTGAGATTATTCATAGTTCTTCTCCTACAACCTCGGCACGAGATGTTTTTCTCGACGTATCCTTTCGCCATCGAGGATTTGCAGGAAGGCACCCTCTAACCTGGTTTTGCCGGCGTGTTGGCAAATTTCCTGCGGGCTCCCGCTACCAATGATGTGACCGTCAGCAAGCAAAGCAACGTTGGGACAACGTTCAGCCTCATCCATAACATGCGTAGTGATCAATATTGTGACGCCATCGGCATTCATCTGAAATAGCTGGTTCCAAATCCGCAGACGCTGGCGGGGATCCAGCCCTACCGTGGGTTCGTCGAGAACAAGTAAATCTGGTTTCGCCATGAGCGCAATAGCTAAGGAAAGTCGCCGTTGCATTCCCCCCGAATACTTAGAAACCAAGCGGTCAGCGGCATTTGTGAGATCAAAGAAGTCAAGCAATTCAGCTGCGCGCGTCGACAACTCTCGGTGTTTCACTCCCGAAAGTTCACCGAAGAAATGCAGGTTTTCGCGGCCCGTGAGGTCATTGTAAAGTGCCGAATCTTGCGGCATATAACCAATCCTTGGGCGCATGGTACGGAATGGGGCACACTCGCCAAACACCTGTACCGTCCCGGAAGTCGGCACGTTTAGGCCCATGAGAAGTCGAATCATTGTTGATTTTCCTGAGCCCGATGAACCGAGAAGGCACCACAACTCCCCTACACCAGCCTGGAAAGAGAGATCTTGCAGAATGTAGTCATCCTTGCGGCTATATCTGAAGGAAACATTGCTCAGCACTACGGGTTCCATGTTCTTTAGAATATTCCAACACCGTGTTGGAAAAAATAATCAATTTTAGGAAAAGTGTTGAGTATGGGTCGAAGCGACATCAATTATCAAGAACTGCATAAAGCATTTTGGCGGCTTCTTGATCAGGAACGTCAACAGCCATACAAGCGCATCTCTGTGCAGGCACTTACCTGCGAAGCCGGATGTAACCGAGGTACCTTTTACTACCATTTCCACGATATCGAGGACTTCTACGATGACATCCTCACCCAAGTTTTTGATGACAACCTCGTATCGACGGTGGTGGAAATCATCTCAGGAGAGCAATCAGTAGAAGAAGGCATACCGAACATAAATCATTTTGATCAGGCTGTCACCAAAATTGGTCAACTGCTCAACTCTTCAGTCAGTTCACACTTCCGCCCCCGTATTACCAAAGTCATCACACAAAACTGGCAATCCAAACTAGGCATTAACCCAACCGTCGCCGAAGATGCCTCAGACATAGCTGTTAAACAGGCAATCTCGGAGTTTATTCTGGGCGGCATTCTATCGATGTGGGCCTGGAGAGCCCGGCAAACACCACCCCCTCCGCTTGAGAGCCTGGCGCGCCCCGAATTTATAGGTTCAATTGCCGAGCTTATGAGACAATTAAGGAAATAAAACCCTACGTCGGACTAACATACCTGCCTATATTCGACGACCACACTGGGAATTTTCGCTCTTTAGAAAGAGGAATGTCTTCTTAGAGTTCTCTTCAATCATCTATCCGCACGGTGGCGGATAATAACCAATAATAGAACCCATTATGAAGTGGCGTATTCTGAAAACGAAGAAGCGCCCATGGAAAACCAGCACTCGGCTAACTTCCATCGACGCTTCGATGTGGGGCCACCGGGGCTCGAACCCGGGACCAGCAGATTATGAGTCTGCGGCTCTAACCGACTGAGCTATAGCCCCGCAGACATTTTAACCATCAATCTGGCTTAAGAAAAATCATCCTCGGTTTGCGGCTAGAGCGCTTTCCTCTATTGATCCCGGCACGTAGAACTCATAAACTTAAAGCCATGTCTACCGCGAATGTCCTTACATTCCTCGTGATTTTTCTGCTGATCTACTCCATCTGCATCACCTTGTTTTTCCTGCGTAATTCCCGCCAATTACGGGAATTGCAAGCGAAGAAAACCCCACCTACGCAGTAAAAATTTCCGCTATCTCCGTTTTTACCTCAGCGCCGAGCCGGTCCATTACCGCCACAGCACCAAGATTTTCTTCCAGCTGTTGAACCGTAGAAGCACCCAGAATCACGGTAGAGACATGCGGGTTTGATGCAACCCATGCCAAAGCTAATTGCGCTGGGGTTACTTCCATGCGTCGGGCAACGTCAATGAAACGACGAAGTTTTGCTTTTATATCCTCATCATCGGCGGCTTCACGAATAAAGTCATAGCCCTGGAGAGCTGCTCGGGAATTCTCTGGGATACCATCCACGTACTTCCCACTCAGTATGCCCGACGCCAACGGGCTCCACGTAGTTAAACCTAAACCAATATCCTGGTAGAGCCGGGAAAACTCTTGTTCCACTTTGTGGCGATGGAGAAGGTTATATTCCGGCTGCTCCATGACAGGTTTATGCAGATGGTGGCGTTCAGCAATCTCCCAAGCCGCGCGGATTTCCTCCGCACTCCACTCCGAAGTCCCCCAGTACAAAGCCTTGCCTTGGGAGATCATGTCACTCATCGCCCACACAGTTTCCTCGACCGGAGTTTGGGGATCAGGGCGATGGCAAAACACCAGGTCAACGAAGTCTAGACCCAGCCTCTCTAGGGAACCGTCAATGCCTTGCATCAGGTACTTCCGGTTCAAGGTGTTCTTCATGTTCACCATGTCCCCGTTGATCCCCCAGAACAACTTGGTGGAAATCACGTACTCATGGCGCTTCCATCCCAGATCTGCAATAGCTTGCCCCATGATCCGCTCGGACTCACCGCCGGCATAGACTTCAGCGTTATCAAAAAAGTTCACGCCATGATCTTTAGCTACCGCCAGTTGTTCTTTCGCCAGATCGGTGTCTACCTGCGTACCGAAGGTAACCCAGGAGCCGAAACTGAATTGCGAAACTTGGAGGCCCGACGCCCCTAAGCGGTTATAAAGCATTCCTGTCATTTCTCTATGCTAACGCGCTGAAGGATCAACGGAACTAGGGAAAGAGTAAAATGAAGAAAAGCACCTGATCGTCGTGGATCAGGTGCTTTTGTTGTGGAGCATAGGAGAATCGAACTCCTGACCTTCTGCGTGCAAAGCAGACGCTCTACCAATTGAGCTAATGCCCCAAGCTTCAGTTATGAGTGGGCCTAGCAAGAATCGAACTTGCGACCTCATCGTTATCAGCGATGCGCTCTAACCGACTGAGCTATAGGCCCTGGGAACGATGACTTACTTTACAGTCATGGCTGGAGATTTCGCAAATCATGCTTTTACCTGCGGAATTACCGCCACTAATAGGTAGGTGTGGCTGAGCTAGAAAATCTAATGGCCGGAGTGGAAAGTTACTATCAATCCACCAATAAGTTCTACGAGGGAGTTATATATTATTGCCAAAAGAGGAGCCAGAATAGTAGTGGCGATGGCGCCGATGGCGCCGATGAGCGTGGACATGGCCAGAGCCATCCCGAAACTTATTACTTGATCTCCGCCAACACCGGACACCACGGAGTTGAATTTATCCCACACCCCCACCAGATCGAGGACGAAGTAGAGAATGGTGGTTGCTAGAACCCACGCCACTAAACCTACGAGAGACATCGCTAGGGCCACCCGGAACGCTGATTGTGGTGAAATCCGGACTAGTATTAGTTCTCGGGCTGCCATGGGGTCTCCTCTTCCTTAGATCTATGGCTTAGTTTGCGGCCACTACGGTTGCGCACCGCCGTTGTATTCTACCGCGACACCCCAGCGAAAGCGCATTTCCCACCTCCACCTAGCACCTATTTCTTAAGAAGTCTTGCCTAAAATATTGGGGGTGGATAACACTTCGTTGCACCGTGGCTTAGGTACCAGCTCCATCGTCTTCATGGTCTTGGCTGCAGTGACTAGGCATAAACATCAATAACTAATGAAAATACTGCTCGGCGTCAGGACAACACCGGTTATCTCCAAAATCAGACAACCCTTGTATGGACTGCCCAAAATAGGACTTCATGGCCATAGAAACCAAATAGTGAACGGACAAGAAAAAGTAAAGACCAAATATACCCAGAACCCCAAAAATGAAGCCTCGATTCCTCTCTAAATCGCCTGATTGTGACCATCCTCACTTGCACAAAGCTGCACTGAAAATTACCAGCTCAAGCGCAGACAAGTTTCGCTCAAGCAACTTAGTAGAACTAAGCACCGAAAGACACCATTTGACCTGGCCAGGAAAATGTTAGATCGTGTCATAACAAGCCAGTAATCCCGAATAATTATTGAATCTTCAAGAAATCACAACAGGAGGAACGATGTCCAACAATTCCAACGCAACTAATCAAACAGATAGTGAGCCGTTAGAGGCTGAAGCAGAAAAACTGATAGGACCAAAAATAAAGGAAATAAGGAAAAACCGGAGGATGAGTTTACGAGACCTCGGCAAAATAGCAGGGGTAAGTGCGGGACATATATCGCAAATTGAAAGAGGACTCGCCTCGCCCTCTGTTGGACTTTTATATAAACTGGCAGAAGTTCTTGACATTCCGATTGATGCCATTTTTGGAAGAGATAATATAAGCGGTGATTCCGTTACAAATAATAATCTAACCAATATAAATTCCAACAACGTATCCTTAGTTAGAAAAGTCAACAGAAAATCTCTTACTATGTCTGGTGGGGTTGTATGGGAACTATTGACACAACAACCAGAGCAGAGCTACTCTTTCCGCCAAATAACTTTTCCTCCAGGAACGAGTTCGACCGAAAACGGCGAATATATGCGACACACAGGTCAGGAGTTTGGTATAGTTATTGAAGGCCAATTGGAAGTCTCTATCGAATTCGAACAATATATATTAGCCGAAGGGGATAGCCTAGCGTTTGACTCTCAATTACCCCACAAATTCACTAACCTTAGCAAAACAGATATAGCTCGAATAATTTGGGTTCACATAAAACGTTAGAATTGAATTCGATCCCTTTAAGGATTCTTAGAGTCTGTTATATCCAATAGGAAGATAGATAATATACAGTTTCAATCAACAAATATATTATCTATCAGCGACGTTAGAAATAACAGGAAGTCAGCACTGCATTCCTTGACCCTCTATAGACGTAATTTGATATAGCTCGTCTTGGCTCTAGAAACACAAATCATCATGGATTCATTAGATGCTCTTTCTTCTGCGGTTAATACTGAATCACGGTGCTCAGGTACTCCCTCTAAGACATCAGTTTCGCATGTTCCACATACTCCCTCTTTACAAGACCAGTCTAGCTTTAAACCGTGTTCTCTTAGTGATTGCAAACAACTTTTTCCCGGAGGAACTAAAACCTTATCACCACTACTATCAATAACGACGGTAAATGACTTATCTTCCTCAGCATCATAAAACTCGCGTGGAGAAAATCTCTCGCAATGGAAACGCCAGCGGTCCTGTCGTTCAGAAATGGTCGCCAACCCATCTAATAGCCCAGCTGGACCACATGCATACACGTCAGTATCATCTTCAAATGTTTTAGCTAATAATTCCAAATCCATCATGCCATTTTCATCGGAAAAATGTACTATCGTGTGATCTTTTGGGAAATTATCTACGATATCTGGGAAGGCTCTTCGCGTATTATTTTCTGCCAACTGGTAGAATTTCCATGGCTTTCGTCCCTCAATAGCCTTCCTCACCATAGGAATCAACGGGGTAATACCTATCCCACCCGCCACAAATACATAGTTACTACTTGGGACCAATGGAAAGTGATTTCTAGGTTCTGAAATCTTTATGACCGTGCCTACAGTAAAATGTTCGTGGATAAATCTAGACCCACCTCTCGAATCTACAGTCTTTAGCACTCCTATCTCATAACGGAAGTTGTCGTGATAGTCACCGCAAAGGGAATACTGACGTATCAAGGGCTCCGATGAATCCCCGGGTATCATGACGTCGATGTGTGCTCCTGGTTCCCAATCCGGCAACTTTTCCCCGGTGAGGCTTTCTAGGGTTAATTGGACTATATCTTTCCCTACAAGTTTCCTGCCGGCCACTCTAACTTGGATGATATCGTCCTTATGAGGGGTTTTTGTTATAGTCCTTGCGTTGCTATTCATTCTCCCCTCCCATTCCTTCCTCTAGTTTATTGCTAATAATGGTCAGCCACTTATATAGATCGTTTGGCACTTGAGCCGTGACCATGTTACGGTCGACAACAACACTTTCATCTTGCCAATTGCCACCCGCTCCTTCAATTTCAGGTCGGATTACCGGTACCGCAGTAATTTTTCTCTTATTTAGAATTTTTGCTGAAATCGCAACCCAAGCTCCGTGGCAGATCATTGCTATTAAAGTATTGTTTTTATCCGCTTTTTTAACCAGCCGTAGTATTGTTTCGTTGCGTCGGACAATATCGGGGGCAAATCCACCCGGTATAATCAGTGCGTCTATATCTGAAACTCTGATTTCATCAAAGCCGCCACTCACTGGGAGGTTTTTCATTCCGTTTTTTCCGCGCGCCTCTTCGCCGTTCGGTGTATATATTTTTACCTCGTACCCTTTACCTTTCAAGTGAAAGTACGGAAATATCACTTCGGACTCTTCAAAATAGTCCGCTGTCACAATAGCGATCTGTTTACTCATTCTGATTTCCTTCCTATAATTTTAATTCATTTTCCTGTATATATTTATCGGCCTTTGTTGGTTATCTGGTGGTGCAGCATGATTTCAGCTAGATCTATTCCTTCTCGTTCTTCATTTGATATCAAATCGACTCCTTTAGTTTCTTTCAGTGTTATGGAGATAATCAGACCAATTATTCCTACTACTATTAAATAATACGCAGGCATATCAATATTGTGTGTTTTATTTATTAAGAAAGTTAATAAATAGGGTGATGTACCAGCAAAGAGTGCCGATACAA
This sequence comes from Corynebacterium poyangense, assembly GCF_014522205.1. Taxonomy (NCBI): domain Bacteria; kingdom Bacillati; phylum Actinomycetota; class Actinomycetes; order Mycobacteriales; family Corynebacteriaceae; genus Corynebacterium; species Corynebacterium poyangense. The sequence continues at coordinate 18,212 of NZ_CP046884.1, read as the reverse complement.
GACTGTATCCGATTGAAAGCCCTGTTTGACGATTCCTGGTAGGGAATAATTCCGCTGACACTACCGCATGTACACCTAATTGAATTGCCAATATAAGTCCTAGCAGCATAGTCGCTGCTGCTGCTGATGTCGTTCCTTTTCTCATTATTTCGAACATCGGTAAAGGCAATATTATTGTCATTAACGATACTGTTATTAATATTGGTTTACGGCCAATCCGATCCGATATAGTTCCCGCTATAGGTACAACTATTACCCCTACTATTGATGCTAGTGATGATAATACTGCCGCGGTAGATGCTGGTATATTAAGTTGTACCTCTTGATAAGTTAATAAGTACACCAGCACTATATAGAATGTGACTTGTTCCATAATTTGTATTCCAATCATTTGGAACAGTTCTTTAAGATTATTTTTTAATAAATCCACGGTCGGACTTATCGTTTCTGTCGTCGTTTCTTTCATGACGGTAAACTCAGGCGTATCTTCTATATGTGTTCGGATATAGAATCCGATAACCCCGAGCGGTGCGGCTACTAAGAATGGAATTCTCCAGCCCCATGAGGTCAATTGATCCTGAGTTAATATCGTATTTAGTAAATACGCTGCAAAAGATGCCAATAAAAATCCTAATAGTGCTCCAACTTCTAGCCAGCTAACTCCAAATCCCCTATGCTTTTTTGGAGAGTACTCTGCCAAAAATGTTGCTGCACTTCCGAATTCTCCCCCGGCCGCCAATCCCTGAATTACCCTTGCCATGATCAGCAATACTGGTGCCCATAACCCTATCGTTTTATATCCTGGAAGTACTCCAATCACTAGCGTAGACGCCGCCATTAATAGGATTACTATGGAGAGTGTAATCTTACGGCCAAATCTGTCACCTACCTCTCCAAATAGGAAGGCTCCAATAGGGCGGACGATAAATGATATTGCAAATACACCAAATACCGCCAAAAGACTGGCAGTAGAATCCTGTTCAGGAAAGAATACCCCGGCAATCGTCGTAGCCGTATATGCATACACGGCCCAATCGAACCAATGCACGAGAACCCCAATTGATCCTGCTACTACGCTTTTTCTAAGATTTTTGACGGGTACATGTCCCGGGTTAGGTTCCAAGATTGTCATCGGAACTCCTTTGGGTAGATCTTTTTTGCGCGGTGTTTACTAGAAGATAACAACCTGCTCTTTGTTGTACACTAAGAGTGAACGCTCGTCAACCGATTTCACCATCATTTTGCGTCTTGGTTCAACAAGATCGCTGCCTGTACCAACGACTTCTTCAAATTTGGGGGTCCTATCAATTGGATGCCCCTCGGTAAGTGGCTTGATGTCTTGACCACTGTTTCGGGAATATTTAAAGTTGGCCAGCCTAGCACTTGCCACGGTCGACTCATAATCGGCGATCCAGTTGTTTCTAGTCCTATAGGCGCTGGCCCTAATGCCGATGGAGCCAAAAAGATGGTGTCTCTAAATCGATCAGTGAGTCTTTTACGCCAGTTATATGTTTCTTTCTTCGCTGCCAAGTAACGGGATGTGCTTATAGCGGTCCCCGTTTCTAGCAATTCAGCTAGAGGTTCACTCACAGAATCAAGTTGTTTCAGCAGCTCTCGCCTTTCACGGCATGCTTCATACGCCATGATTGTGGAATGGTTTTCGATAAGAGCGTTGGCCTCTTCGTCTAGTTCTACTTGATCGACAAAGTACCCTTGACCGGTTAGTTCTTCAGATATTTCAAGCAGCCTTTCTATCATCGTCGACTCACAGCTGAAGGTATGATCTGGTATCCAGGTCAACACTCTTGGTTTTTCTTTACGAGGGGTATCTCCAGTTTCGATTTTCTCTATTATCTCGATTCCTTCGATATCAGCACTAAAGAATCCAACAGAATCCAACGAAGAACTTAGGCCAACTATGCCTTTTGTAGACCACGTGCCAACAGGAGCAACATAACCATATACACCACAATATGCCGCTGGACGAATCAGAGAAGCCGCTGTTTGAGTACCTATAGCCAAGGGCACCATTCCAGCCGCTACTGCAGCTGCAGAGCCAGATGAAGATCCCCCTGGAGTATGTTTATAGTTGAGAGGATTCCTTGTGGGACCAGGCTGGAAGTATGCGAATTCTGTGGTAACTGTTTTACCCAATGCAATTGCACCGCACTGTTCAAGAGCCGTAACGACATCACCAGTCGCCACAGCACTATGTCCTGACGTCAGATTCGACCCACAGCCAGTCCGAAAGCCTGCAACATCAATAATGTCCTTGACTCCAAAGGGAATACCATGTAACGGTCCACGAGCATCTGCAGGAGTTCTATCTGCTTCTTTTGCTTTTTCTTTTGCCCTCTGCTCAAATACCTCTACCCATGCCTGTATCTGAGGATCCAAATCATGAATACGGCTGATGCAGTATTCCACTAGCTCGACCGCACTGGCGTCTCCACTACGAAGTGCTCTAGCCAAAGTCGCTAGTCCCAAGGTGTTATAACACTCCAACGTTTTCTCCAATCAAAGATGTTAGCTATTACTTGACATCAAGTATACTTTTAGTGAACAATGCTACTCAAGCCACAATCCGACTGATCATCAAAATGATCACCAACTCAGTACAAGGAGTAAGAGTTGTTCACATCTATTCGATCCCCAATTCCTCTTCAAGAATTCGACGCCAGTGACAAGACCACTAATGATGCGGTAAGCCTTCCCCCTGAGGCATTCATCTCAGATGACTTCTTTAACTTCGAAAAGGGGGCTATTTTTGCACACGAATGGTTGTGTATTGGGAGAGCAAATGACATTCCGAACAAAGGTGACTTTTTTACCATCGACCTAATTAATGAACCCCTTATAGCTGTGCGTCAAGCTGATGGATCCATTAAAGTAATGGCAAATGTTTGTCGGCATCGCGCAATGAAAGTTGCAGATGGTCAAGGTAACGCTCGACGTTTTCGTTGTCCTTATCATTCGTGGGTCTATGGGTTAAACGGAGCTTTACAGTCAGCCCCAGACCTCAACGAAAATCCTTGTTTCGACAAATCAACAATTTCACTGCCGGAAATACGTAGCGAAATCTGGCAAGGATTCATATTTGTTACCTTTGATAAAGATATACCTCCAATCTCACAGCGGTTGGAGTCTCTAACGGATTACCTTAGAAATTGGGATCTCGAGAATCTAGTTTCGGCTGAACCACTCCAATTTTTTGACGTAGAAGCAAATTGGAAGGTTTTCGGTGATGAATGCTATCACTGCGCACATCTTCACTCTCAAAGCTGGTGTGAAATGTATGACACATCCTCTGAGATGATTGACTATGAAGCTAGTTACAATTCCATCGACCAAGGTGTGATCGGATATAACCTAGTTAGCCTAAAGCCCGATCTTTCTCCCACTAGAACTGGACGAAATCTTCAACCAATTCTAAAAGGGCTTACAGAAGAACAGCGCAAAACTTTAGTTTATGCAACTATCGCTCCTAATATGCTAATCATAGCTATGCCAGATAAAGTAAAATACTTTCTTTGGTATCCAACCGGAACGCAAACTTCTGTCTTTGCAGCAACCTGGCTTTATCCTCAGTCCACGATCGATCAAGACAATTTCCAAGAAACGTGGAAAATGGAAGTCGAGGACCTTAAACAAGTCATGTTAGAAGATATTTTCGCGTGGGAATCGGTTCAGAAAGGCCTCCGCTCCACAAACGCCCCACGAGGGCGTTATGCACCGAGCGAAGTTGTACTAGTTCGCCTGAATAAATGGCTAATCAATCGATATAGAAATGCTGACTTGAACTCTAACTAAAAGTTAGATAAATGATCTAAGAAAGAAAGATAACTCCATGAAGATTGTCGTCACGGGTGGTTCGGGACGAGTAGGCCGCTACGTATTAGCCAGACTTGCCGATCAACACGAAGTAACCAATGCGGATCTAATACCATGCGAGGTTGGTCCTGAAAACAGCTCACCTCCATCGGTCAAGTTTGTGAGAACAGACGTCATGGATCTTGATTCTGTCAGACGCGCAGTTACCGGAGCAGATGCAATAATACATCTTGCCGCCATTGACTTCGACTGGAATGCTAAGCCAGAAACATATATCACGGTAAATACTATCGGGACATGGAATGTTCTACAGGCGGCACAGGAAGCAGCTATCAAAAAAGTTGTTTTATGTTCATCGGTGTCTGCATGTGGACTCTCTGAAATGCGACCAAATTGGAGACCTCTATCCCTCCCCGTAACTGAAACACATGATCTAAGTCCCGTTCAACCGTACTCTATCAGTAAACAACTCATGGAGAACATGGGGAAAGCAATGGCTACGGGTACAGATATGAGCGTGATTTGTATCAGGCCAATGGCGGTAGTACTTAAAGAAACGCTTCCGGAATTTTTGGAGTTTATCGATGACCCTGACACGCATTGGCTCTATTACTACGTTTGGGCGGGAGATCTAGCCGCCCTATTCCAAGCGGCAGTGGAAAACACCACAATAAAATTTGGGATATATTTTGGCAGCGCGGATGATACCTGTCGAAGTGACCCAACGTTGGATTGGTATAAAGATAAAATCCAAAACAAGCCAGTCATTGATGAAAAATATTATGACGAAAATCCGCGTGCATCAATATTCTCCAATCACTCTGCAAAGAAAGATCTCGCTTGGTCACCAACAACTAATTTTATTAATTTCCGGACCGAAAAAGAAAGGACAGAAAATGAGTAATCCATCAGTTTTACCTGGCAAAGTCGCGTGGACCGGTGACAACCCCTTCATCTACCTAAAAGAGGATCCTGCTGCGGATTTTACCTCTTTATCCGTATTCTTCCGAATTAATGCTTCTCCGTTTGGTATTGGACAAGCCGCTCTTGTAGTTGTACGACCGTATGATGAAGATGGATACGGCATAGTTCTGACTGATAACGATTCCCTCACAAATTACTTGATTGATGAATTCGTCTCCAAGTTCGTGTTGTTCCGTCCGTGTAGTTTTATGGATAAACTCGAAATTATTTCTGATGCAGATTTTAAGACGATTCGGGAGGGAGACGATTGGATTGAGGAAGCTCACTCCGGTGATCGATCTATCCGTTTGATTTGGCGCGACCTTGGGACTCCATTTGCAGTCGATGTTCCCGGTCCAGAATCTGGTACTGGCCAACACGAAATGTTCTCAGTATTCAGAATTGCTCAGGCCGGTGAAGTTTTTCTCGACGGAGAAAGACTCCCCGGAAATACAGTTCAACGTGACTTTCTCAATGGACCTGGACAGTCTGCTGGTATGGCAATCTCGGAAACTTGGGTTGAGGTATGAATCTAACTGAGAAATTAGGTACTATCCGTCCTATTTGGATAGGCCAAATAAAACTGATCGATGTCCTTCAGCGACATGGTTATCCGGACCGTCTACTTCTCCATGCAGGACCACCTTTTCGGGACAAAATTCCTATTCCGGTTCGGAATTCTTTGGCATCAGCCGTGTTGTTTGAAGGATGGGCCTCAAATTATTCCGAAGCTTTTGAATTGATCGATGAAAATAGGATTCCTATTTACGCAGCTCAAGATTTAAATGCTGTAGTCCCCTTGGCCGGGGTTATATCACCTTCAATGAGCTTACATGTTATTAAGGATCTAGATTCAGGAGCGGAGTCCTATGCGGCAGTCAATGAAGGCATGGATCATCTTCTAAGGGTAGGCACTATAGATAAATTAATTCCTCATCATCATAAGTGGCTAAATGGGAAGTTTTCTGAATGGCTAAATAAACGAGTAACGGATTTAAACGGTATCGATTTATTCAAGCTATTGGCACAATCATTACTCAAGGGTGACGATGGTCATAGTAGAACCGTCGTGGGTAGTTATCTTGTGAAAGATCACCTTAATACCTCTAGAAGCGATCCGCCAGAATTCATTCAGTTTCTTGAGAAATCAACGGCTTTTGCGTTAAATCTTTGGATGGCTGCTTGCGCTTTGGTAGAAAGAGCTGCAATAGGAAGTAATAGCGATTTGATTACTAAAGTTGGTGGTAATGGTGTTGATTTTGGATTCCAGATAGCCAAATATCCTGACAAATGGTTTAGAATCGCCAGTCAACCGCCAGTCGGATATTTTAATCCTGGACCTAAGACCTCCGTGTTACCTGCCATAGGCGACAGTGCCGTTGTGGACTTTTTCGGCCTCGGTGGTCAGACTCTTTCTTCTGCTCCGTGTACTGCACAAGGCCTTTCCGGATTTATAGACTCCGTACCAATTGGTAGAGCTAGTAAGATTGGAACCTATAACCACCCAGTTTTAGGCATCCGATCTGGATTGTCAAAAAGCTCAATCCGTGATGCTGATCAATCTCCACTAATTCTGCTTGGTATGATCGCTGAAAATGGCATAGATGGAAGAGTTGGTGGCGGGGTATTCTCTCCTAGTCTCGATGATTTTATGTAGTCATCCTGAACCTCAAATAAAATCCCAATGCTCTGATAAGGCACTGGGATTTTATTTAAATTTTCTTCTAATTATCACTATCTAAGTGCTAAGAATGAAGATTTTAATATTTAAAATACTATGCAATTAACTAACCTTGTCACAAACCCCGGAGAACCACTGCTCTCCGGGGTATTCTCACGGGCTTAGTCTTCTTTTTCTACCGGTCCGGCAACCTTTCCTTTAGCTACGGCTTCTGCTGTTTCTTCACCTTCGCCTTCAACATTCTTGTCAATGGCTAAGACGGTGACATCCTTAGCGAGGTTCACCAACCGTACTCCCATGGTCGCTCGTGACGATGGCCTAATTTGATTGACCTGGGTGCGGATTACTCCACCAGCAGAGGTGATGGCAAAGATCTCATCATCTTCATCCACGGCCAAAGCACCAATGAGTTTTCCGCGCTTGGGTGTGTACTTAAAGGTGACTACGCCAACTCCACCGCGACCTTGAACGTTATATTCTTCCATCGCGGTTCGTTTGCCATATCCACCTGAGGTGGCCACAAGCAGGAATTGACCGTCTTTGACCACGCTCATAGCTAGCAGCTGGTCGTCTCCGCGGAACCTCATCCCTTTCACGCCGGCGGTAGCTCGGCCCATGGGTCGGAGCTGATCATCATCAGCGGTGAAGCGAATAGATTGTCCTTCCTCAGATACAAGGAGTAGGTCATCATCATTAGAGCACAAGGCTGCACCAATGAGTCGGTCACCTTCATTGAGGTTGATGGCAATAAGACCACCGGAACGGGCAGACTCATAATCCAGCAAGCGTGATTTCTTGACGCGCCCATGTGCCGTCGCCAGTACCAGGTAGGGGGCATCTTCATAGGATTGAATTTGAATGACCTGGGCTATGCGCTCTTCTGGTTGGAATTCCAGGAGGTTAGCAACATGTTGTCCACGCGCGGTTCGGGATGCTTCTGGTAATTCGAAGGCTTTGAGTCGATATACCCGGCCGAAGTTTGTGAAGAACAAGATCCAATCATGCGTCGAACAGATAAAGAAGTGACGCACAATATCGTCTTGTTTTAGCTCAGCACCACGAACGCCTTTACCGCCACGCTTTTGGGACTTATAGGCGTCAACTTTGGTGCGCTTGGCGTATCCGGTGGAGGTAATAGTAACCACCACGTTTTCTCGCGCAATGAGGTCTTCTTCAGAAACATCTCCGGTAGCGGCAATAATTTGGGTCCGACGTTCGTCGCCGAATTTATCCACTACCTCTTTTAACTCATCGCGGACGATGGCTCGCTGACGTTCCGGTCGCGCCAAAATATCCTTCAAGTCAGCGATTTCTTTTTCAATCTCCGCTAATTCATCGATGATCTTCTGACGCTCCAAGGCAGCTAGGCGGCGCAACTGCATAGCCAAAATAGCGTCCGCTTGGACCTGATCTACGTCCAGCAGATCCATCAACCCGGTGCGCGCTATATCTACCGTTTGGGAAGCACGGATAAGGGCAATGACCTCATCCAACATATCCAGCGCCTTGACCAAACCACGCAGAATATGTGCCCGCTTTTCAGCATCATCCAAGCGGTACTGGGTGCGTCGCACAATAACATCAATCTGATGTGCAACGTAGTAGCGCAGCATTTGGTCTAAGCGTAGAGTGCGCGGAACACCGTCAACAATGCTCAGCATATTGGCACCAAAACTGGTTTGGAGCTGAGAATGTTTATACAAGTTATTCAACACGACGCGCGGTACGGCGTCCCGTTTCAGGGTGACCACAATCCGCAACCCGACGCGATCAGAAGATTCATCTTCAATCTTGGAAATGCCGGCGATCTTGCCACTGGCTACCTGTTCCGCGATATTGGAAATAAACCGGTCCGGGTTCACCTGGAAAGGCAATTCAGTGATGACGATAATTTGCCGGTTCCCTTGTTCTTCAATGGAGGAAACTCCGCGCATCCGGATTGAGCCGCGACCGGTGGTATAAGCATCTTTAATGCCTTGATCGCCGACAATTAAACCAGCGGTGGGGAAATCTGGGCCTTTGACTCGTTCCATGCACGCATCAAGCGCAGACTTCTCATCAGCATCTGGGTTATCAAGGAGCCAATAAATGGCCTCAGCTAGTTCGGTGAGGTTGTGAGGCGGAATATTGGTGGCCATACCTACCGCGATACCGCCTGAACCATTCATTAATAGGTTAGGGATTCGGGAGGGAAGCACAACCGGTTCGAGGGTTTTGCCATCATAGTTGGGCGAAAAATCAACCGTGTTTTCCCGGATGTCGCGCACCATTTCCATGGCTAAGGGGGTGAGTTTGCACTCGGTATAGCGCATAGCCGCCGGACCGTCATCACCACGGGAACCAAAGTTACCCTGCCCATCCACCAGCGGATAGCGCATATTCCAATCTTGGGCCAAGCGCACCAAGGTGTCATAGATGGCTGAATCTCCGTGCGGGTGGAATTGACCCATGGTGTCAGACACCGGGCGAGCGGACTTCACATAGCCGCGCTCCGGCCGATACCCAGAATCAAACATGGCATAGAGAATGCGCCGGTGAACCGGCTTTAAACCGTCACGCACCTCAGGTAATGCACGCCCCACAATGACTGACATGGCGTAGTCGATATAGCTCGACTGCATCTCTTCATTGATGTCAATGGGGTGAATGCGATCAAAGAGGTTCTCACCGGAACCGTTATTGTCGTCGCTCAAAGCTCACGCACCTTCGCTTGATTGAGAGTGAACTTCCTTATTCTAACGCACGCAGGCCCAAAACTGGCCTTCATGGCCCCTAGGATTAAGGTTCGACGCCTGAGTGATACCACTTCGGTATCATATTCTCATGGCTATGACGCTGAGACTTTCTACCGAAGAAGACCGAGCCCTGAATCTTCTTAGCCGGGTGCGCGGATGTTCTAAACACGAAGCGGCAAAATTTGCCATCATTTCTACTGCAGCACAGGTGGTTGATGATGCTCACATCAGAGATTTAGCTCGCTCCACTATTCGCGAGTATCAAGAGAACTGGGAAAAGATTCATGGCTCCGAGACTTAAGGGAAATATTCTTCCGACTTTAAGCGCCGAGCAAGTAGTGGATATTGCGGAGGAGTTCTGCGCTGCCTCCGGAGCAAAAATCACCAATTATGCTGCTCTTGCTGGGATAGCAGGGATGAGCAATCCGCGGATTTTTGGGGTGCCGGTCTATATCACTGAAGCAGAGCAGTCCCGGACTCTTCGCCGAAGCATCCTCGATCTTCATCCCCTTGACCAGGGTAATAAAGAATTTGCTGAAGTTTTCATCAACGTCATGCGGGGTCGGTTAAGCCTGAGATGGGAATAATTGCTATGATATGTGACTGTTGTGGTTGCAGTGACTAATGTGACTGTGGCGGAAGGGCTACAACCCCACCTTTTTGGTGGCACCGGGCTTTATAGGACACCCGGTTGCCACCATTTTTACTCCCCCCACTCCACCGCACAGCCACCTCGTTAGTCCTAAGAGGAACCATCCTCATATTTCCCCTGAGCAATAACGTTCAGGATGGTCAAATGCCGCCGAAACGCCTGAGCGCCCTTCTGAGAAATAGCAAGTTTAGTTTGCGGCTTCTTCCCCACAAAACCCTTCTTCACCTTGATATATCCGGCTTTTTCTAAAGCACTAGCATGTTTAGACAAGGTGGAATCAGTGGTATCCAGATAGTCGCGAAGATCCTTAAAAGTCATTTCCACCACAGAAGATAATGATGCCAACAAGGAGAAACGCAGCGGGTTAGTCAGTTCTGGGTCTAAATCATTTCGCGGATGTGACATTATGGCCTTATTTTCCGCTCCGCATCGCGGCGAGCTCCCAAACCGGACCAACAACTGCTAATACGACATAAAGAACACCAAGAATAAGAACAAACCTACTCTCAAGAGTCGCTGCCCACGAAACGGTAAGTATCCACGCGAAGGTCCACAGCATCATCATCACTGTCCATCGCTTCCCGAATCCTGCGGGAACACAACGGGACCACACCCCAAGCAAGATTGAAAGAGCAAGGCCAGCTGCCGTCCACAAGGCGAAAATGACCCAAAAAACCAGCGGAAGATGATAGCCGGAGGTGGATACTCCGAGGAGATAGAAAACACCAGAGCCGCATATCATGCAATATCCCAACCAGGACATTGGAAAGCGAGCCGCATTGCGCGAGTACCGCTCTCCGCGTTCTACAAGGAGCCTGGCGTCTTCCTCTGATATGAGCATGATCTTGCACCTAGGACTTTCAGAATCAACATCTACTTTCCACTTTAGAAAGTAGATTCCGTTTCTGAATGGAGTCAAGGGCTTGGGAATCATTCCCCAAGCCCTAAACATTCGTGCATATCAGATGGTGGCTTAAATATCTAAGAAGCGAACATCCTTAGCATTGCGGGTAATAAAGGACCGACGAGCAACTACGTCATCTCCCATCAAGATGCTGAATAATTCATCTGCTCGCTGGGCATCTTCAATATCCACCCGCCGCATTACTCGGTTCGTAGGATCAAGAGTGGTTTCCCACAACTCACTGGCATTCATCTCACCCAAACCCTTGTAGCGCTGAATACCATCATCTTTGTTGATCTTGCGTCCCGCCTCTAGACCTTCAGCCAGTTGTTGATCGCGCTCAGCATCAGAGAAGGCATAGCCAGGTTCACCCTTAGACCATTTCAACTTATACAGCGGTGGTTGGGCTAGATACACATACCCCTGCTCCACTAGCTGCGGCATAAAGCGGAAAAGCAAAGTCAGCAAAAGAGTAGCAATGTGTTGACCATCAACATCAGCGTCAGCCATCAAGACAATTTTGTGATACCGCAGCTTAGAAATATCAAACTCATCATGAATCCCGGTACCCAAAGCGGTAATAATGGCCTGGACTTCCGCATTCTTTAACACCCGATCCAAACGGGCTTTTTCCACGTTCAGAATCTTTCCGCGGAGCGGCAAAATAGCCTGGTACATGGAATCCCGACCGCCCTTTGCAGAACCACCTGCGGAATCACCCTCGACAATGTAGAGCTCAGACTTTGCGGGATCCTTAGAACGGCAATCGGCTAATTTACCGGGTAGACCACCTAAATCAGAGGCAGATTTACGTCGGACTAAATCACGAGCTTTGCGTGCTGCCTGTCGCGCATGAGCCGAGGACAGTGCCTTATTAATAATGGTTTTAGCTTCAGCGGGATTAGCCTCTAACCAATGAGCCAAATGCTCATTCGTCATCTTCTGAACAAAAGAACGGACCTCTGTATTACCCAGCTTGGTTTTGGTCTGCCCCTCAAACTGCGGATCAGCTACCCGGACGGAAATAACCGCGGCCAAACCTTCACGGCAATCCTCACCCGTGAAATTCGGTTCCTTATCCTTTAACAGCTTGTGATCCCGAGCATAACGGTTCATTAACCCCGTTAATGCGGCACGGAACCCTTCCTCATGCGTACCGCCCTCAATGGTGTTAATGGTATTCGCAAAAGTATGAACAGACTGCTTAAAGCCGCTATTCCACTGCAACGCAATCTCAAGTTCGTGCTCTTCACCCTTAGCTTCAAAAGTAATCACCGTGGGATGAATGGGATTCTTCGACTTATTCAGATGATTCACATAATCCTCTAACCCATTGGGATAGTGGAAAGTAACCTTCTTTTCCCGCTTCTTTGGCGCCTTAGGGGCCTCCCCAGCCGATTCTTCTTTCTCCTCAATATCAGAGGAATCATCAAAAGACGGCTGCTCATTATCCAACAGTTCAGCGGTTTCGCCATCTTCTGCAAGAGCTTCAAGCTCTAATTCCTCATCACTGACCCGCTCATCTTTCAGAGTGATTGTCAGACCTTTGTTGAGGAAGGCCATCTCTTGAAGACGACGCGAGATGATATCGAATTTGAACTCGGTGGTTTCAAAAATCTCTGGGTCTGGCCAGAACCTCACGGTGGTGCCGGTCCCGCGAGCATTCCCCCCTTCAACGAGAGGTTCTGGAAGGGCGTTGTTGAAGTTTTGGATCCAGTGTTTCCCGTCGCGCTTGATGTCAGCTTCTACCCGGGTGGATAGCGCGTTGACGACGGAGATACCCACACCGTGCAGACCACCAGAAACCGCGTAGGATTCCGAATCAAATTTGCCGCCAGCGTGTAGCTGAGTCATAACTACCTGAACGGTTGGAGCACCGGAAGCGTGCATTTCCACCGGAATACCGCGACCGTTGTCTATTACCTGGACTCCGCCATCGGCTAGAAGTGTGACGTCTACCCGGTCGGCGTACCCGGCCATTGCCTCGTCAACAGAGTTATCTACGATCTCCCACACCAGGTGGTGAAGACCGCGCTCCCCTTTGGAGCCGATATACATACCAGGGCGCTTGCGCACCGCTTCAAGCCCCTCAAGGATGGTGATTGATGAGGCATCATATTGGTGTTCGCTGCTAACCACGAAAACGAGCACTCCTCAGAGAAACGGAAAATTACCGTTTTATTCTACACCCTCGATTCCCCCCACGTACGCCACCACTCAGACACTCAGAAGGCCAATGAACGGCGCTTGTGAAGCTCTCGCTTTTTTCTAGGATTTAGCCATAGGTGTCTCGGGGTCCGCGTCCTTTGACGTGGAGCCGTCCTTTACGCCAGCTCGGAGCATTGGGACCGTAGAAATGTAACGTCGTCACGATATCTGGCCCCACTTTCTCAGCAATGTTTTGAAGGATCTTCTTTTGCATAAGACGCAAATTTGATGCCCAAGCAGTGGAATCACAACTAATAATGAGGGTGGTTTCCTTAAACATTTCCACCGTGGTGTGCTCCGCTATTTTCGGCCCCACCAGGTCAGGCCAATGCTCCATGACCCAGCCCCGAGCTAATTTTGGCGCCCAGCCTTCGCTGTGAATAAGGGAGTCCAGCACGTTTCCTATGGTTGGGAGTTGTCGTTTCTTCGGCAGCGGACGGCCATCTCTCCCGGTCTTTTGATAATTCCGCACCCGTGAGGATAATCCCATTTTCTCGATGCCAGATATTGATGCCCGACGATCATCCCGCCGCTCTTTCACTATGCGGCGTGACCCCTCACCCTGTCGCGGCATATTCTTTCCGCCACGTCGTTTCACCTGCTCCATCCAGCGCTGATAACAATAATCCACTAAATCCAGTGGCCTATCCTGACTCTCTCCTCCCTCAGAGATCATCGGTCTCATCCTCTGCCCAACGTATCGCCGACACCCTACCCTCAGAGGTATTCTTCACGTCAATATCAAAACGAGCCGAGATTTTTTCCGCCAAGTTCTCCGGCAAATCACCATCAACAGCCGCAGTGATAAACACTTGTTCTGCCTCAGCAGCCACCATCACCAGCTTCTCCCGGCGTTTTTTATCTAACTCCGCAAACACATCATCCAAAATCAAAATTGGTTCCGGACCACAAGACTTCAGAAGTGAAAACTCCGCCAAACGAAGAGACAGCGCAAAAGACCACGTCTCTCCATGACTGGCAAAACCTTTTGCTGGTTGATCACCCAGAATCAATTCCAGATCATCTCGGTGAGGACCAATCAGCGACATCCCGCGCTCAATCTCACGATCTCGCATTTTTCCCAGTTCAGCAAGCATGGCGGCTTCAATAATCTCAGGATCTGAGCTTAATGACAGCTCCGGATCCACCGTCCCGCGATACTGCACCGCTGCTGGACGAGACTCAGGGGCAATACCGGTATAAGCCTCGATAACGTGTTCCTGAAGGACATCTACCAGGTTGCGTCGGGCACAAATTAATTGCGCACCAACTTTAGATAGCTGGATATCCCACGCATCCAAAGAAGACAACGCCCCCGCACCATCAGCCGAGTCATAACCCCGACGCAATAGTCCAGACGCTGATTTCAATAAAGCATTGCGCTGGCGAAGAATTTTGTCATAATCAGAGCGAACACCAGCGAGCCGAGGCTTTAAAATCGCCAAAATATTATCAAGATAACGGCGACGCTCCGCCGGCTCACCGCGCACTAAGGCTAGATCCTCGGGGGCAAAAAGAACACTGCGAACAACACCTAGAATCTCTCGGGGAGAACGAAGCCGAGTGCGATTGATCTGGGCGATATTGCTACCGTGGCTTCGGATCAACAGGTGCGCGGTTAACTCTCGACCATCGTGAACCGCAGTCGCAGAAATCCGAGCATCCTTGGCTCCAGCTCGAACTAGGGGCGCGTCCGAACTGACTCGGTGAGAAGAAAGATGAGCACAATACCCCAGGGCTTCGACGATATTGGTTTTCCCATAACCATTGCGACCCAGGAATAACACCACCCCTGGTTGAAGCTCTAATTCCAAGCTGGGCCAAGAGCGGAAATCACGCAGACTCAGCTGGCGGATATGCATCCTGTACTCACCATCTCCTTAAAAAATCCGATGAAGATGAACTATCCGGGGAGACGCACCGGCATTAGCAGATAGAGAAAATCCGTTTCCGGCATGACATAGGTGCCATCCTCGGACGGTTCAGGAAGTTCGGGGAGGTCGGGAACCAAGATCGCTGGACGGGAGGATTCGACGAAACCAAAAACCACTCGCTCAGTGTCAATAACACTTAAGCCATCTTTGAGGTACGACGGGTTAAAGGCGATGGTGAGTTCATCGCGACCTTCAAAATGACAAGGAAGTGTTTCTTCTGCGTGTCCGGCGTCGCTGCCGCCAGCAGATAAGACAAGTTCCTCCGCGCTGAACCTCATCCGGATTTGAGAATTACGTTCCGTTACTAGGCTCACCCGGCGGATAGCTTCTTGAAGCCGAGAAATGTCTACCGTTGCTAGGGCGTTATGGAATTTTGGTAAGAGCGGCTGGATATTCGGGAATTCCGCGTCCAACATGCGGGTGGTGGTTTCTCGGTTTTGTGTGCGGATACCAAAAAGACCATCTTTGCCGATATTATCGCCGGTTCCTACCGCGATCTCTACTGGATCAGTGAGATGAGAATCAAGGCTGCGGGTGTTTTCAACTAAAGTCTTGGCGGGGATTAAGAGTTTGGCTGCGACATCTTGAGAAACCGGTTGCCATTCCACGTTGCGGATAGCTAGGCGGAAACGGTCGGTAGCTACAAGACGAAGTTGGGATCCGGTGATTTCCATGCTGACGCCGGTGAGCATGGGAAGAGTGTCATCACGACCGGCAGCGGAAGCTACTTGGGCACTGGCTCGAACGAAAAGTTGAGGGTCAATATGGCCAGTAACATCCGGAAACTTCGGAAGTTGCGGATAATCATCTAAGGGGATAAGGGGTAACTCAAAGCGTGAAGAACCACAGCGCACATACACCTTGCTGCCTTCAACATTGATGTCAACAGGTTTGTTAGGCAAGGTGTTGGTGATTTCAGCAATAAGTTTTCCGGCTACCGCAATACGACCAGGGTTAAGTACTTCCGCTGAAATTCGAACTTTCGTGGACACTTCATAATCAAAACCGGCGAACTCTAAACCGTTGTCATCGGCATTAATGACAATGGCACGAAGAACCGGCTGAGCAGCACGATTCGGCAAACTCCGGGCCACCCAGCTCACGGCGTGAGCTAGATCGTCCTTGGAAACTCGGAAAGATACTTCTGGTGATTCCATGCGGTAGCTCCTTGAGGTTCATCGCTCTAATGACATGATCCAAACTACCCGTGAAAAGAAAGTTCTAAAACTTGTCATTCCCAGCCGGAGTTTTCCGGTTCCGCGCGTGGCCCTCTTTCTACCTTAGGTATCCAAGAAATTTATGGAGTAAAGGCAGTAGGTCCTGTGCATAGTGCGGAAAACACCCGAAACCGCGAGGTAACCCAGCAAAAATGAGGTGTGGACGAAGCTGTGGAAGAAATGTGAATAACAAGTAGCCGTTGTGGAAAATAACCGAGTGCCGATTTTCTTCCCCAGATCTGATCTAGTTTTCCACTTCTTTTCCACAGCTTTCCAGCCCGTTTACCAAGTTTTTTCCACAACTCTGACCTGGTCTTTTTCAAAAAGAATGTGAGGAAGAACACGGAATTACATCGACGGAATTACACAGATGTGGAAAATTCTGGGGAAAAGGGACATCACCGCCGGAGGTATCTGCTACGAGGTGCTGGGGGACGTCGAACCTGGGGTGGTAGATAAAAAACCGCTGAGTAGACGTTGTGGCTACTCAGCGTTGAAGAAACACCAAGGTGTGATGCGAAACCCGGAGGTCAGATGCGTGAAGAACGTTAGCTTCGAGGGGGTTTGTGTTCTTGGGTTTTAATCATTTGAGTCAGGGTTTGAATTTCATGATAAGTGTCTCGTTTTTCGGTCATCTCCTCACGGATTCTGCGCTCCGCATACATGACCGTGGAGTGATCCTTGCCGCCAAAATGCTTACCAATAGAAGGTAGCGAAAGGTCAGTTAATTCCCGGCACAGATACATAGCTAGCTGCCGTGCATGAGTAACCGCTCTGACCCGAGAAGCCCCGCGCAAGGTTTTCAGATCAATGTCAAAGAAATGAGCCGTGATTTCCATGATAGATTCCGCGGTAATTTCTACATCATTATCAGGCAAGATGTCTTGGAGCGCGGCGTGTGCATTATCCAAGGTAATCGGCTCATTATTGAGAGATGCGTAGGCAGAAACTCTGATTAACGCACCTTCTAATTCCCGGATTGAGGTGGATACATTCGACGCTATAAGTTCTAGAACTGCGCGATCTACCTGGGTATTTTCGGATTGCGCTTTCTTCATCAAAATGGCAATTCGAGTTTCCAGGTCCGGTGGTTGAATATCGGTAATGAGGCCACCTTCAAACCGAGTCCTTAACCTATCTTCCAGGGTGGTCAATTGCCGTGGCGGACGATCCGACGTCAAAATAATCTGCTTATTTGCCTGATGAAGAGCATTAAAGGTGTGGAAGAACTCTTCTTGGGTAGTTTCTTTTCCTTGGAGGAATTGAATATCATCCACCATCAAGATATCGAGATTCCGATACCGACGTTTAAAAGATTCCTGCCGATCATCACGAACGGAATTAATAAAGTCATTGGTGAACTCTTCGCTCGACACATATTTAATGCGCAGTTCCGGCTGTAATTCTTGGGCATAATTCCCCGTGGCATGAAGCAAATGAGTCTTACCCAGCCCAGATCCTCCCCATATGAACAGCGGGTTATAGGCTCGGGCTGGATTTTCAGCCACAGCTACCGCAGCGCTATTAGGAAAGCGATTCGATGCGCCAATAACAAAAGACTCAAAGGTATAGCGCGGATTCAGAGATTGCTCTGAATCAGGGTTTCGGGCCGGTTTTTCTCGAACAATCCGCTGCCGGGGGTTAACCTGCGGGGAGTTCGATGCTTCGGCGGGATAGGAGGAAGCCGAAGAAATATGAGAGACCTGCCAGTGATCTTGGCGAGGTGTTTGATGGTGCTGCTGACTATGATCGGTTTTCGGGGTTGTAGCTGGAACTTGAGGAGAGGGGTGCTGCGGCTCAGGTCTGCGCGGCGGTTGCACTGATAAAGCCAAAGAGCAAGGCATCCCGCTACGTTGCTCGACGACTTTAACGATATATTCCCCTAGATCCTGTTCGATGGAGTTTTTAGCCCAATCCGTCGGGACCGACAAAACCACATAACCATCCGAGATGAGGATGGGGGTGACGGTGCCAAGGAAACCGATTTGCTGGCTGGTTAACCGAGGGATGTCGCTATTGGCGTCAAGGGAATCAGAGATGATTTTGGTTCTGATCTCTTCCCATTCGGCGCGCAAGGCATCTTTGTC